>NZ_JAFIBU010000001.1:2485000-2630000 GCF_017833255.1 Paenibacillus sp. PvR098
TCAGCTTCGGTATTTCGACCGAATTGCCTAAACCTCTCGTTTGCAAAGGGCGGCACTGCAGAAGATTCACCTTAAAATGGTTGTCCTCCGCAAAATTGGCTGTAAATTCAATGTCCACCGGGTAATCATAAGCCTTAGACAATAGAGCTAGCATATCCCTCATCAGACTGGGGAATTCGGTATTCTTAAGCAATTTTTGAAAATCAAGAATATAAGGCGCTTTACTGTCGGTATATCCAAGCTCGTGAAGGCGATTTAGCGTTTGGTAGTCCAAAGAGGCAAACAACTCTTTATCTACCTTTAAGTCATAGGGGATGACGTCTTCCAGGATTCTACTTGTTAACTTATTTTCTTTTAGGGAAAGAAGGTCAACATCATGTTGAGAAAATTTCTTATGATCTTCAGCATTCATCAGCGGTATGCGCTCAGGATGATCAAGGGTTACAATTCTTGCATAATCACCGACCGTTCTGTCTACCGCCCTTGTGCCAAGTCCAAACACTAAGCGAAGCATGCCTGCGTCCATATCCACACTTTTGTCCCATACATAAAGGTTGGAGGAGTTTCCTACGCCTGCAATATGGGGAAAAAATTCTTCATGATAATGATCTCCGGAAACACGCTGAATCAATATGGCCATCTGCTCATCACTCTCAAAAAGCCCTCTGTTCATCCTGTAGACAAGCGCATCCTCATTCATTGTGCTGGCATAAACGGTACGTATCGCCTGTTCAAAGGCTTCATATCGTTCCTCGGGCGTACCCTGATTCGCGCAGAACACACTGTCATATTTTCCCGCAAAGGCATTCCCGTAATTATCCTCAAGCAAGGAGCTGGAGCGCACAATAATAGGAGACTGCCCAAAATATTCGAGAATTCGGACAAATTTCTCTTGAATATTCTCCGGAAACCTTCCGTGTACAATTTTCTCTTTCAGCTCAGGCGCATATTTAAAATATCCTTCTTTCGTCTTTTGCTTTGTGCGAAGCTTCCAGCAGCCGTTTTGAACAATATAGGTGTAAAATACATCCGAGCCCAAATAGTAGGAGTCATGGGGCTCCATAAAAGGTGCAAAGCGATCGTTTCCATCCCGCTCCAAAATCTTTCTGGCCACAAGCATACCCACGCTTTTTCCTCCGATAAAGCCTGTTCCTACCTCTCTCGATGCGATCGTCAGAATATCGTTTAAGGTAAAATATCGGTCGCAAAGCTCGAACATTCTGGATTTCTTGAATATGAGCATGGACATTAAGAGCCTTTTGGTTGTTTCCTGCTGCTCAAGGTCAAGCGTGAGCGCTTCTTTTGCCTTGATAAAAAGAACATCCCAGTAATCAAGCCGTTCCTCACCGCGATGGATGCTGGAGAACAGCTCCGCGGCCTTGGAACTTGCTGTGATGCAGATTGACTCTTGTCCCCGTATTAAATGCGGAAAGAACATGGTAGGGGAATATCGCTGCCACGCCTTGAGGGGATGAATATAGTAATTCTCATTCACTTGATATAAATCAAGCAAAAGCTGAGTCGTTTCACGGATACCTGCAATGGTGCTGTAGGTATGAGCATTTCGTATGATAGCAAAATAGGCAATCGTGTCCAGCTCATATAAATACGGGCAGGCCACCTTAAAAAAGTTTCCGATCATCAAATCGGAATGCCAGTATTCTAACAAATCGGTCAGGCAATCAAAAACATAAAAGGCCTTCCTGCCCTCTTGCTCGATCAAATGATGCACCGCGGTCGCAAAGCTTTCAAAACCTTTTTCGGCCTCGACATGAACAATTTTGATATCCGGGCTTTCCTCCAGAATCGGTTTATGGCTGCCAAAACGGACGTAGACCAGCTTTCTTTTATCCAGCTTAGCCTGTTCGACATACGGTTCAACCATTTTCTTATAATTTGAAACTGAATCCACCTGCCAAACGACATTGTCCCCCAGCCGAAGCTTGTCGATGACTTGATCAAAACCCTTCAATCCCGTGCTTACCTTATCGTGTATATCCATTACGCACCTCCGCTTGCCTGACTTAATCTGTATACTGTCTTGATAAGAAATAAGGGAAAATGATTGAGGTTAAGGGGTTTGTCCCTTCTTCCTTGATTCCTTTTCCCTATTTTATCAAATCTTTAGCCCGATATTGTCAGGAATATTGTTTTTTGAGCCTAATTGTGAAAATATCGTATTTATATCCGTACCCCTCTATAATAGTAATGGATTGAATCCTTTATTTTTAGCAAGGAGCTTTGCTATGAGTTCTATTCCCGTTTTAAATGATGAGCAATGGTTGAAGCTGCTTGAGCAAGTAGCTTCAACCTTTAATGAGGTTACCCTTAGCCGAGGGTTTACTTATTTTAAACAGCAGCGCGTAGCAACACTGATCATTTCTGAGGATCGCTTGGTTCAGGCAAGGGTAACAGGCTCGGAGGAGTACAGGGTTACGCTGAATTTAGATAAGCTCAGATCCAGTTCCTGTACTTGCCCGGTCCAAACCTCCTGCAAACATCTGGCAGCGGTTATGATGGAGCTTGCTAACCGATTCGGTTATACAGCTACCCAGATTGTGAATGCCAAGCATCACCTCAAGCGGACGGATTCGGTTTCCGCCTCAGAGTCGTTGCTCAACTCACTGCCCAACATGGATGTTTTCGGCTGGCATGAGTTTCTGAACCAGTATACATCCCATGTTAAACCGGGTTATGATCAGGGGATGTTTACGGACCTACTACGGTATCAACTGCAAAATATCCGGAAGGGTGCCATTCCTTTTTTGGCAACGGACTGGATTTATTTCGAACTGCATCAAGAGTTATTCATCCTACGAAAGATAAAAGAGCAGAACGCTCAAGGCAGTGTAAACTACTACACCTCTTTTGCGCTGTACCGGATGTACGATGAAATTCATGCCTTGTTAAAGCAGAAATCAGCCCAATTCAACTTCACCCACTCTGGGGAACGTCTTAAACAAACGTTAAGTTATATAAGGCAGCAGCTAGCCGAAGAAACCGGTCATAAGTATCTGGATTATGGCCTGTATACGGCGCTGTGGAAGTACTGGATAGCCCCCCATCCCAAGGCCGACGACTGGGTGTCGCAAGAAATTAACGAGATAGAGAAGCAACCAACCGATTCGCCTTCCGATTCTCTCTCAACAGTGAGGGCTTTCTTGTATCTTCATCAATCCAGAAGCAACGAAGCATGGGCGGCTTTGGAAGCGAGCGGTTCGTTAAAAAAAGCGCCTGCGAGTCTATTTCTTCCTTTCCTGAATCATATTTCCGATACTCGCGACTGGGCAAATCTAGTGGATTGGTTGAAGAGGACTGCCTCTTACTTTTATGGCCAAAAGACCAAGGAGCTCGATGCCTATATAAGTTACTGGAAAGAAGCTATCGCGCATGATCCTGAAGCCGAGAAGCATTTGTGGAACGTGCTGGAAGGGATGCTGCCCCATTCTACCCCGATCATCGAAGATGTGCTGTACGAGCAGCGAAAATGGAAGCCTTGGGTAGAAATGCAAATCCTTCAAGGACATGATCCCCTCTACCATCGCGTCAGCGTCCTGCAGCCGATTGAGAAGGAAGCGCCAGGTCTCCTACTGCCTTATTACCATCAAGCCATCGACCATTATGTCACCCTTAAAAATCGGCATAATTACAAATTAGCGGTCAGGCTGCTGAAAAGACTGGAAAAGGTGTACAAGAAGATGAAACAAATCGAGCGCTGGGATCGCTTCTTAACCGGTTTTATGGAACGTCACAGCCGACTGCGGGCGCTGCAAGAGGAAATGAAGAAAGGAAAGCTGTTGGAATGAGCACAAAATTGTGTGATATGACCTTGCATGTGATTCTAACGGACAGCGGGGATGCCCTGCTATGGGGGCTTCAGGATGGAATTGATATTCCCGGCGATAAATTCCGTAAATTATTGTTCGCTTGGCACCAGCCATCCTGCTATGGTACAACTCTGGAGCTGCAGCAGGCTGGTGAACTGACCATGACGGTTCTCCCTGCGGAAATGGTGCTGCCCTTCTTCGCCGAGCCGAATTTCATGGACATCCTCCGGTGGGAAGGCGGAAATGAAGCAACTAAGGGATTACTTGAGGCAGCACCATTACTCTACAGAGAGGCCAAGGATGGCCGTTATTTACCAAGCTACAGCTCTTTCCGGAATGGGGTGCTGCAATGGACATGGGAGGCCGGATCCGAAGGGCTTAAAGAACTGGATTGGGATACACTGAAAGGCCTGGACGTCTTAGGCGAGGAAATGTCCGGTTTGCGCTCGGCCTTCTCCGCCACTGTTTCCACGGAGCACTATGCGGACGAAGCCGCCGCGTCCGATCTTCGGCGCGAGTATCCCGCGCTGTTTCAAGGACCCCCAGCGGCAGCCGCCTCGGCTGCTGCGTTTACGGAGGAAGAGTGGCTTGCAGCACTCGGCTGGAAGCCGGACACGGCCCCCTTCCGCCCTGCTTTGCAGCTGCTGGAACCGGACGAAGAGCAGTATGATTGGCGTCTCCGTTTAGTTTTGCAGGATAAAAGCGAAGGCTCAGCCCTCGTGCCCATCCGCCTGGCGGCAGACGGGCAGGCTTACGGCGCATGGGCCAGCGATTGGAGCCCTTACATCCGGGAGCGTTCTCCCGGATGGGCGGCAAGGCTTGCAGCTAGGCTTCCAAACGGGAATAGCAGCGGCGAGCTCTTCGCCGAGCCGTTAAGCGACGAAGCCGCTTGGCGGTTCCTGACTACGGACAGCCGTCAATTACTGAGTGACGGCTGGAACGTCATGCTGCCCGGCTGGTGGGAGGCCGCCTCCAAGCGGAAGCCCCGCCTGCGGGCACAGGTTACATCTGAAGCCGGCGGCAGAGGCCAGTCGTTATTCGGGCTAAACGCCCTTGTCAACTTCGACTGGCGGATTGCCATCGGCGATGCGGATCTGAACGAAGCCGAATTCGCAGAGCTGCTTAGCCGCAAGGAACGGCTTTTCCGCTTCCGCGGTGAATGGGTCTTCTTGGATCCTGCTCTGCTGGAGCAGATCCGGAGGTTCATGGAAAGCATGAACCCGGAAGAAGGATTGTCCTTGCAGGATGTCCTTCAACTGCATCTGTTAAGCGAATTGGAACAAGAAAAGCCGTTATCAAGTGATCCTACAACAGGAGAGGATGCGGAAGACGAAGAAGAACGGATCAAGCTGGAGGTTGAGTTAAACTCACACCTCTTAGCGCTGCTTCGTCAGCTTGGACAGCCGTCCGAATTAGAAGAGCTTGCCGTACCTGCCGGGCTGCGCGCAGAGCTGCGCGGCTACCAGCGTGAAGGCTTCACATGGCTGAGTTTTCTTAGAAAGTTCGGGCTTGGCGCCTGTTTAGCCGATGACATGGGGCTTGGCAAAACCGTTCAATTCATCACTTATTTACTGCATCACAAAGCAGAGTCTGAGTACCCTGCCCTACTCATCTGTCCAACTTCTGTGCTTGGCAACTGGCAGAAGGAGCTAGCCCGCTTTGCTCCCGATTTAAAGGTTTTGCTTCATTACGGGAAGGGACGGTTAAACGGTGAGGCACTTTCACCCGTTTTGAAAGATACGGATGTTGTCATCACCTCTTATACGACTGCTCTGTTGGATCAGGAGTCCCTGAAGGAAATCATGTGGAGTTCACTCTGTCTGGACGAAGCCCAGAATATCAAGAACGCGCAAAACAAACAGTCGACAGCTATCCGCTCGCTCAAAGCACGGCACCGCATTGCGCTCACAGGGACGCCGATCGAGAATCGATTGTCCGAGCTGTGGTCCATCTACGACTTCCTTAACCCCGGTTACCTGGGGAACCAGCGCGGGTTTCAGCATCGTTTTGCCAATCCCATCGAGAAGAATCACGACGAGGAGCAGACGGTGCAGCTCCAGAAGCTTGTCAAGCCCTTCATGCTGCGCCGTAAAAAGAATGATCCCGCTATCCAGCTGGATCTACCGGACAAGCTGGAGATGAAGGTCTATATCAACCTTACCGCCGAGCAAGGGGCACTCTACGAGCAGGTGGTCAAGGATCTAATGGAGCGAATGAAGAATCTAGAGGGGATTGAGCGAAAAGGAGCCATCCTCGCTGCCTTGACTAAGCTTAAGCAGCTATGCGACCACCCCGTGCTTCTAACGAAGGAAGCTCCGCTATCTGAGGAGACACTGCTGTCCGAAGAACACCGTGAAGCGTTCATCACGGGTTCGGCGAAACTGGAGCGGCTCGTTGCCATGGTTAGCGAGCTCCGGGACGAAGGAGATTCCTGCTTGATCTTCACCCAGTACGTAGGCATGGGCCGCATATTGGCTGACGTGCTGCGGACGTATCGGGGCGAGCCCGTGCTGTACCTAAACGGCAGCACGCCCAAGGCAGAACGTGATAAGATGATCGACACGTTCCAGGCGGCAGACGGAACTGGCCCCGGCATCTTTGTTCTATCGCTGAAAGCCGGGGGAGTCGGCCTCAACCTAACGGCGGCCAACCATGTGTTTCATTTCGACCGCTGGTGGAACCCCGCCGTCGAGAACCAAGCCACCGACCGCGCCTACCGGATGGGGCAGAAACGCAACGTGCAGGTGCATAAGTTCATTTCCCTCGGCACCCTGGAGGAGAAGATCGACGAGATGTTAGAGAGCAAGATGAGCTTGAGCGAGAACGTCATCTCCACCTCCGAAAGCTGGATAACGGAGCTCTCAAACGAGGAGCTGGGCGATTTATTTGCGCTTCGGCAGGCGTGGTGATACAGCTGTTAATGCGTCTGTATTAATTAGAGGCTTAAAAAACCCGAGCGACAGATAATGTCACCCGGGTTTCAATTTATCACTACAAACACTATAAACGTAACTCGGGGAGAGATAGCCTAAGAACTTTATCCCATAAACAAAAAGGCCCCGATTTACATGACCTTGAACAGGTCAGGTCGCAAACTTCCAGCGTTTAGATAAAATCCTGACTTATGAGAAGACCAAGTTGTTTGGATTTCGCTACAGCTTCCTTTCTAGATTTCACGTTTAATTTATGGAAAAGCTGTGTTAAAGAATATTCCAATGTACGTTGGCTTATGAACAGTACTTCAGCAATCTCTTTGTTAGTATTTCCTTTTGCTAGATTCTTCAAAATGGTAAGTTCTCTTTCATTGATCGGAACTGTCGTAGATCCTCTTACCGTACCATTTTCAGTATTTTCACTACGCAGTGCCTTGAATAAATGTGTCGGAATCACGGTCTCTCCGTTAAAAGCGCAACGGATTGCCCTCACCAGACTCTCTTTGACAGCCCTTTTAGGAACATAACCTGAAATACCTGCTTCAATTAACTGGTTATAATGAGGTTCGATATCGTAATCCGAATAAATCAAGATCATAGCATTGGGCACAATATGTAAAATTTCTTGTATCAAATCAACCCCGTTTAAGCCAGGTAAATCGAATTCGAGCAGCAATAAATCAAACATTTGGTGCTGCAATTGCTCCAGCGCTTGAATTCCAGAAACGGCATAGGATAACTTAATATCTTGTTCCTGTTCAAGCATTGCTCTAATTCCTTCCATTATAACAACATGGTCATCTATTAATAAAATTTGATTCAAAATTTTCACCTCAAAAAAATATATATAAAGCTCCCTGATGAGGGTGATCCTGATTGTAAAATTGGACATCCGTTCTGTGTGGCTGTTGTCTGTTGCCCGGCCTTTACCGTCCATCAAGACCTTGACACCCTCCTTCTCTAACCATTCGAGGTAAACGGCATTGGTGAAATGAGAGCCTTGGTATCTGTTCATAATTTCCGGATTGCAGCGGCTAAAGGCCCAGTTTTGCTTCGCGGTCCCACATTTGACCGTCCAAATCAAGCCTGGGCGCCGAGATTGCGTATCTACGGATAGGCAAGCGATTCATGTACTTTTTCAATAGTGCATGTGCAGTAATATTCGAATTCATTACGAAGGATAAGAGTTGATATGGAAATAATAATGACTTGATAACCATTGTTTGTATTAGACTCAAATTGAATTTGTTCGCAAATACGCCATTTAGCAATAAACATTGAGTTGAGCAGACTGCTCCTCCGTCTGCTCAACTCAATGTTTACTAATGTTAATCGTTTAATACCAAACATTGGGTTAACTTCTATTGCAAACAACATACGTATCCCGGTGAGATATTTTATACAAAAAGCTGCACTAAATCTCTTTGAAACAATGAAAACTTGAAGAAGCCTACGCTTCTTCAAAGTTTAGAAAAATGTAAAAATTGAATAGGAAAAGTTCATGATTGCAGTACTAAAAGCAACTTCTGAATCATTGATGATTTTTGAACGAGCTCCTTAGTTTCTGCAATTGTCCGTTTGGCGTCATCTATATTCTGGAGCATCACTTGTTCGATCTCCGTAATGGTAAGATCTAATCGCCCCATTTGTTGCAGCTCTGCCTTCGCTCCCTCCGTCACTTCGGCAGCTTGCTTGGTTACGTTGTATACAGATTTAATAATATCTTGTCCATGTCTCGATTGTTCTAATGTCGCGACCTTGATCTGATGGACCTGTTCGCGAGCATTATTAATTCCCTGAACGACCTCTTCAACGCTATGCGCCTGTTCTTTAGTTGCCTTGGCGATTATTTTTGCCCGCCTGGATACATTATCGGCCGCATAAACGATGTCTTTTCCATGCTCCGCTTGTTCGACGGTAGCAACATAAATTTGACGAACCCGCTCACGGGCGTTAGCTATTCCCTCAATCATCTTTTCTACGCCTGCTGCTTGTTCTTTTGTAGCCTTTGTGACTGTCTCTATTTGGTTGGACACATTGTGAACCGCACTGACAATATATCGCCCATACTTCGCTTGCTCAGCGGTTGCCAATGCGATTTGACGAACTTGTTCTCGGGAATTGGAAACTCCTTGGATAATTTCATCAACTCCGACAACCTGCGCTTTTGTGGATAAAGTTACCATATCCGCCTGAATTGTGACATTCTCTACCGCATTGATAATGTCTCGACCGTGTTTTGCCTGCTCAACTGTCGCCGCTGTAATTTGGCCGACCTGTTCACGGGCGTTTGTGACACCCTTAATGATCACGTTCATGGCCTGGACTTGCTCTTCTGTGCTCGCGGTGACCATTTCCGCCTGATTTGTTATGCTTTCTACAGCTAGGACAATACGCTCACCGTGTTTCGCCTGCTCCCCGGTAGCAATGGTAATTTGCCGCGTTTGTTCGCGGGTATTTATCACGCCCTTAATGACTTCTTTTACGTCCTGAGCTTGTGATTTGGTAGCTTGGGTCACCATTTCTGCTTGCTTAGTTACGTTCTCTGCGGCTTTCACAATGTATCGGCCTTGTTTGGCCTGCTCTACGGTTGCAGATGTGATTTGACGGATTTGTTCGCGGGCATTGGCAACTCCTTTGATGATATCTTCTACTCCAGCAGCCTGCTTTGTGGTCCCCTTTGTGACCATCTCCACCTGATTCGTTACATTTTCTACCGCTCTTACGATATGCTTGATTTGTTTTTTCTGTTCTACCATCGCTACAGTAACCTGACGAACTTTTTCCCGGGCGTTGACCACGTCTTTGATGATCTCTGTCACACCTTTAGCTTGTTCTTTGGTAGCGGACGTCACCATGTCAGCCTGTCCAGTTAATGCAACGACGCATTTAACGATTTCTTTGCTTGCTTTCGACTGCTGTTCGTTAGCGTTAGTTATCTGCCTAACTTCTCTAGTAATGATGTCTACCTCTGTATCTATGTTTTCAATTGCAACTCGAGCATCATCGGCTAGCCGCTTACTTTGCTCCACCTTGTCCGTACCTACTGCAATCACGTTAATAGCGTCACAGGTTTCGGATTGAATTGTCTTGATTAACTGAGTAATTTCCTTAGTTGCGTTCGAACTATATTGGGCCAACTTTTGCATCTCGCCAGCAACCACGGCAAAACCTTTGCCATTTTCACCGGCTCTGGCCACTTGAACCGCAACGTTTAAAGCGAGCAAATTAGTCTGTTCCGCCATATAGTAAATCAGTTCGATAATACTATCCATTTGTCTGGAACTTTTACCCAGATTCGTCATGGCATCAGATGCCTGACGGATCACCTCCTCAATATCCTTCATGCCGGATAAGGATTGCGTGATCGAATTTTGCCCGTTTTGCGCAGCGACTTGAATTTTTCTCGTCAACTCGTTCACATTGCCGACATTCTGTGCAACCTGCTCGATAGATGCCGTCATTTGTTGCACGGAAGCGGAGGTTTGCCATGCGGAATTCTGAAGCTGTTCTGCGTTACCTGCAACGCCTTTAATAGATTTATCCATTTGTTCAATGGAGGCAGAAATTTTTTCCACGGAAATTGCCGTAACTTGACTATCACCTTCCACTTGTTGAACCGAAGCAGCCATTTCTTCGATTTTGTCGGACATTTCTTTTGACGATGCCGTTAAGCTCGCGGCATTGTGGGCAACACCTTTAATGGATATTCCCATTTGTTCAATCGATACAGAGACTTGTTCCACGGAACTCGACGTACTATTGCTATTTCCAGCTACTTGTTGAATGCAAGCGACCATCTCTTGAATCGCATCCGAGGTTTCTTTAGCGGATGTAGACATGCTTTCGGCATTCTCGAGAACACCTTGGATTGACTCCCCCATTTGTTCGATAGATACCGATATTTCTTCCACCGACCGTGTGGTGCTTTGGCTATTTCCTGCTACTTGTTCAATGGATATTACCATTTCTTCAATAGCCACTGCAGTTTCTTGCGTAGAAGCAGTCAAGCTTTCCGCATTTACAGCTATTCCTTTGAGGGATTTGCCCATTTGTTCAATGGATATAGAGATTTCCTCGACCGATCCTTTAGTGCTTTCACTATTGCCGGCAACTTGATGGATGGAAGCAACCATTTCTTGAATAGCCAGAGATGTCTCTTGCGCAGATTCAGTTAAGCTTTGTGCGTTGTCGGCAACCCCTCTAATAGACTTCCCCATTTGTTCAATGGCAACTGAAACTTGTTCTACGGATCCCGCTGTACTTTGACTGTTGCCTGCCACTTGCTGAATGGACGTCACCATTTCTTGTATAGCATCCGAAGTCTCGTTTGCAGATGAGTTAACGCTATCGGCATTTCCAGCAACACCTTTTATTAATTTCCCCATCGCTTCGATGGATACGGAGATTTGTTCAACGGACCCCGTTGTACTTTCACTGCTTTCCGCCACTTGTTCAATGGAAGCAACCATTTGATTGATTGCTGCAGCGGTTGCCGCTGCAGAAGCGGTAAGACCTTCCGCATTCCCGGCAACACCTTTAACGGATTCAGCCATATCCCCAATGGAAGCGGAAATTTTCTCTACGGATTTGGAGGTACTATCGCTGTTTCCTGCTACTTGTTGAATCGAAGCGACCATTTCTTGAATAGCAGAGGCCGTTTCATCCGCTGACGAGGTTAAACTCGTTGCATTTCTGCTTACAGTCGCAATAGACTTAGATAATTCTTGTATGGTCTCGGAGGCAGATTCGAGCGCAGCCGCCTGATGCCCCGTTCCTTCCGAGATTTGTCCCGTAATACTGGATAGTTCCTTTAACTTTTGTTCCACAGATTTAGAATTTTCGAACGCCTGATCGACATATTGGGACATGCCGGTATAATTCATAATTTTGCGAACAAGTTTTTGTTTCAAATTCATGTATTGATTCCTCCGGTAATTGCACTATGAAACTAACTCCATTTTGGTTTCACCGGACATTTGGTCCAACCGAGAAGTATTATAATCTCCCTGCATCACTGAATAGTTAATCCGAATTTTCCGGAACTATTCTGCCATAGGAGTTCACCCAATACTTTTTAATTCGTGTCATTCCATAATGGTTTAGCATCTTTCGAAAATCATACTACTTTTTTTGCGAGTGGTAACCGCAAAACCGCTTTCGCTATACCGCAATTTTTTTGCGTGATCCATCACAGCTGAGAGGCACTAATTTATTGATATGACAGGCAGAAGATGGGTCCAACATTATTTTTAACGTGTGCTTCATGAGCATAATTGACATAAAAAAACAGCAGCCTAATTTGCAGCTGCCGTTCGATTATTACCTCCTGTTTTACACCGCCGTCAACCACAGGGGGCGAATGTAAGGAGCAGAGTTGAAATTTAAGAGTACCGGTCAATCGCTTCTATAATTATCGATAAGGCGTTATCTCTAAATTAATAAATAGTAAGCTCAAATACTTTTGCTTTTCCTCCGCCTCCTGCCTTGACATAGGACCCAACAGTTTTTTTCCTTTGTAGGTTATATAATATTGTTCCATCTTTTCTCACCTCTCAATTCTGGCAGGTCAGAAAAGTGGGTAATCCAGCCGTATGCCATAATGTCTTGTATTTTCACAGAACATACGCTCTAATTCATCCGCCGGAAGCGGCTTACTGAACAGATATCCTTGCGCCGCATTACATAAATGCTGTTTAAGAAAATCAAGGTGTTGCTTAGTTTCCACGCCTTCCGCTATGACATTGAGACCCAAGCTATGAGCCATGGAAATAATCATCTTTACTATCTCGGCGTCTTTTATATGAACAGTGCAGTCATGTACAAAGGACTGATCAATCTTTAATGTATCAATAGGGAATTCTTTCAAATAGACAAGTGAGCTGTATCCTTTACCAAAATCATCTATACCTAGATAAACGCCAAACTCTTTCAACTTTTCCAAAATTGCAAGATCACGATCAACATCCATCTTGCGGCTTTCGGTAATTTCGAGCTGAAGATAACAGGGATCCAAACCCGTCTGCTCTAGTACCTTTTTTACTAGTTTGATTAAATTACTTTTTACGAATTGGCTGGGGGATAAGTTGACCGATACGACCATAGGATCATAACCCATGTCTTGCCAAGCCTTGTTCTGAGTACAAGCAGCGTCTAATATCCATTCCCCAAGAGGAACAATAAGACCTGTATCTTCGGCTAACGGGATAATATCCTGCGCTGATACCATCCCCCTCTCCGGATGCTTCCAACGGATTAACGCCTCGGTACCTACAATTCTTCCCGAACGGAGATCCACCTGCGGCTGATAAAACAATATCAACTCATTCCGTATTAGCGCCTTGCGCAGCTCCTTTTCCATTGTCAACATGGATTGATATTCATTCCCTCGCTATAGAATTGATAGTTATTCTCTCCCTCATCTAATGCTCGCCGCATCGCGTGTACAGCATTTGCTAATAAGTTTTCGCCTTGGTTCCCATCCATTGGGTACAAACTTATTCCGATACTCGGCAAAAACACGATTTTCGAATTTTCATGAAAAAAAGGCATCTGAAAATCTGTAATGATACGTTCAGCTAGTAGCTGTATTTGAAGAACATTCAACTTGGGCAGCAAAACAGCAAAATTGTCCCCATTGTACCGATATACAGTATCCATAGGAAAGTGCGATGTCAATCGTCTCGAAGCTGCAGCCATAACATCATCTGCCGGGTCACAAATATGCGGCACGTCCACTATTTTAAAACGTTCTAAGTTAAGAATCATTACGGCAACATGATCGTTGTTACTTTTGGCATTCATAAGAAAATCATTCAGACGCTCTTTCAATTGTTTTTGATTTGATGTTAAAATATCATTATAGGCGATAGTAGTTAGTTGCTGTTCTGCCCTTTTTCTGCCTGTAATATCTAGAAGAAACACTGTCAATCCTTGCTTTGATGAATGAACATGCACTGAATACCATTGATTGGTTAACTTGAGATAGGTATCATAGCGGACGGTCATCTGTTCATACATTGCTTCATGTAACTTTGTAGAACTTAAACTCCCGACTTCTTGCGGGAAAATATCCCATATTGGAGCATCTAAGATTTCTTTGGCAGTTTTACCAGTGATTAGTTCAGCTTCTTTGTTCCAGTAGGTGATTCGCCAATCCCTGTCTATTGCGATAAAACCATCTAATATTGTGTCGAGGATTGCAATTTTGTGATCTCTTAGAAGCATTTCATGGTTCATGATTACACCAACTTTTCGTTTCGGTTGTGGTAATAAGCACTTACTCGATACGATTTGTTTTGGGATGCAGATCATGTTATAGATCAACAGAACCCCGGAAATCAGCCAATACCTCGGGCCCTAATATTTCAGGCAGTTGTAGCAGAGCAAATATTTGCATCACTTCCGCACTTAGATTCACGATTACTACAGTATTACCTTGTGTTTGTATATTCTGAACAAGTGTAATCAGCAAACCAATGCCGGATGAATCCACAAAGAGAACTTTGGAAAAATCGATTTCAATTTCGCTGCTCGTTAGTAACGCTGGGGTTAGTTCCTCTTCAATCAACTCCGTGACGTCGATATCCATATCCCCTTCAAATACAACAATGGTTGTAGAATCTATATTTTCAATCGTATATTTAAACAATTTAGACACTCCCTTTTATTAAATTAGCAAATCTCCGTCTTCACTAAGCCGCGCAAAAATATGAGAAGATTGATCGGAAAATTTATGGATTTTTGAACCGACTTGGATTACAACATCTTCCATAACCGAGTTTAACTTGATCGTTCCCTCTTTCGGAACCACAATCTTTGTTGGTACCCCACCCTTTGTTCCCGCCTCGCCAATCGTGACACTATGGGTTGCAAAAAATTCACCGCCACGGACATAACCTTCAACCTCGATGTCGCCGCCTGCGTGCAATTTTGAATTATAAACTCCTTGTCCAATTACTGTAATATCACCACTGGAATAGATCTTGCTGTTATGCACAAAGCTGGCTTTGATAAAACAATTTGTATTTTCCGGATCTTCCTCGATACTTAGCAATAGAGCCTCCGCTTGTTTTGTCATTTGAACCAATTCTTGTACCGACCTGAAGGGAGAAGCATGGGGCATCATAAATCCCTTATATATGTTTTCACCAAACTCTACCCATTTATGGTCTAAGATTTCGATACCGCTTTTGATGTTGTTTTTTAAGGCCATGGTTAAGGTTGGAACAGATTTAAATTTCCCGTCACATAAGATTTTAATCAAGGGTCCCAATCCGGTCTGGGTAAAAGATGATACCTTAAATGCCGACACGCTGGAAAGTTGACTGATTGCTTCTACCATTTGTTTCATTTGCGTGATCAGTTTTCCAAGAATTTGGTGAATCTCCGCGAGTAAAATGTTATTATTGCCCGCGGTAACTTCACTTGAAATGATATTATTACGAATAATCACCGAGTCTCCCGCACTGATTTTCGCCATATTCACATTTTGATGGATCATCACACTGCCTTGTGCTTCCACCACCATTCCATCCTGGACAGACCCGACGACTTCGACATCGCCTATGTAGTGCACATTTCCGTTATTTAGGTTGACATCGTTTGTAATCATCAATTTGGGAACTACTGAAATTTCAGCGAGGTTTCCTTTAACCTTGATCTTGGGTTGTCCCGCATCGGTCGCAACCACTTTAGTGCCTTCTTCTACTAAAACAACACCGTGCCCCTCTTTAACTGCGAGCGGGAAAACTTCCGGAGGGAGCACAGGGTCATTCGTGACCGTTTTACCCGGCGTTCCCGGAATAGGTTGATAAATAATTCCCAAAACTTGTCCGCGCTCGACCGAAGGGAACTCTTGAATTTCCCGATAATCGATCGTACCATCCGAACGCTCTTTCAATCCCCTTTTGATATCCACTTCAATCGCCGGTTTAAAATATCCGTTTTTACCCGGTGAAGGAGGCTCACCTTGCGCGATGATATAAGAACCCGCTTCATCATTCGTACAAGCCCGGACAATTTCGGAATAATTCACTCCATATACGATTCCCAGGTCGCTAAGCTGTTCCATGACCCGATGGGCGTCAATAATCACTGGGATTTTCTTTTCCTCTATCTCCAACTGTATATAGTTGCTTGGCTCCTTGTCTTTCAATCTTCTATAAATGCGAGCGCCTGTAGACACTACCTTCAAGAAAGCTTCCATTTTATTTGCACTGACATTGATTTCCCACTGGGGCAGCTGCTCTCTGTCCTGAAGTTCCACTTCCATAATATCTTTTTCGCTTACAATAACCGTCTTTTCAATCAATTTTTCGTTTATAAAGAGTTTCATTCCTTCTCCAGGCATCACGAGAGGATATTTATCCGGCGCATCCCTGCAGTGAATATGACCGCCAGACACCCATACCATCCCAGACAAATCAGGTTCTGTTGCTTTAATATCTATATCGGTGACAGCACTGGCAGCTGCAAATTCCTCGATGTACATGGTGGATTGAAGCATTTTTTCCAGCTCAGATCCGGTAAAGGAAGTGTTCGAAGTAAGATCTTCATTTATCTTATTAACCGTTACCCTCACAACAGCAAGCTTCGAACCAAAACCTAAAATCCCTCTCGATTCGTTTTCAATAATCTCTATTTCTGCGTCTTCCAGCGCAGCTTCCAATAGATTTAGAGCGATAACGACAGCCTCTTTTACGGTTTTCCCTTTTGAAACAACACTTTTTCCCTTTGCTATCAAGTTAAGTGCGCCTCCTTACTATCTTTGGTTCGGAGCGTTAAAATCGATTATCTTGCCGTAACTTTAAGTGTCACCATCGTTATATCATCTTTCTGCGGTAACCCCTCAGTAAAAACATTTATACTGTCAATCACGATTTGTTCAATGTCAGATGCCTTTTTATATCCATGTTCGATCAATAATTGGACAAGGCGTTCTATTTTAAACATTTGGCCTTGATTATTGCTGGCTTCCACGATTCCATCGGTGTAAAAAAACACAAGATCATCCTTTTGAAGCCGCAACTTCTCTTCCTTGTAATTCTGTCCCGGCAATCCGCCGAGCATAACACCTTTTAAGTCCGGTGGATCGATCGCACCGACACTGGCTCGAATGATAACCGGCAGGCTGTGGCCTGCGTTAGCATACATAAATATACCCTCGATTGGATCCCAATCCGCACAAAACACGGTTACAAATGACCCTAACGTCCTTAGGTCCTTGTATAAGGCCTTATTCATGGCGGTGAGCGTCTCTCCCGGTCCTCTCGTTACTTCCGCCGCGCTGCGAAAGGCCCCGCGAGTCAAAATCATAAGCATCGCCGCAGGTATTCCTTTTCCCATTACATCTCCGATAATGATTCGAATTTTCCCGTCTGAAAGAGGGTAAAAATCAAAGTAATCTCCGCCGATCATACGTGCTGGAATCGAAATACCTGACACTTCGCCACTTGGTAATTCAAGCTTCCCCCCATTTAACAGCTTGGTTTGAATGTTGCGCGCAAGATGAATTTCCCGTTGCAGCGTTTTATTCATTTCAGTCGAGCCAATTTCCCCAAGAGATTGAAACTTATTTTCGCGAATCATGTAAATCACCGTCCTCTTTTTTGCAGGGCCTCTATGATTCGAAAAACGCCAACGGTGTCAAATAACTCACCGACTGTTTCATTAAGACTTACGAACTCCACGACTATTCCTCGATCAACCGCTTTATAGATGATTGAGAGAATCGCGCCGATACCCGTAGAATCAATAAATTCCAAAGCCGAAAAATCGACGACAATTTCCGTTATTTTCTCCGGAATCTCTACATTGAAATTATCGATAGTTGAATAATCCATGAGACCGACAATCTTGATGTAAAAGATCGATCCTTTAGTTTCATACTGCGTTTCCAGCGACATATCCATCAGCCTCCTTTTATTTCATTATTTGGGTAAAGCATACTTATAACCGAATAAATCCGTAATTTTAATCACACCGTCCTCTTCAACGGAAGCAATAATCCACTTCCCTTTCATGCGGTGAAGCCATTCCCTTGCTTTACTTAAGGCTTGGTCCCAGTGGAAGATGTGTTTATAATCCTTGTCATAACGTGAAACATTTAACATACTAAAGCTATTCTTCTCCACCAGTACCATGTGGTGTAAAATCCACTCGAATTCGTTCGGGACAACAAGCCTAATTCCATCGTTACCTTTAA
The DNA here is from genome assembly GCF_017833255.1 of Paenibacillus sp. PvR098. Classification (NCBI taxonomy): domain Bacteria; kingdom Bacillati; phylum Bacillota; class Bacilli; order Caryophanales; family Paenibacillaceae; genus Paenibacillus; species Paenibacillus sp. PvR098. The sequence continues at coordinate 2,502,967 of NZ_JAFIBU010000001.1, forward strand.
CCGGAATGGGACGGGCAACTTTAACCGTTTGGGTTTCACTAATTCCTTCCTCCGATATCAAAGGAAACTGATAATAAAAAGTGAACTGCCCTGTCTCGTTAACGAGATCTACATCAGGAAGAAAATGATAGGCAGTCACGTCTATACGATCATTTTGATTCTGCAGCGCCTGGATCTCCCGGGCTGAAACCGCCGTCCTTCTCCGTTTGACATATTCGTTACGAACGAAACAACGAGGCTCAAACTCATCCACCGTGTAATACGAGTTAAATGAACCTTCAATTTTACGCAGCCTTTCCTGCGTCACTTTCATCGAAAGCGGTGTGTTATCGCATGCCAGCCATCTACGCCGTTTCTTTTCCGCTACGTAAGGCAAAGTTCCGCTTCCACAGTAAAAATCCGCTACCCAGTCGCCTTCCTTGGTCGCAATGTCTAAAATTCTTTCGACCAATTTCTCCGGTTTTTGCGAAGGGTAGCGGGTTTCCTCTTCTTCACCGTATTGATACCCTGTGATATCGTCCCAGACGGACGGCCAGTTGGTCGCAGTGTGCAACCGTTCCGCAAATCGGGCGGATTTGCTGTAAAACAAAACGGTCTCGTGTTGATAACCGACGGGAAAGCCCCATGGATTTTCCCAAGGGGTATCGCTATGTTTCCAGATGACCTCACACTGGAAATTTTCTCTGCCAAAAATCTCATCCAAAAGTACTTTTAAATGATGCCCGCAAACCATATTGGTTTGAAGCACGAAGATTCCGTCTTCGCGCAAGAGCTGTTTGGCCAGCGTAATTCGTTTTCGATAATGATCCAGGTAAAGCTGCAGGTTAAAATAGTTATGAATAGTTTCGTGTTGTGACCACGGATAAATGTACTCAAGTCCAAATTCAGGCTGGGTTGCAGAAAATAGCAGGCCGGAGTTAAAGGGGCCGTCACAGTATACTAAATGAAAAAGCTCCTCATATCCCTTTTTCAACAGGGATTGCATGATTTCGATATTTTCGCCCTCTATTAAGGCGTTTTTATCTGTAGACATTTCAGGGACGAACAGCATGCGCACACTCACACCTTTCTAATTTCCAAGCTTGAACTTTGCCAAATGCTGCAATAACGATTTCGATATATCGGACAAATCGCTGGACTGGTTGTGCAGTGATTTAAACAAATCAGACAGTGTAATCGTAATTTCCGTTGTATTATTTGTTCGGTCCCTGGCGAGTTGACGCATATGATCCAATCGGTCAAGAATTTCTTTTACCATGGCAGTATATTCTTGATTTTTGAGATGCCCCTCAATTAAATCGATAAAATAGAAAATCTCTTCAACGGATTCTCTGGCCTTGGAAGTAGTTTCCATCGAGATAGTAAACACCTTTTCGACAGATTGGTTTGCTTCAGTTTCCAGCAACACCGAAAGTCTCTGTGCTTTTGTTGCTTGATCATGCGTATCCGTTAATAATTGGTTCAAGGTATCTGTCATTTTATTTGTCGAAGCTGATAACTCACCAAGTTCACCGCCATCGGACACTGTGCTTTTTGCGGTCAAGTCGCCTAGCTCAAGCTGTTTGATTTGAACCATTATTTTCTGTATATCTTTGTAAATTTTGTTAAAGAAGCTGGCTGCAAACATAAACAGCGCAATCAATGAAACAAAACCGGACACGATCAATAGGAGCGAAAAATTCTTAAGCGGCGCACTGAGTTTTTTATAATCCAAAGCAATATAGATGACCTTTCCGTCATTCAATGGAAGGAACATTTTATAGAGGGATTGACCATTGATTTTTTGAATATACTTATGCTCTTCCTGTATTTCTCCTGTTTGGAGAAGTGCCAGATCTTGATCGTTTCTAAATTTATATTCTCCGTAAACGACTTGTTTCAACGGAGGATATATGTCTTTTTCGAGAGACGGATTCGCAAACACTCGCGGGTCCAAGACAGCAATTTCTTTGGCATAGGGATTCTCTTCCAATACGCTAGCAATCCATGTGTCTGTACCAACCTTCTGAATAAAGTTATAAACTTCACTTGCTTCAATCGAGGTACTGATAATGTAGTCCGTACCGGGCGGATGATAATAGGTATATTTGAAAAATGCCGGTTTATCCGAATGAACAACGGCTTGGGCCGCAAATAAAGTAAAGATTCCCTTACCCGTATAACTTACCGTTGGATCCTGTAAAACTTCGTCTTTCATGATTGCAGCGTACGAATTCATGATTTGCGCCCTTCCAACGGTTTTCCAGCTGAAGCCGACATCTTTGGCATCCGTCGATTTGACATTCACGAAATCGTCACCCTGCGGCGCAATAATCGTAATTCCTGCTGTTTCCATTTCATCTCGAAGCTGAAAAAGTTGTTCCGTGCTAATATTTTGATGGCTGCGCGCCTGTAATCGGTCAACGATACGCCTCACATGCAATTCCAATTTCAAGTCAATCTGATGCTCTATGTTTTTAGACGCCAAATCCGTCTCTGTGATGCCGTGTTCAATCGTCCCGGCGATCATGGATGCTTGCTGCATGGTATCCTCATTGATTTTATTGTATAAAACGTATCCTTGAATCGCTCCAGAGACAACCGATATTAAGACGAGCAGAAGCAGCATTCTGGAAATAAATTGCTTTAGTAATGTTTTCTTCGTCTTCAATTTCATTTGCTTTATCCTTTCTTTGCTAAAAACATTTTCCGTAATGTGATTTTATCCGCTTTACCTTGCACGATGGGAATTTCAGATAATACCTCTATGGCATCGGGGACTTTATAACCTGCGATTCGGCCGGAACAAAACGGATATAGTTCCTTTACAGAGGTAGCGTCATGCAAAACAGTAAAAGCTACAACTTGCTCGCCATACACAGGATGCGGTGCGCCGAGTACAACCGCTTGTTTCACATTCGGGTGCTGAAGCAGGATATGTTCAACCTCCCCAGGCGCAACCTGTTGTCCCCCTTTTTTAATGAGATCCTTCTTCCGCCCGATGATTTCAAATTTGTTATCTTCGTTCATACGGACCAGGTCCCCCGTACGAAACCATCCATCGAGGGTCCAGACCTGAGAAGTTAGGTCCTCACGCTTATAATAGCCCAAAAAGCCATGAGGAGTTCGAACGAGCAGTTCCCCGTCGAGGTCTATTTTGTAATCTATTCCGCTGTAAAGGGACCATTGCGCCTTTTTACGCAAATCACAATCTAGAATGCCTCCATGTTCACTGCAGCCGTAAATCCCGCTGATCCGGCATTTATCATTAAATGAAAATTGATTGGATATTTCTTCCGTGACGACTTCCCCGGCAAGACCGCAAAACTCCAGATTTGCTATCGTTACAGGCGCCATTTGTTCCGCGAAGGGGTAAATGGCTTTCAAGATGGAGGGAGTCGTGAGCATTTTATTTATGTTCGAGTCCTTCATAAGTTTGACCATTAAAGGCAGTTCGAAAGAGTCAGGCAATATAATTTGCGCACCTTGTTTGAATCCTACGCTTATGATAGCTAACCCCATCACGGAGCTTGCAGGTGCTGTGACAAAAAGCCGATCGCCTGCTCTCATATCGGAAGTGTCTTTGAAACACTGACCGAGCGCTTCAAGATTGCTCGTTTGTAACATGAGTCCCTTGGGTACTCCCGTGCTGCCTGAAGTGAAGCTGATAAAGTCGATTGGGGCAGCTTCGTCCGGTTTTTCCCTGCTCATATCTCCGATATTCCTTTCTTCCCATTGAAAGCTATCGTCCGACTTATAGAGCACGGTGTAATTGTCGCTGGATTTTGCCCATTCCTCGACTTCATGGGCAAACGGAAAACCGCCATGCGTTGTTATCGTAAAGACAATATGCGGATCAAGGAAGCTCAGAATCTGCTTTAAATCATCGCTACGGTACGAGGAACTGATAGGAGAAACAACGCCTCCAAGTTTATTGATCGCCATGATTAGAGAGACGTATGAGAATACATGGGGCACGAGCACCGCGACCCTTTTCCCGCGAATTTTCTTATTATGGAGAAGATCCACATAGGCATCCATTTGTTGTGTCAACTCCGCTGCATTATAGCTTCCCGTAAATGTGGTCAAAATCGTTTTTGAGCGATCCTGAGTTTGCATGTATCTATCGAAAAATGTGTTCATTTAATTTCCCCCCTATGCAGTGCCCGATAAAGATTGCCTACTGTCAGCAGGTCATCGGCACTTTCAATCACTTCGACCCCCACTTGGAATCGCACTGTAAGTTGTGTGAATAAATTGACCATTTGCAAGGAATCGATTCCCAAATCCTCCCTGAAGCGGGAACTTTCCCGTACATCTTCAAGCCGCACGTTAGTTATGTCTGAAACCAGTTGACCGAACTGTTCAAATCTCATTTTTCATCCTCCAAAAGCCACTTCCCGGAAATTTGTCGCAATGTTTCCAATTTAAAGTTACAGCAATGCCCCTCGTTGCTATATTCAATAAGCTGCTTTCCTTGGGGCAGCTTCTCATACAAGCGATAAATATCTTCATCTTTCACCATCACATCTTTATTCCCATGGAAAAGCAGCACCGGTTTATCTGTTTTGAAATGTTCAAAATCGGGCAGGATGGTATCTGTCCCTTCCTCCAAAACATAAGACAACCGCTCGGTGAAATAATCCGGTAATTTCACATCGTTTTGGCAAGCAGGACTCACGGAAACGACCCTGCTGACTTGGGGGTGGACACTGCCGTACACAGCCCAGGCTCCCCCGGAGCTTGTTCCGAATAAATTCACGGGAAGTTCAGGAAAACGCTCTGCAGTGAAATCGATCACTTGATTGACAAACCGATTCCATCTTGAGCGTGTAGCTTTATGTTCGTTACATACGTAAGACTCCCCCTGTCCTGGACCATCAAAACTGACCGTCACAAGGTTCATCGCCGCAAAATCCATTTCGTAGGTAAACAATTCCTCTTTTGAAGAATCTATAGGGTTAATAATGACAACGCATCCCCTCGGTTTCTCAGGGATACGAATTCTCCCGATACAATCCTTGCCCTCAACTTGAATAACATTGTGTAAGATTATATCCGTTGAAATGACATCAGCCAGCGTAAACATTGCGATACAGCGAATAAACCAATTTCGCTTTTCATTACTAGTTTGTGGAAAAATCCATTGGATCAAATTATAGTGCAGACCAGCTTTGCGGTAAAAATATTCCGCTTCTCGCCTAAACCCCTCCCCAAGTAAGGCATCTGCCTGTTGTTCATACTCCTGCGCAGTTTGATCCCAAAAGCATTTCCATTGCTCCAAACTTTTTAACTGTGTTCGAAATTGATTAACCTTCTCTCTTTCCAAGCCATGGGCAATCCAGCGGTCCCAAAATCCCTCGAAAAGCAGGCTCGTCATCAACGTTTTTTGTACCGTATCTGTTACAATGAGATTATCCGACAGATTGCTTTTCAGCATTTTGTTCTCCCCCTTTTCGGTTAAAAACAAGTATTAGTGTAGAGCCCTCGTCGGGGACTGTTGATAGTAATACCTGATCCGTCATTTTCATCATTAACGTAAACCCTTGCCCAAGCGATTTTTTTGTGGAGTAACCCGCCATAAGGGTTGTATTTGGCAAAAGCTTGAGCGGAAATCCGGATCCTTTATCCTCAACCAGAACATGGATCTCCGTGTCAGTCGCAACAATGAACATTATTCCTTCTTTCGCATGCTTAAGGATGTTAGTTATCGCTTCGGAAATGACAAGAATCTGACTCATAACAACGGACTGGGAAAAGCCCAATTCAAGCAGATTCTGTTTTGCCAAATCTCTGGCTTTGGGTATATCGGAACGTTCCGTGATGGAGACTCTGCACAATAAGCTGCCCTGCTTGTATTCGTCCACCTCGGTTTTTCGAATAAGCAGAAATTTGCGCTGCGTCGCCGCGAAAATAACATCACGGTAGACCTGCCAAATTTCATCGTCTTCCGTCACATGCGAAATTTCGGGACTTCTTCCCTCAGGTATATAACGGCCTATGTCCTGCTTAATTTCCTCATAAATCTCCAGCAAACAAACATGAAACTTATCCGGAAGACGCATTTCCTTTAGACTGAGGTAAACGTCGCCTGTCAACCACTCGACTAAACAAGAAGAGAGATATAATAAGTATTGCTGCTCATCGTTCGGATTATTGGTAACAGAGTCGCTTGTAAAAGAAAGGTAGATTAGGGCACCGGCCTGCTTATTATCCATTTGAAGCTTCTGCCCCATGCGATTGGCGATCCACCCGACCAATGCACGTCTTTGATTATCGTGAATGTTTTCTGTGGACAGAGGTGTAGGCAACTCCGCATCTAACCCTCGTCTTCCTCCATCGGAAAAACCCATTAATTTGTTAAATATGGATTTCACAAATCGGAAACCCCCTTTATAAAATGCCGAGGGGAGGCATAATCGTTACTTCATCTACCACTGCACCGCTAGGCTGACACAAAATATAAACCAGATGTTTAGCTATTGTCTGTGCGGGTATCATCTGCGATAGATCCGGTTTTTGTTCCATCTTGTCCCAAAATGAAGTATCTACTGCCCCGGGCAGCACAGCCGTAACCTGAATACCTTTATCTCTTAATTCTGCTTGCAATACTCTCGTGAGTCCTAAGACTCCAAATTTAGAAGCTGAGTAACCCCCGCATCCGGGCAGTGCCATCGTTCCTGCAATAGAGACGAGATTGATTATTTTCCCTTGTCTGTTTTGATTCATATGCCGGCCAAAGGATTGGCAGCAAAGAAACGTGCCTTTCAGGTTTACCGAAATCATTCGGTTGAAATCTTCTATGGACAGCGAAAGCAGGGAGTCGAAAGTACCTACTCCGGCACAATTGATCAGTGCGTCAATTCTTTTGAAATGCGATACCGCTTCTTTCGTAAATGTGTTTACAGACGTTTCATCGGATACATCCAAAGGTAATACTAATGTTCGCGAATTCATTTGGTCGGTAACCGATTTTAAATCTTCTTCGTTTCTTGCCCCAAGAACAAGATTCGCCCCCAGTTGACTGAGTAAACCTGCCGTTTCTCTACCGATTCCACGGGAGGCCCCTGTAATGGCAATAGTTTTCCCTTTGAGTTGTTCAAAATCAATCATCTTTATTCTCCTGGTCCATAATATTCAAAATAATTTTTTTCGGTTTCCCAAAGTCCGATCTTATAAAGTTTAGGAAGATGCGGTTGCAGCATGTTATAAATGACCAGAGCAACGACTTCCGAAGTCGGATTCAACTCTTTAAATTCATCTGTATCCAGGTTTAAATGTTTATGGTCGAACTTAGCAAGTACGACCCTCTCCACAATTTCATCCAGTTCAGCCAAATTCATAATCATTCCCGTGACGGGATCGGGTGTCCCTGTGACTGTTACGTCAAGGTAGTAATTATGGCCGTGTCCGTGGGGATTATTGCACTTGCCGAACAACTCGAGATTTTCTTCTGCCGTTAAATGATCGCTGTGTAAACGGTGTGCCGCGCAAAAGTGATACTTTCGAGTAAGCCGGGTCAATGAGCCCGCCTCCTTTTCCGAATATAAAAAGTCGTTTTCATGCAATCTAATCCGATGCAGTTCACATCCGTCAAACTGAGACTCAAGGGAAAACCAAATATACTCTACAAGGCTCTCCGTAGTCGGTATGTGAATTTGAAAATATGGGTGTTCGCGATCCAAAAATTTACCGTCGAGTTCCCGTTCGACAAACGAATTCACGATACGCTTAATGTCCGTTGTATTAACCACGATGCCCGTGCTTTCGTTTAACAATCCTTTGGCCATAACTTCAAGTTTATAATCGTGTCCGTGTCCGCTTGGATTATTACAAAGCCCAAAAATTCGGCGATTTTCTTCATCACTCCATTGCGGAACGCGATAAACATGGGTTGCGGAAAAATCGACTCTTCTTGATAAATAAAGCATAATGGTGTCCCCCGCCTCTGTTATTGAACGATTCAAATGCGCGAAATGGAACGGTCAAATTCTTCACATAAAGCAACGCTTTCGGTGAATATCCCTTTTTTCACCGTTGTCACTGTAGCAGTGCCAGGTTTTTTAACCCCTCTTGCACACATACATAAATGGGTTCCCTCAATCGTCACGATGACACCTTTTGGTTTCAGCACGTTTATAATGGCAGCTGCGACTTGCTGGGTCATTCTCTCTTGTACTTGCGGCCGCTGGGAAACGAGCTCCACTAATCTGGCAAATTTGCTTAAACCTACAATTCTTCCGTCCGGTATGTAACCGATATGGGCTTTCCCATAAAAAGGAATCAGGTGGTGTTCACAGAACGTATAATAAGTAATGTCTTTTACGGTTATGATTCCTTCATAATCTTCCTCAAACGTTGTGGTTAATGCCGTTTCGGGATTGACCTCGACACCGGCAAACACCTCCCTGTACATTTTTGCTACTCGTTTTGGGGTATCCAAAAGGCCTTCCCTGTTTGGATTTTCACCAATTTCCTCAAGAATCGCCCGAATGTTTTCTTCAAGAATATCGTTGTTTTTTTTAAAGTTGTTTTTAACAAGAGCCACTGGTTTTTTCCTCCTTAAATTTAAAAATCTAGTCCGAATAAGGGACTGGATTCGTGTATAGAAATCCTCCTAATTCGGTAACCCGGCTGCCGTAGCGTGTTACACGCCGTTGACCCTTGGCTTTGCGTCCCCACCTTTCGAATGGGTTGGCCGTTATCGTTAAGAAATGAATAGAATGGTGCACATGCTGATTGGACTATTAAAATAAGAACCTTTGTAACCTTTGTACTATCCATACGACTGTTTCAACTTCATTCGAGACTGGACTTCGATACAACGACCTAGGTATATAACCCTATTACAAAGTATACAATGACATCATTCGACAGTAACCGAAAAATAAGCCTTTTTCACGCACATTTCACCGCGTGAGTCACGCTTGAAAAAGCGTGTTTTTCACGTGTGGTTACTACGCGACTTACGCAAAAAAATGCGTTTATCACGCACTTTTTAATGCGCGATAAACGCAACCATGTAAGCAGTTCAGTACTTCAAAAACAGGCTTCCGTGCCTCCTCCGCATCTCCAGTTGCTCTTTACCAATGCTGTATGCTGTACATCGAATGATCCAAAATAGAAAGCTGCTTACTCGTTTAGCATGGCTTTATTGCAGAATATAAGCAATTTGGCTAACCTCATCGCAAAATCTAGCGCAAAGTCGGAGTCCATTAAAGATGATTTGGCTATAACGCCTATTAGCAAAATAATACAACAGGTGAGATTTATTAAGAACATTAACTTCGAAGGAGAGAGAGTGATGAAACGGTTAACGTGTTTGGTTTAAGCATTGCTGCAATGATTAACATGTAATCTGTGGTCTTCGCCGATGAAAAAGAAAGCTTCTCGATTGAGCAGGAATATACGAGTCTTTACGGCTTTAACGATGTACAAAATACATTTAGCGAAGGCATGGCTTGGGTTCAATTGTCCCGTTACGGCAACATGGGAGTCATTGATAGACAGGGAAATTTGATTATCGACGATCTGTTTTTGGATACGAATAAATTATTCAGGGTGTATATATTCAGCGAGGGATTAGCTCGTTATCAAAATAAACAAGGCGAGTGGGTCTACCTGGATAAGTACGGGAAGGAAGTCATTAAAACATCTTATGATGAGGTACTTAATTTCAGAGAAGGCCTAGCGGCGGTAAGAAAAAATGGAAAATGGGGTTTTATCGATAGGAAAGGGAAGGAAGTCGTTCAACCCCATTATGATGAAATACGTGACGATGATGGATACGGTATTTCTGTTGAAACCGCCGGATTTTATGATGGTCTATCGGCAGTAAATAAAAATGGCAAGTGGGGATTTATCGATAAGAGCGGAAAAGAAGTCATTCCACTCAAATATGACTGGGTGAATAATTTCCATGAGGAATTAGCTGTTGTTTCGAAGAATGAAAAATGGGGTTAGATCAATAAAAATGGTGATGAAGTAACTAAGATTGTTTACGATGATGCCGTGAATTTTAGTGAAGGAGTAGCAAGTGTATTACGTTTCAATAATATAGGTAACGGATATAACTGGATGTTCATAAATAAGAATCAATAGCTTCCTATCGTGAGGATAGTCCGGATGATATTTATGTTATCCTGGATAAGAACGGTAACCAAGTGGTGAATTTAGGGAAAAAGTACGCTCAGGTGGAAGACTTCAGCGAAGGCTTGGCTCGGGCAGAGAAATTAGATGGCGGAGTAGTTTTTATTGACAAAAATGGCACCGAAGTAACTGGGCAATACGCAAGGGCGCATAGTTCCAGCCAGGGATTAATCGGAGCAAAAATTAACCACGGTGATAATTATGGTTTTATTAAAAATCCATTGGATGTTCCTTCAACATGGGCATTACCAGAAGTTAGTTCAGCGACATCATTAAATCTCGTACCCATAGAATTAGATTATGGTTACAAGACAAACATTAATCGTGCGGATTTCAGCAAACTTGCATTGCATTTGTTATCGGTTAAAACCGGTAAAACCGTTGACGAGATGCTTGCTAACGCCGGTAAAAAGATAAACTACGATACCTTTGAAGACACATTTGATCCCACTGTATTAGCCGCTAATGCTCTGGGTATTATCGGAGGGAGAGGCAACAATAAACTCGACCCTAACGGATTCATTACCCGTCAAGAAGCGGCAGTCATGTTATCAAGAGTTTCAGGAATGTTAGGAATAACCAAAGGTACCAACGTTGTCACTTTTACTGATGAGGAAAACATGGCGAACTGGTCGATAGAATCGATAGCCCTTATGAGTTCAATTGTTGATAATACTAATCATGCAGCAGTGATGGGCAGCGTTGGCAACAATAAGTTCGGTTCCACCGAACATTTCACAAAACAACAAGCATTCATCACAATGAAGAGATTATTTAATGCGAAGTAGTTTGGGTACAAGACATTAGCCCCGTCAAGTAGATAGTAAGAAAAACAGAATAAATCTATGCGGCGGCCATTTCCCGTTATTCAATCGGAGAAAGGTCGCCTCATTTTTTTCTGGAAGCGCTCATTGTTATTGAACAAGATGTATTCCGTGATATACCTTTCAACCTGGGCTTGGCTATTTGGCTTTTCAATTCAGGTTCGATTGCAACCATTTGCTGTTGCGCGGCGGCGACTGGATTCATCGGGGGAGAGGGTAGGGCTGCAAGTGCAGTTTATGCGCTTATTCTCCGGGAATCGCGTGAATACCGCAAAAAAATGTGTCGGGGACCGTTGTATAGCCTTGTATTTATTCCCCCATAATGAATGAGGAGACGCTAATAAATGCCATCTGGAGGAAAACTATATTGGAAGAAGTAAGCATCGGTTTACTGTCAATCAAAGTCGTCATAGGTTTTATCACCTTATTTTTTATCATAATCGTAACAGGGAGAACTTCCATCCTGCAGCTCACCCCTTTTCACTTGATTTTCGTGTTGGTGCTCGGGGATTTTTTGAGAAATACGATTTATGAAGATGAGATAGGAGTTTTTTATTTTATACGCGATCGGATTATGGACGGTTCTCATGTTGGGCGTAGAGTTTTTAACCCAAAAGATGAAATCGGCTCGTTCCCTGCTGGTTGTCAATCCTTCCATTATTATTCGAGATGGAGTCATTGACCGGAAGACGCTTAAAAAGAATAAAATAGACGTAAATCAAATATTGAGTATACTACGACAAAGTAATGTTTTTTCAGTGCGTGAAGTCAAGTACGGAATACTGGAGCCTAATGGCCAAGTAAGTACATTGCTGAAATCCAAGTATCAAAAACCGACAAAGCAGGACTTTAATTTTCCGGATCGCACGAAAGATCTCCCGACCACCTTGATTATCGATGGTGAAATTTTATGGGATAATTTGCACGCGCTCGGATTTGATAAGCAATGGTTGGATAATGAATTGGTTTCTAACGGATATAGCAATGAGAAGCGTATATTCTACGCCGATTGGCGAAATAGTGAGGGCATTCATATCAGCCCCAAATGATAAGACATTGTGCAGGGAATCGCTGATCCAGGCGGTATCGTGACTGAATTATGGAGCACTTCCCCTCTCATCCAATGGAGTGAGCGGAAATAACCCCTCACGCTCACTCCTTTTTCTAATAAAATCGAGCTGCCATTCACATAGGCTATTTACGTCCCAATCACAACGACACGCCCAGCAATCCTCGCGTCAATTGAAAATCAACGTTACCCTGTTGATAGAGACGCGGAGTATAGCTATGCTCAATGATTTGCTTACAGCTTTCGAGAATCTGGTTGGTCCAAGCGGCGGGATTCCCGGTGAGTAACAGATCCAAATCATTGGCATATTGCTGCATAGTCGGCTCCGATGCCACTTGCAGCATAGGCACGAACGGATGCGTCTGCATCGGGCGACGATCGACCAGCGCTATAATTAACTCTACACCCGTGGCTGCTAAGCCCGTGACGTTCTCCACCCAGTGCTCGGTCGGTGTTTCCATGATATGGAAACCGGTTTGGCGGGCATGTTCGCCATAGGCCAATGACGGCTGGACATTGGAAGTAGTCAATACATTCTCACTGTAAGCAGGCGTTGAAAACAGATCACTGTTCTCGGGGACAACCACCATGCCGCCTGCGCCGACAATCATTTTTGTCAACATCGCCAGTTGTTCACCGGCTGCGTCTGCCACGGAACCATCACTTAAGATCCCAATACGCAATGCTTCTAGCCCGACATTCTCCTTCGTGATTGGCCCGGCTGCTGACAATTGATCGACAAACCACGCTTCCACCTTCTGAGTTACCTTATCTATCCCGCCGTCAAGTTGAATACTGGCAAAGCCAAGACGGCTGGGGTCAACCCCCATCTCCTCCATCTGGTGACGCATAAAGTCATTGTGGGTTTTCTCGCAGCCATGCTCCAGTAACAGACAATGCTTGACTAGCGGATGGGTAACATAGCCAATCATTGTGCGAGCATACAACTGCTCTGGTTGGCCAGCCGAATTACCGCATCCTTCCGTGTGAGCCAAGGCCACAAAGCGTGAGAGGTGCTCGGATTGACCAAGCCCCTGTTTGTTCATCCGCAGCGCAATCATATTCGCCACCTGTCCGGCGCAAAGACTCGTGGGCAGGATTAAGCCGATGTGATCACTGGCTCGATGCTCTTGGTGACGAGTGATTGTGAAGCGGATGGGGTTGGTGGCCGCGGCTGCATCCGTTCGAATCGCAATAGGTTCTCCCGCCGGCAGAGGTGCATTGAGCAAGGTATCCAGTTGGATTGCATCGGTTTGCCGCCAGTTACGCCAGATCTGCACCTGTGCATGGCCAGCCTTCTCACCAACGCTTCGCTGACCAGAGGCTATTTGTATCGAATGTTCAAAGGCATGCTTGCCCAACTCATCCATGGACATGCCGTCTTGATACTGACCGGCGTTGATATCCATATCATTGGCTAGCAATTGGTAACGACGTGTAGTCGTCACCACCTTGACCGTCGGCACAAAAGGAAAGTTGGTGATCGAGCCGTTACCTGTCGTAAAGAAAATCAGGTTGCAGCCTGCAGCCACCTGCCCCGCAACGCTCTCGAGGTCATTACCCGGGCTATCCATAAAATAAAACCCGGACTCTTTCATGGGCGAACCATAGTCAATCGCATAGTCGAGGCGAGTAGCCGGATCTTTCTTGCGGGCAGCCCCAATGGACTTGAGATAGATATTATAAAGGCCGCGATATTTATTCCCACCGGATGGGTTTCCTTCAGCGTTAGCGCCGTGCCAAGCCGTACGCGCCCTGAATTCCTCTACAAGCGTCAAGAATTTGCGAGCGGTTTCAATATCGCGTACCTTCTGCAGGACATAAGGCTCGGCGCCAATTAATTCATCGGTTTCAGCCAGATTGGCGGCGCCGCCGTAGCGTATCAATTCCTGTGCAATCCAACCCAGCAGAGGGTTAGCAGAAATGCCGGAAAAGGCATCTGAGCCTCCACATTGCAGTCCAATCTTTAGATGACTAATGGATTCAGCGGTCCGTTCCATGGCGTTGACCGTTGGTAACCAATCTTGCACAATAGCTTCCCCTATGGTCAGATTATCTTGAAATCCTCCTTTGATGGACAGGAACCGATGCAGCACTTCGTCTAACGGATAGTTATGTTCGCGTAAATACGCTTCTACCATCTGGTTGGTCACGGATTCAATGCCATAATCTACGATTAAAACCGCACCCACGTTGGGATTGACAATAAATCCGGCCAACGTGCGCAGCAATAGTGCCAGGTTATTAGGTTGTTCCGTGTCCCCCTCCGTATGCGCCACGGGGACAATCCCATCCACTTGAGGATAGTTCTTCAGTTCATCTTGCAAACGAGCAGCGAGCTGCTTGACATAGCTCCCTGTGCGTGAAGTGGTGCCCAACAAGACAATCGTGTTACGGGTACCGACGCCTCGCGCTTGGCTGCGCCGATAACCCAGGAAGGTGCGCGTCTCCGGGTAAGCGGGTAAGGCCGGGGCCGATTGGAAATTCGCCTCGTCAAGAACAAAAGGAGGTACTTGATCGGCAAAATTGGGCGTCGCCGGCAGCGCAAATCCCAGCGAACGCATACTAAGCGCCTCCAACACACCCTTGTTGATCACATAATTGCCGGGCTGAATCGATTGCAGAGCCACACCAAAGGGCAATTCCCAGGAAAGCAAGGCATCACCTGCGGCAATCTCCTTCACCGCAAAGCGATGGCCTTCCATGACCGTATAATCCAGGGTCAGCGTTTGACCTTGATAGTAAATGATAGTGCCAGCGTCCAGTTGACGAGTGGCAACGGCGACATTATCTCCGGGTAAAGGAAGTCTGCCGACTTCGTCAAAGTGATAAGATAGGTTCATAGATTCATAACTCCTTAATTAAGATTTTTACTTGAGTTAAATATAAATCATTAGCCGCACTGATCTTTGAAGAGCTTGCTGAACACCAATAGAAAAGAGTTGAAACCGATTACATGAAGTTGCAGCCGAAAATTGGCTCCAGCGCATATTCATGCCAGTATTGTATCATAAATTCAAATAACTGGCTTATATTTTCTGTACAAGGGAAGGTGCTTTATGTGGGTTTTAGTGAAAGGACAGCAACACCGATGGCCCTAGTCATGTTGGTTTTCGAAAGTTTCGCCTTTAACATAAATGCTATAAATCCTTGCTACTAGAGATAAGAATATCTCCAGACACCTTATAAGGTAAAATTTTCTCCCTGCATCTGCCTGAACAAACTTCTCTCTTTCCCAAAAATGTTGCCATATGTCATCAAATCCACTAAAGAAGCTTTTTGTTTACAATTCGTAATGAAGGTGCAATATGACATAATTAATGATTCTGTACTCCGCGGCGCATATTCGAATGACATCATGACATGATTTTTGTCACTTTTTCTGATGATTCAGTTCCTCATTGTTAATTTTAAACGTGACATAATGATAAGACCCCAAACGATAATGTATTTTCAATCGTTCGGGGTCTTTCTGGACTATAACAATATAAAAGCAAATAATTTCTAGTGCCTTTGCCTGGAAAATTTCGTTGATTCTTCGTTCTTTGTTGTTAAACTATAACCCCAAATCACCAATGGCCAGTACTCATAACCGTATTCACATCTTGCTGTTTTGGCGAAAATCCCCTTTGTTAACAAGGCCTTTTCAGCATCCCTTACCAGCGAATTAACACATGCACCGTATGCGGGAACATAACTAAATTCGACTGCGGTTATTGAAGTTGATTAATGCATTGACCCTATAAGGATTCTCTCTATTCCAGTGGTTAATTTAGTTACTCCATGTCCAGAAAAAACAGTTATCCCTCCCCAATTAAAAAAGAAAAGGTTATCTGTCAAAGTCCTAAATAGTCGTATCACGCATGTCACCTTTGCCCAACCGCCGCTCCGCCTTACAGCCACAAGGCTTTTCCCGCCCTCCCTCGTACCTATCCCCAATCCCTTCGAGCAATTAAAGTCGTACTACAAATAGGGGAAAAACAGGGGCTACGACCGAGAAAATCGGAGTCAAAAAAGCAATTAAAGTCGAACTAAGAGCAGGGAGAAAAACAGGGAAAGACTGGGTATAGGGCTAAAGATAATCGGAGAAAAAATCGGAGGAAAGCCAGATTTATCAAGAGGTTTCGGGTCTTGCGACCCTTATGAAGAAGAGAAATGAGCCGAGGAAAAACAGGAGTGGATCCCTGAATTTCGCTCGGCTCGTAACATGACTTTTTAGGCTTTAATACGACTATTTAGGCTTTGAGATGACTTTGAGTGCTTTTTACATAGTAGGGAATAGGAATTAGGTAAAAGCTCAGGATAAACTTGGAATAGAAAGTGCCCTACTGATTGAAAGATAACGTTAAATCTTCCTTTAAAAGCTGTTTTAATTCATTTCTTGCATTCGGTATAACCATCGTTTTTAGCTCATTAATTGCACGTAAATCCTCAGAATCAAGTGGGGCAATTGGCTCAAGATACTCAAGGTATTCCCATAAGAAATCGAGTAATTTCCTCGCTTGTCCAGCTACCCTTTCACTAAAGTAAAGCTCATTGTAAATAAAAAAGTCGTTTGCTTCGTGCCAAAGCTCGTAAGCTTCATTGTAACTTATCATTTTTAGGACTTTTCTTATTCTTAGTATCGCATCATTCTTGGTGGCATTATTATTCCATAATTGCAGGATATCATCCTTATCTTTTGCAGTAACATTCAATGACTTCAGATAGTCCTCCAAATCTTCACTACTAACATTTTCAAATGACGGAAAACGGGTTTCGCCCTTTAATCGCATTATTTTTCCAATGGCTTTTTCTAAACACTTGTAAAGCTCTGGATACGTTTCATGTTTCTTCGTAGTATATAGGTCAAAATCCTTTAATATTTTCTGTTGTTTATGCTTTAATTCCTCTAATTCCGAGTTCAAATGTTTTTTGAATTGGTCGTTTTCAATCATTAGTTGAGATTTGTGTCTTTCAAGGTTTTTATTGAAAAAATTCCCTACTGTTAACCTTGTAATTAATGCAATAAGAGCACACAAAACCGTTAATAATCCAACTATCGAGAAAATATTCGGGAGATTTGACGATAAGAAAACCCACACTTTTTGTATCATTTTTCTCTCCTCACTACTTAACGTCTAAACACACGGTTTACTTTTATTGTGTAAGGTTTAACGTAACATCTTTGAAACGTGGAGAAAGCTCCAAACAATCATGGAGCTTTCATGGGTTAAAAATTATTTTTTAACAACCTAATAGTAGGCTCAGGTTCTTTGTAATTTAGAGTTCCTTCATCAAGATTACATAGCATCTCAATGTACTCTTGCGGAACGGATACTTCTTGGATCAATTGTAATTCATTTTTGATCTTATTCTCCAGTAACATTAAGATGCTTTTCCTTAGAACGACAGGTTCTTGTAATGGAACGACATCATCGAGAGGCTCTTTAGTTCTCATCTTCTTCATAGACATTTGTTTGACTAAAGAGGTGTACTTACTCTCGTCAATGATTTTCAAATCTAAGCACCTGAACAACATAGCGGCAATTGACACATTCCAGTACTTTTTCAGATCTACAAAATGGAGCAACGAAGTAGAAGTTACTGTCTTAGCAAAAGCTTCTGCTGGCATTAACAAGGCTGACGCAAAACGATTCGCTTGGTTCTCCATATTTTTAAATTCATCACGGTTAAGTACATCCTGATTATCAATTTCCTTATGCATCAATATGTGTCCTAATTCATGAGCACCATCGAATTGCCGTCTGAATGCGGACTGCTTATCATTGCCAAGAAAAATAAAAGGTCTGCCTTTTCGGTGCTGACAAAAAGCATCGACCTTTTCGCTATCAGTATCTACTGAAAACACAATGACCCCATATCTCTCCAATAAGTGAACAATATTCGTGATTGGTTTATCACCCAAGTCCCAATACTTCCGAACTTGTTCGGCTAATTGCTCAATTGAATTATTCTCCCACTCTGAGTCGAGGCAAAAGGAACTGTCTGGCAAGTTTAGATCAGGGAATTCGATATACTCGGATAAATACTCATAGATATACCCCGCTAATAATGTCTTTTGAAATTGGACTTCCTTGCTCTTCTTTGTAGCTGTAGCATTGGCACGAAAAAATGTGTTACCAACATATTGTTCAGTGAACTCTCGATAAAAAAAACTTTTAGGGAATTTGAGTGTATTGATTAACGCCAACACTGTCTCTTGTTTTGGGGAATGCTCTCCCAGCTCAAATTGGGATATTGCTTGTTTTGATACTCCAATCTTTTCTGCAAGACCACTAATTGTCATGCCCCGTACTAAACGTGCCTCCCTTAGCCTTTTCGGGTTAAACTGCGGCTCTTGTTTTACATTCATAATAAATTTCTCCTAATCTGCAGAAGTCTTTCTAAGTTGAAGGGGAATTCTTTAATTTAACCACAATATCGCTGTCTTCTTTTGGTGTTTTTAGCCGAGGTTCGATATCAGAAGCTCTGTAGTTGTTCAGTGGAATAATGCCTTTTGTATTGTCGATGATTGAATCCGTAATATCTTCCTTGTAGATCCATTCTTCTTGGTCGGGTCTTAAAGCCCCCTCATAAATGACATCGCTGTCCCGATCATAACTTATTACGATTCCAAAGGGGTGATTGTCTGGACCTTGAAATAACGAGGGTTGATAAATGGTATCCCCCATTAAATCTTCTTTTGGTGCACCTGCATCAAGCAGACGATCAAAATTCGATGAAGCAAAATCTCCTCGATATCCGCTTGGGTTATAAATATATTTGTTTTTCGGCAACTTTGACACCAGGATAAGTATGTTTCTAATTGTATCCTGAATCACGATATATGGGTGGAATCCTGCTTTTTTCTTGAAAACTTTCATTTGTGTATGTGGGTTGCTCAATATCATTCTTTCAACATGTGAATTTACGGCATCATATTGTAAACGAGGGGCATATGTATTTGTGGTGAATTCTGGAAGCAACGCCTTTATTGACTGATACTCCTTTTTGCCTTCTTGTATCCCCCTTACAATAAGGCTCCTCTGCTCGTCCAACAACGTGCATTCCTCAAGATACGTTTTCATTAAACGACCCCTCCCACGCTCCAATATATACCATAATTATTTACCACTTTTACTATATTGTCAAGTAACATTGGTTTTTTATATTAAATTTCAAGTTTCGAGGTTTTTATAAATCTTTCTATTTAGACTCAAAGTGATCATTTATTCAGTCAGCTCGATTTCTATTCTTCCAAAGTCGTTTAAGTCTGGCACAAAAAAGCCCCCATCCTTCCTTACAATGATTCTACGGAGAAAGCAATTGGGGAACTACTGATTTATTGTCCGAGTAAGTTTCGACCTTTAGATCGCTAAAGTATTTATATGGAATAAGGACAAAGAGGTGTTAAAATAGATTTATAACAGTCATTTACGGTAATGTCATCGGGGGTCGGGACTTAGGTGAATGGTAACTTTGTAAGTATCATAGGCTATCAGTTTGAAAGGGTACATACAGGTGTAATCTCTTGGATTCTTGAAACAAAAAATGTTTTGGTTACAATGGACCGTAAATATGAAGTCCTTCGTAGAATCTATCGTATGTGCAATCAAACCATCAATTTCAAGGAAACGGATATACAGAATATTACCTGCTCACCTGAATACTCTTTTGGTCGCAAGCGGAAGATCGATCTTGTCGTAAGGGTTGATCTAAACAATCAGAGTACAAAATATTTAGTTATTGAAATGAAGGTAGATTCAATCCCCTACAGTGAACAACTTAACGGAACACGAAACGATTTTCTCCAAGACAAAAACTGCAATCCTGATGATGCCTCATTTTTGTTATTCCTTTTTGGCTCGGCTCAAGTTTGTGTTCAGCCTGTCCTTCACTCTTTTATAGTGTTTCGACTCCCAGAAATTCGTGAAGTTTTTTCGGGTTTATATATCGACCATCATGTTTATGATGATTGGATTGAAGCTTTGACAGATGAGGATTTCAGAAGAATGGACATAATGAAAGAACTGGAGATTACCCCCAAAATTTTTGATGAAAAGTATTGGAAGGGTCGGGGATACCACCTTTGGTTTCCACTGTTTTACTATATATATTTCGAATTAAAACGATATTCAAAATATTCTGTTCAGTGGGATATATATAGCGGCAGTAATAATCCTGTTATGAATTGGAGGGATGGTTGGCTCAAGAAGAAAATCTTGGGTTATAACGTTGAGTTTTATTGGGAGTTCAACTATGAGGATTTCATATTGAAGGTATTATTGGATGAGAACAATAAGATGCCTCAAGACGATCTGAACTGGCTGAGGGATGAAATAGCAACCTTTTGTAACTATGAGACAATGAAGTGTGGAAAAAGTACTCAAAACCGTTATGGGAAGTTTAACTCCCTATACAAATGGAAATTCGATTTCAAGACACAAGATTTTGCTCAAATCATGAAAGAAGTTGATGAGATACTTGATAAGGTACATCCAAAGGTAATTTCTTTATAAATAGGAATCGTACCGCAGTTTTCAACTTAGTGAAACTGCGGTTTATTGGAGCATTTTATTTTAAATTTCATCAGGACAGAATAGTATCATGCCTTTAAAAATGGATCTTCCGAGTTTATCATTGTCTCAATTATAGAAGCATCTATGATTTCAGGACGCACACCAGCCTTTCGTAACACCTCCCATCTTGTAATCCTCCTACCTTCCCGTTTCAGTTCTTTAATAGCCCATTTTAATCTCCGCAATCGATATTGTTCGTTGCTCCCAACCACGAGTTTTAAATAAGCCTTAGTTAGCGGCAATTTATCAAGATACTTGTCCAAGAGAGTTCTATTACCAATTTCAAGCCCGATAGAATTTATACTTATTTGTTTTGGCTTTCCGTCCCTGGCTTGAATAGCGACGACTGAGATTTTAATCTTCTCAACAAGATCTCTGTCCCGACTATTCCAATTAATCCTGGTTTTCGAAGCACCTCTTCTCTTTACCTTCGTTGGCGATTCCCGTTCGAGCCATGACCGATCTAAACGATACAACCGATTAAATAGTGTGGGATTCAGTTTTCTCAGTTCTGTTCTGGACAAACACGGATACTTATTTTGCATAGTCTTCCATTCCGCTCGATCCTCTATTCTTTGCTTTTCCTCCTCTAACTGCCTTTCCTTTTTTCCTCCCCCCTCTTCCTTATCTATGTATTTTTTTACAGTGCGTATATTGGCTTGAATTCGTATACCAATCTCCTGCAAACTCATGCCTGCCTCAGCTAACCTCTTACACTCTTTTTCCCATACCATTCCAAATCGCTTTACTCTCATACTTGTCTTTGCGTCTTCCCCAGCCCGTAGAGTATATACGAATCCACATGAGCAATGGAATGTCCCAGTAGCTTTCTTATCTTGTACGGTCAAATAAATCTCATTAACAACAAGACTTCCATGATGATCAGCGGCGGGATTCATACACATCCATGGTCCATTACCAAATGGTTTGTACGATCCACAATTTGTGAAGAATTCCTCTACATCGGCATTGAGAAATTGTATTAATAGAAGATGGCGAATCGGGTGGAAAGTTCTATGATGCTTCCTGGTTAGTTGTTTTAGCCAATTATTTTTTGTATGAATACCAGATTGCAAATGTTCAAGAAAGTTCTCACCAAAATTAGAAATAAAATCTCGATAAAGCCTATCTTGGTCAACCTTATGTCCAATGGTACTGGAATAACCATATTCTTTTAACTTATTCCAATACTACTGTTCAAACCAATCAAACGATCGATTCGGATACCGATTACTAAGGAGCATCTTTATATTGTTGCTAAGATGTTGGTATTTCCCGATTTCGTTCAAAGATGTTATCTCGGTAACACCATTAAGCGGACTATTACTTGCATCCGCCGCTATAAACTTATATTTGTTTTCTCCGTGCAATTGAATATCACTATCTAAAAGAATAGTTCCATGTTCGACACATACATCTAAACCAGGGATTTGATGCATTCTGTGCCAGTATCTTTCGCCATAGGTCTTGAGGTCTTGAATTAGGCACTCTCTGCAAAATCGGATCCTCTTATTCCGACGTATTGAACTGCCCATAATACCAAGCCGAGAATAAACTTCGTTTCCAATACCCTCAACCATCGATCTATATACTGCATCTGCTTGACCAGGAGGCAAGAATGCCGAATAAAATGGGAACAAGGTATGTTCCATAATCAATTGTTCTACTGTTATTTGGGACGTAATCGGCAGTCTCTCAACTAATCCGCCAATTTTTGTGGGGAGATCAACGGAAGCAGTAATATGCTTGTCTCCAAAAATATGTTGCAACATGTTGCGGTGATTCGGTTCTCCTGACCATTTTTTCAGCCTACCTATAATTGAATAGAGTAGCTCGTCAGGATAGGGGGTCGGGAAAAATAGAAGCATTGCCAATTATCACCCCGTATATCCAAAATCATGTCGAATTATTCCCGCTCGTTTTAACGATTCATAGGCAGATATGCCTTCTTTTTCTCCAACCTTCACAATGTGCCGAAGATCCCCTTCCCATTTTTTTTGAATCCCTTTCTCCTCAAGCTTCTCCTTCCCCTTGTCTATTGAAATTTGATACGTCGCTTGAACAAGCTCATTCAAGTCAGTCATAGTTGGTTGTAGATTCAGTACCACATTTACCAGACGATCCGCTTCCTTCTCTTTAATCCCCAGAAGTTGTAATCTGTTCACCGCACTCTCCCTAAGATGTGTGATTTGTTGTTGTCTGGAGTCTGAATGCTTTCGCGTTTCCTTAATGAAGGTTTGTACTTGGATCTGGGTCTGCTCCTTGTGCATAAACTCCGTGATATCTGGCATAACGATATCTTGATAATCAATTAATTGAGATGTTCTTCCGCTTCTAAGTGCATCCAGCATTGGACGAATCAACTTTAACTCATTTGCCACTTTACGAATCATTGCTCCAGTAATGGTTTCCTTCCCCGTTGATATCGCCCGTACTTGTATCATCATGAACAGCTTAACCACAATATCAGGTATGCCTTGCGTTTCGTCGTAAAGAACAGATAAAATTTCATCAGTCAATTCAACTGGCTTTTGGATCCATTGATACTTCCACAGTCCTGAAAGAAATAAATCGAACGATGCATCCTTCTGGAGCCGATCCCAGAAAAAATTCCCATGTCCACTAATATTTCTCCTTGCCTGACGAAACTCGGATTGTAATACATTTAACGATTTTGGCGTGCCGACTAACAAAATGGGAATATTGGCCGTATTGATTAAAGTCGTAAAAAAGTTGAGAACAGCTGCACTACCTCCACTTTTGGCAAGGCTAAGGTGTTGTATCTCGTCGATCACAAGTATTCCAAGACCTATGTTCTGCAAAAGCTTGGATATGATCGGAATCATGATATTGGTTGACTTATGACCGCTTCCATACCTCTCCATGTAATTAGTTCCAAGTAAAGCATCGATGGTCATGAAAAACTGTAGACAAAGGGCTTTCAATGATCCGTCATAGCTCGTCTCAATTCGAAGGTATGAAACCATATATCTTGAGAAGTCAATTCCCTTGTATTTCGAATGAACAATAACTTGCGGGGTAAGGGAGAGAATTCTTGCAAGGGAACTGGTCTTTCCTGATCCCGAAATGCCAATTAAGGTTAAGGACTTAGATGATGAGTTTTGATGGGGAATGGCGGTTTGACTTACTCTTCCCTCTCCCTCTTTGCCCAATCTCCACCTGACATAACTCGGAGAAATAGGATTCCGATCAACGTATCCATTCCGAAGCATGGTGGAAATCGCTTGTTCAAGCCGAATGTGTTCATGAGTCGGTTGGAAATATTGAAATAACCTTTGAAGTAAATGAACACGCATATATGGCTCCAGCAATCGTTCATTCGGATCGAATGCAGGATAATATGCTAACTGCTCAATCACCTGCTTAGGTGACAAGATCTGTGGCAGACATTCAATGAATGGATTCCCTTCATAATCCTTGATGAGCTGTTCCTTATATTCTGCTACTACCGCTTCTGTCCCATTCGGCAAACTAACGATTTCCATGTAGCCCCTCCTGCTGTAACTGCTTCAATAATTCAAGATGATTGGGCATATCATTATCATCTTTTTGTTCGTTCGAATCAGCGGCAGGGGCATTCGGTTGCCTTACTCCCGATAAAATAATGCTTTCCTGCTCTCGATTGTGTTCCGTCTCTTTTCGTCTATTTTCACGAATATCCCTCAGCTTTTTGGCATTGGATTCTGGAACTGCTTCCGCTTTTGTTTTTTTGACTGCTACTTGGACGATCTCCTCTATCTCCGCCGCTAACGAAATACGTTGCCCTAATTCTTGTTCTTTGAATCCTGCCTTTTCCTGTTGTTCCATGGCTAACAAAAATATAACATCATCTGTTGACCTGTCCTTATATCGTAACTGGGACTCCAGCAAATAGCAGACATCATATTCGTTACGTCCTAACCGCAAATATATTTGAGTCACGCATCGGGGGTCGTAAGAAATATCCACTTTGAATGTCCCTTTCCTTGCCCGAATAAACCATTTTTCTTTTAGAGCTGTTTCACAACTGTACAACATGCCGTTGAACCTGATTCCTTTTGGAGTCACAGTTGCTCTTTCGGATGGAAGGAGATTAAATCGAAGAACATCTTGAGATACCCTCCGAAGCTTGCCAGATTTATATTGAATACCGTAATTCCACAAATGAATCGGAATCGGCGGGACATTCTCTGCAATTTGGTTTTCATCACGTTTATAGTCTGCAAGATGATGAAAGTTGTTATAGTGGAGCACGCATTTAATGAGAATTCTGGTCACATCTGCTAAGGTCAAAGATGTGTTCAAACGTCTATCCTTCACGCCTCGATCATTTGCATCTTTATATACCGCACCTGGCATGAATGGCTTTGCATGGTTTTGAATTATTCCGAAGTATCGTTCTACTAACGGCTTCCAATCTGGGGAAATGGAGTGGTGTTCTTTACCGCAATCTGCAAATGCTCGATCATTGATATTGCCTTAGAAGTTAACATTTCCCCACGGTCTGCCAAAACAGACTCAGGAATGAATCCCGAAACTGGCCACTCTTCTTCCTGTATTTCGATTCCAAAACGCTTACAATATTCCACCTTATCTTCAGATACATTCATTAGGGCCATCATTGCCCCACCTGCCCAACTTGGTGACTCCAGCGAAACATGTATTCCAGCGATAAGATGGCTGTATGAATCAACCACAATGTAACAAGTCGGTCTTCCCAAAATCCTATTTCTGAAAAATTCTGATACAACATGTACGTCGAGAATAGTAGCATCTATTTGAAAGACCGCCGCTGGAGCGTAAGCATCTTGTTGCGTTGACCCCAACACTGGTCGGTAATTCTGTTGAAACTTCCTTGTCCCTTCTCGACTCGTAACCTCTCGCTTCGGATCTCTCCATTTATTGAACCAATATCGAAACTGCCCGAACGACGGAAGTGGAGACCCTTCTTCCACAACAGGGATTATACTTCCACTTTCCGTATTTTGTTCTATGGCAAAATACTCTTTAATCATCTGTTCATACGCCCATCGTAAAGATGGTCGATTGGGTTTTGCGGTGTAATAGAATTTATCTAATGCAATGCGAAATAACCGTTTCACTTCATCTGAAATCACCATCTCTCCATACAAGGAAGAATATTTGCTACGACGACCCACTTTCAAGCTAAGCTTTCTCTCTTGCCCAGCTCCCCCACAGGAATCGTAATCCGATAATAGTGCGTAGAAGTTTTTCCCACGTTTCCAATACCGCTTCAGATACTTTGCAATAGTAACAGGACTTAGACCCGATTGTTCGGATGCATTTTGAATCAGTTTTGCACGCTCATTGGAGAGAAAAATATTAGGTTCAGACCCGTTAGCAGCAATCATTTGGATGACTTCCTTGGCCTGATTCCAACGCTTTTGTTCCTTTTCCGACATCGTTTCAAGACCAACAATTCTGAACCAAGGATCTGTTTCTTCTATTATATATGTACCTTCTTTGATCCCCTCTTCAATGTCCAACACTTGTCTTGGATCAGGATAGGAGTTGTTGTAAATGTCTACGACAAAGCAAGCTTGTCGATCCGAACTGATCCAAACAACACGTTCTATCTGATTTCGATCATCCGCATACCGATAAAGTGTATTAACCACCAATAACATGCTTTTTCCCCCTTCCTTCGCTCCTCTGAACTATGGCCCCGATCTCCGATGGAGTTTTATCAAGTTTTATCTCTATGTCCATATTGATTCGAATCCTTCGGCTGGCTATCAGGTATCGAAATACGAGCAATCCCGTCCCGACTTCAACTTTCATATGCCGATCAAAAGAAGTCAGAACAAAATTTAGGGGATTATCTGTTGTGGAAATGATGTCTATTAGTTGCTCTGCATAATTAATCATTTCAGTTTTCGTTAGACCATAGTCCTCTATGTTCAGAGCAGGTAACACCCATTCAATGTTCTTGCTTCTTTGCACGGGGATTTCATTCGGTGTGACGATACCAAAATCTACTTTGCGGGATTTCCAGAATAACCTCTGCAATTCCAGCCGCTCTATTGTTGCCTTCTTCCCCAACTCTGCCGCATCTTTTATCGTTCTGGCAAATTGATATTCCTTCCCCTGCTCATTGATCGCTGTCACCAGAAATGTTGTAAGCATGACATGAGGTAAATTTGTATCTCTATCCTTCAGTCGTTTTAAAAGTGGGTCGTCCAATTGATCAATGATAGACTCCATACCCAACAAGGGATACTGTTCGTTGAGATCGATCAAATTCTCGTTATGGTTCCATTCAAGAAGATAGAAATATCTAAGCTGTGAATCAGTAAGAAGATGGACAACTCGATTGGCTATCCTTGAGAAGATTCGGGTAGACCTCCCTCTACTTGGAATATCCGACACAGTGAGCCACGGACGGTAGTTCTCTTTTTTTCCTTGCCCTCTTCCTTCTGACAGAAATCTTTCAAATTTGGCTTCTGTCCAATCTGAACTTCGTGCCATCTTTAATTCCCTCCATTTCCCCTCAGTGGATACCCCCTAATTAAATTTGCAATCCATCTACTGCCCGCTGTTTGTCCTCCGCATTACTGCTCACATAAAATCGATACACAATGTCGATGGAACTATGCCCCGATAATAGGGCGACCGTCTTAGGATCAACACCGCTTTTGATTAATTGCGAGCAGAAAGTATGCCTTGCGGCATGCGGATTTACCCTTACTTCTAACTGAGCTTTTTTGCTGTACTTGTCCATTATTTTGTTAATTGCCATTCTACTGAGTGGCCCTCTTTGTCCGATAAGCAATCTATTTGATTGGTCATGTGCTCTGACTTCTAAATATTCCTTTATTGCAGTCACAGCGGCGGCATTTAGGTTTACTTTTCTGGATTTGTTACCTTTCCCGCTTCGAATAAGAACATGACTATAATTGTTCTTCCCATTGCGATCCGTCAAAACTAAATCATCAACCTCAATTCCCACCATCTCCGAACAGCGTATTCCCGTACCGAACAACAGATAATATATGGCGATATCACGCTTGTTGTTTTCCGCTTCAATGGTTCTCTTAAATCGATACAATTCTTGTTTCTCTACCACTTTTACTTCGTGATCGAGATCTATCGTATTTTTTAACAACACCCTCTTTAATCCGATCTCTTCTTTGCAAATACCCCGCTTAAACAAAAACCGCTGAAACAGTACAACGCTCTTCATTTTCCGATTGATGCTGGTTGCCTTCAGTTTTTTCTGCAAATTCAAATATTGACGATACTCCCTAACGTCTGTCTCCGTGATGGCATCAGTTTCATATCCGAGTGTATCTTTCAACCAGCTTGAAACTGCTTAATGTCAGTTCGATACGCCTCAATTGTAAGCAAACTTTTTCCTTCCCTTTGTAATTCCTCTCTAAACTGATTCAACAAATTCTTATCTCCTTTCTTCGTGTGAAGTATTAATTGAGATATGGTAGGTTTCCGTTAATGAAGAGTGTATTTGACCAAAGCGATAGTTCGTTAAAATTACATTTTTGAGGAGATCACCATCAAAAAACTCCCTAACACTTCTCACTTCCCATTTTTTTAATTCTTCATCTTCTACCCATCCTCGAATATGACCACTTCTAAATGAAACTACTATTCCATTCAGATCATAAAATTCTATGGAAGCTCGGCTGATAATTTCGCCATTGTAGAAGTCAGAGAATTTACCAACATTATTATCGATATAATCAATGGATTTAATTGGTATCGTAAAAGGAGAACCCATTAAACCCTTCACAAGATCCTTAAAATTGTTCAACTCGATTTCGAAATCAAAAATAATGACAGCAGTATTCTTGAAACCTTCACCTGGATCATACTTTACAATCTTGCAACTAAATTCAAATTCCATTGGGATCATCCTTTCGTATTATAGGCAATAAAAAAAGTGCCCTGTCCTATATGCAATACGTTTCCTTTTTTTAAAGGAAACTGCACATAAGACAAAGCACTCTTGTTTTTATTTTACTATAATCAAATTATAGTGACTGCCCGCTGGTATGGCAACCTTCTTTTCAGTGTAAATATAATCTCGCAACATAATTATATGTTCTGAATAGAGTCTCTCTTTTTCCAAGTCCGCTAACCTTCATTCCTTCGTCGCCATCTTGAAAATAAGATATAAAAAACTTGTGACATAACTTTTTTAGGAATTTTTTCTTCCAACTTTACTTCCCATAAAGCCATCATCCTGATACACTCTCCCCTCTTGCCCCAAAATTGCCTTTCAGAAAAAATGCAAAAAAGCACTTCAGTTGGGCAACGAATCTCGTTTTTTTTTGCCCGCACCGAAAGTGCTTCTACTTGTTTTATGAAATTAAAAACAGAATAGCACAATCATCATAACCAGACAACCGTGAATTCATTGGGCTGTTGCAAACTAAAAAAATGTCGAGTATAATTTGTCCAGATTACAGGAACGTATATTCCCATTAGGGTTTATGAAGTAACATTATTGGATTACCTCGAATATGGGGGGGATAACAGATGGTTAAGTATGAAATTCCTTGCAATGGCGATGGCAGGAAAACCAAGGTTTTGGATTTAGGGTCCGTGGGTCGCATCTTTGTAACTACTGATTGTGGATGTCCATTCTGTGAAAAAGGTGTTCAGTTCATGGACGAGGAATATGGAGATTGCGAGGGTCAAGTTGATGAATATTTCGAGGAAAGACTATCGGACTGCGTCGAATGATGGTTAGATGAAATCCACGGACATTTATTCAGCAGAATGCGTCGCACATTATTGTCCAAATACTGACGAAGTTGCCTGTCCAGTCATTGACTAATGCATGTCCAATTGAAAACATTAATTCCGCATATGTAATGACCAAAAATTGAACTTGGTCATATATTAATTTGCTCAATATGTGTACAACACTTAATTAAACTAAAGTCTTTTACGCCAGCTTCTTTCCGCTAACTTCTGCCTTTACTTTTTTCATCATAGCAACAAGCATTTTACGCAGTTCAATCGCTTCATTATCCAAACATTCGAATGTGGCTCGATCCATTAAGCCAGCTTTATAAGCCACTTCAAACCACATCATGCTTTCAGCGGCGGACCCTAAAGCGTTGTTAATAAAGTTTACTTCTTTCTGCAAGTAAAGTTGTCCGTTTCCCTCAACCAGATTTGCAATTACTGAGCTGGAAGAACGGAGGAGTTGAAGACCGATCACATGTTTGTCCTCCCAACTCCAGCCTTTAACCATCTCTCTGATTTCTCCTATCCAAACCATTCCCTTTTGGTACAATTGCCAGTTTTCGAAAATCCCTGATCTGTGGTTCTCTCATTGATTCCAGATTACATCACCCTACTCTTTAATGCTCTGGGGAACACTCACTCATTATCTATTCCCCAGGCATCATGATTATTTATCTGTCCTGTCTTCTCCCAATTCCTTGACCGTACGAAACCATTAACATATTAAGCTTCTCCAGACGTTCAGCCAACCTGTTCCTTTTCGTTTCCAATGCCTCCGCTCGTTCATTAAGTCTCCAGATGATGTTGCTTATGATTAGTTCATACCTGTACTCGCTCTCATAATCTACCTCTGCCACTTCCCTCGAAATACTTTTGTGTACAACATCACAATCTGAACAGTTGAACGTTCTATAAATCGTATCGAAGGTTTTAAAGGTCCCGTCATCAAAAAGAAAAACCTCCTTGTGAAGCTCCCATTCCTCCTCATCTTCTTCATCGGAAGAGTCCTCGATCATTACTAATACCTTTACCCCTTTCAGGACATTGCCCTCATCATCAAGGAAATAATCCTCTACCTGTGCAACTTCTTCATCTTCATCATGGAAAAAAGCCGTCTTGTTAATCACCTCAAACTCTAATCCATTCACGGCAACATGAATGATTTGGTTTAGTTTTTCTTGAGCACTAATAGCAATCATGCTTTCCATTTCAGCCACCTCTTGATCCTTCTTTTGTATGCCCTTCACTAATGCTACTACCGTTTCCATTCTCATTCTTTCATTCTCCTTTTTTGTATAATTTATTGCTACTTGCTATGATTCTATTGTATATATGAAATATGTCTGGAGGCTTGCCTCACAGGCAACAACATGAGGAGGCAGAATAATAATGAGGTACAAAGAATTAAAAGAAAAGATATCAATACTTATCTCATCAGGCTCATTGGTTGAGAGGTACCTAAAAATCTATGAGGATAATCTTGAAACAGACGATTCATCACCTGTTTTTGGACATAGTTTAAGTAGTTATCAAATAGAAAATGTTCGATCCAGACTAAAAAAATCAAAGCAAACCAAATCACTTGGAAAATATATCCAAATACTTGCCGCAAGTAAAGGACATTTTCAATATGATGCAGGCTTTTTTGGGCAAGCTCAAATTACAAATCCCACTTGGTCCAAATTAATTAATGACAAAAGACCAAACCCAGAGAGAGAAACCATTTTAAGAATTGCTATCTTGTTGAAATGTAATTTAGAGCAGACGCATGAACTACTTGCAAAGGCTGGATATGTCGCATCTGACTGTAATAATAGAGATCAATTGGTTTTAGGTTGTATCGAGATGGGGGTATATGATTTTGCAGACATTGAAGAACTGATAGCAGAAGAGGGATTAAAATCTCTTTTTAGATAAGCTCTACAAGTTATCAACACATTACTATGGCAGTTGCAAGAATAAAGGGCCGTACTTCCAGGTTATCCGCTTGGTAAAATATGGGTTGAATAAATAAATATCTATTACTAATGTTATTTTTTCTACTCACCCAGGTAATAAAGAAATCTTCTACCCAATCAACTATGGACATAATCCTTCATACCTTTTCGTACTTGATGTGATGCCTTAGACTACGAAGTAATTGGCAAACGTCTTCCGTCCGTGGTATCAATAAACGCCTACGCTTTAATAAATTTTAAAGTCGGCTGGCATTATTCATTGGATAGATAAAACACCAGTGGTTTCCAGCCGTCAAAGATTTTGGAATCATCCAAATAATAAATCAACATCAACAATCAGGAGATTTCTGCAATCATTAAATAGGTTTATACACATTGGACTATACTTCAATCATCAAAAGAAGAGCGAACCAACTTTAATGCATTAAATCATTATAGTGTGATGATAAAAATAGACGAAGCATTGATTTTGCTTCGTCACCTGACTGCGGTTATTCAAAAGGCAATTCGTCATCCTCTGGATGCCCCTGGTTGTCATTTGGTTCATATCCTTCAGGAAAGCGAAAATAAATACTCTTAAACATTACTCCCCCAAGAAATTTGCCTATGTTCTTTTTACTTACATCCCTACCATCACAGATCCCGACTGTTTCAAGTTTTTTCGCCATCTTTTCAGCCTGAAGTAAAACATCAGCGTTTAATGGCGGAATCTGATAAAAGGTTACATATCGAAAACCTTTGTTGTTACCTCGAATCCCCTTTGCAACAGCTTGGATATCTGCCGTGAGATCGTCGAAAGGGATCTTCTTTATTAATCCGAGTAATGCCAACAGGTTAACAGCCCTGTTTACAGCTGGTTGATCCAATCCCAGTGTTTCTTGCTTAGCCAACTCTGTTGTTGACACATAAAAAATATGCTTATCTCTATGGGTAAACATTCGATTGGTGTGCTTTTTTCCGTAATCATTCAGAACTTTAAGTATTTCCATTTGTTTCTGTACATATCGATACAAAGTCGGGTATTTTTTCTTTATCTTCACCTCATTGCCGTTGAGGTAATCAATGTTAGCCTGGTACTTTTCCCGCTGAACCATTTCCCATTCATCTTGTAAATTATTGAGATCTAATAGTCGGGCTAATTCCTCAGTGGCATACTGAAATCCTCTAACACCGTCCACAATCTCGATCAAATCAAAAATACTGAGACTATAGGGCTTTTCACCAGGGTGCATAGTGAAATAACGATGCTTACCCGTTTCCTCACTCTTGGAAATCCACGCTCTGTTTCCTTCAATCAACTCGCACGGGAATACACGATCGATTTCAAAATTCTTGAGATTCTCAAATATCAATTCAAACATGTTGACTCGGTTTGCTATACGGACAAGTTGTTGCTTTGTCTCAATCAGCATATACAACTGCGACCGTTGTTGAATCTTTTTAAATCGATCAATCGCTCCTGATTTCTTTGCCATATCCCTGATTAATTCTTTATTTTCAGGAGTTGATTTAATATATCTCTGACTTCTTGCTCGTTGCTCTTCTATCATCTTGATCTGATAAGACCTATTCCGAAATTCCTTTCCCTCAAGCCCTCGATCCTTCAAATTCTGAATCTTTTTATTGATTCGTTTCCTTACCGCTATTCCCCCATTCTCCCTGATTTGTTTGTTTACCATGATGATTCCTTTCATTCATAATTCCCCCTTTGTGATGTTGTCTACATCATCATACGGGGAAATCAATTGTCTATGGGGCAATAAATGGTCGAACCAGGTCGGAGCATAATGGGGTTGACACAGCAAAGTAGGAAGATACATGGGGAGAGGAAAAGGGAGAAGTCTGTCCGCAACGGACAGACCTCTTAGCCTCTTATATTCATTCAGCTACAGCAGATAATGATGAGCTATTAAAACCAGGTGACAACGATTGCTGGATGACTTCTGGCTACTACTGGATCATCTAAGTAAGTTCGGCTTAATAGATGAGCAATTTTGGCAAGTGGTAGATGTACTGCTTCTTTACGCCGTATTCTAAAGCGTACATACCTTGTTAATGGAATTACTCTATTTTTTTCTTGAATGTAACTATCATTCTATGATTCCTGCACCCACACATATACCTTTGCAAGAGCCATCCACTATATATTGTCTCAACTTATTCCCCTCCTTTTCTAATAATATTTGCAATAACTAATTCAAGTAGACTGCTTATCATTGGGGTTTTCGAATTCATCTTGGATTGTAACTCTTTCTGAGGAAAGGCATACTATCTGGATCTTTAACGTAAACCAATTGAATTAATGCTTAATACTAAAATCTTTACGAAAATGCTTTTCATTGAAACCTGGAACGCTGGTTTTGGCATTCCCATAAACGTTAATGTATAAATCCAACATGACGATTACTTTTTGCAACAAACAGAAAGACGGTTGCAATAATTCAAAAAGCGAAGGCGAATATTGAAATCCAATACGAATGATTATTGCCAGTCATCTTAGGAAGAAGGAAAAAAGAAAGAAATGCATTCTTCCTACGATGACTGCAACGCCATAAGAGTTTTGCGTAAAATCAAAGGAAGGTTGAACAAGCAAAAACCTCTCGAAGAACTTTTTAACACCTATATATAGGTTTATTGTATTCCGAAAGTTGTTTTACCCATCAGATGTATCTAATATCCTCTTTGTTATCTGCTTATTTCTCATACCTTTCCGTCCGACATCATCGCTCGTTGTCCGACAACATCAGACCAATCCGTACGATAACGTCCGATTAAGTCGCCCATCCTGTGCATATAATCTATAAAACTATCAAACAAAGGGGGCTACTAAATTGCACAACACATTCTTAATAGCCGTGGACAGCGGCAAGAGCACGACCAAGGGAATTATGAGAGAAGGGATACTGCAAAGAGTTAAGTTTCAAACCAAAGTCGAGGAAATCAGTAATCTGGGAGCTGAGATAACTCCAGGTTCATTTTCTGTCGAATTCGGGAATAAAAACTACCTTGTGGGTAATATGCTTGACGAAAGTAAGATGGACTTCAATCTAAGCAAAAAAACGGATACGCATCGAATATGCATCTATCTCGCTATCGCCCAACTGCTTATGAGGTCAAAGCAAAATATCGTACTAAGTAAAATATCACTGGCCGTCAATATTCCGATTAGCCTGTATAAAAATGAGAAGCAAAAGACCGAGTTCAGTGATTTCATTCGAAACAACGGGGAAACCATCAATATAATCGTCAACAATAAACCATTCCTATTCCGAATCGATAAAATACACCTCTTCCCTGAAGGCATCGGCCCGATCTACAGTAACCTTAATCTCTACAGGGGGAAACGGGTATTAATTTTCGATGTGGGTTCACTTAACGTCAATATCCAAGAGTTTAATAACTTGATTCCTATATATGATAAGATGCTCACAGCCGATCTTGGCGTAAACATCCTACGCAGTAAAATTGCCGATAAGCTCTCAACCGAATATGGGATCACTGTGACCGACGAGGATGTGGAGGCGGTATATCGGGATAAATACTTGATTCTTAACGGTGAGAAGATGGAGGAGAGCAAACAAATTGTTGACCAAATGCTGACTAACCACGTTAAAGAAGTATTCAACTTTGCTCGAAGCAGAAAAGTGAGCTTCTCAAATACTGAGGTCATATTCGTAGGCGGAGGTTCACTATTGCTGAAGGAATATATAAGTGCAGAGTATTCCGCCGCTGTTATTCCACAAGACCCGCAACTGGCAAATGTACAGTCCTTCCTTACTATTCTGGAGGCGAAGCATCATGGGCAATCGTAATCGTTTATCTATCTCCTTCAAGAAAGAGCATCAGCACATTTATGATCATTTGCAGAGTATTCCTAACAAAAGCCACTTTATAATGAGTGCATTAGAGCTTTTCCTCCGCCGCGGCGGAGGAAACACAGCAATTTCGCATGAAGAAGTAAGAAAAATTGTTACCGACATCCTAAGAGAGCAAAACATTTCGTCACCAGCAATCAGCCCCCCACCTCTTAACCTGATTTCAGAGGAAGATGCCGATTTCATTTCGCAACTCTTCTAATTTCACTAAATATAAAGGAAAAGTACCTAAGAATCGGCTTAAATCACCGAAATCTGCGGTACTTTTCATTGATTTACCTTACTTTACCCTCGTTCATTTCTTACCATCGAATTAAAAACGAGAAGCGATGAAAAAGGCATTTATTATTTATACTGCTCTTCAGACCGAAAACCTACCCTCTACCGCCCTGACAACTCCGATTTCAATCCCATTCACGAACATGGAACTGGCTAAAAGCTGATAACTCAACGAGCTTCCGTGTTATTTCTAACTTGCTATACCCAAAGGTTTCCCCAACCTCTTCAGGTTTACCATCAAGCAAATAGATGGTCTGTAAACGGTATATAGTGTCCTCTTTGTCTAACCAAAGATCATAACACCTTTCTTCCCCGTCAGGATCGGTATAGGTAATGGTAAAAGCAGAACCATCATCAAGCTCAGCAATAATTTTATGTACTTTATCCTCCATATGCTTATCCTACCCCCAACGCCTTAAACACAGCATCGGTCGGATCCGAATAAAACACGGGTTGTACCTTTATGAGTAAATCAGGTGGCACAGTCTGAAAGTCAACTACAGACGAGGCTGGTATCAATACCTTCTTTGCTCCTGCATCCACACAAACCTGGAGTGTATTAGCGAATTCATCGACTTTAGCAATCGTACCTCCAACGGTCATGTTGCCTAAGACAACCATGCTTTCTTGAACTGGTCGTTCTAATGCCCCTGAACAAAGCCCGATCAGTTCAGCAATTGCCAATTCATCCGTCAATCCGATACCCTGAAGGTCGCTTATATGCATCAAATAATCCTTAGTCTTCGTGCTAATCGAGCCGCTGATACTCTTACTGTTTGAAGTAAAGTAGCGAAAGGCGGTATCCAAACTCTCTTTCGCTCCTCGATGGGATCCGACACCCGACTTCTCGAATTTCCCTGTCCCAGAAACGACCTGGTTCTCCAGTTTATAAACCCCAATCATACCCGAATCCCCATGCCCTACGGTGTAGACATGCCCTGGTTTGCCCATTCCCTCTGGAATCAGCTTGCCACCGCCTTGCTCTGGCACTGATACATACTCTTCGCTCAATGTTTCCTTGTCGATATAGGAGAAGTGGACATCGTAAAATTCCATCCCGCCTATTTTTTTGAGCTGTTCCTTTACCCGTCTTCTTCCTTCAAGGGCATATTTTAAGATTTCCTCTATGTCATCTCTGGTGTATTCCCCGTTTGGATACAGGAGCTTCACCATACCTGATACCGTTTTACGAACCGCTATTACATCACGCTGATTCAAATTATTACCGAGTCTAAAGTAGCGATCCAAAGAATCAGCAAACGAACGCTTACGCATTTCCCTGAAGAATTCAGCCATGTAATCAACGATAAAGCCGTATTTGTCCGTAAAGAAATCAGGACGCATCTTCGGAACTTCCCAACCTGGCAGGTAATAATGCATGCGATCAAAAAACGCTGAATCATTCGCCATCGCTTCAGGGAATGGTGCAAATAGATGGGATGTCTTGATTAAAGAATCAAGGCTCTGATTAATGTTCCCTACAAAAACCATGGAGGCGGAAGCCGCCTTTTCTTCTCTCCCCCGTGCAAAAGATCCTGATGCCATGTAATCCTTCATGATTTGCACGCCATCTTTGTCCTTGAACGTGATGCCCGCAACCTCGTCGAAAGCCACGGTGTCCCATAACCCAACAAGCCCAACCTTCTTCGAAGACATGTTGTAAAAAAGGTTCGCAACCGTCGATTGGCCACCAGAGACAAGAATCGAGTTTGGCGATATCTCTTTGTAAACATGCGACTTTCCCGTTCCCCGTGGACCAAGTTCACACATGTTATAGTTGTTCTCAACGAGCGGTACAAGTCGAAGCAGAAGATGCCATTTCACTCTGTCCTCAAGTTGTGTCGGTTCCATCCCCGTAGACCGAATGAGTACGTCTATCCATTCCTCTTTCGTGAAGCTCTTCCTACCCTCAAACACCTCGTTCAGATCCATGTTCGGCATCTGAATCGGCTTTAAACTACTGATACTAAATGGATTCATGTTGCGAACTTCCTCATCGAAGAAGTAATCCATCTTCAACATGCACCAGATTCCGCCTGCCAAGAGCTTATCGAATTCTTTGACATAACTCGGCGAAATCGGAACCCCTTTAAGCCCCAGGTTCGAGAATTCCGCTACGTAGGAATCAATCTTCTCATTAAGCGTGACGGTTATCTTATCAATAACCGAATACTGTCCTAATTCTCGAATTCTTGATTTAACCTTTTCCGCTTCATCTGGTCTTACAAAGTTATCTGAGAGTATCTTCTTTACCCGCTCGATTCCTTCACGAATGTTATCTTCATCGTCGGTTGCCGCATACATCCCAAGTAAATATTCAAGGACATAAACAGGGACATTCGCCCCCTCTTTCATTAACTTCGTCAAATCTTTCCGAACGACCCTTCCCGAAAATACATCGTTCAGCTTGCGGTCCAAATCAAATATCTGCTCGCCAGTCATCGTCTCCATCCGTACTCCTCCCCTCCACTAAAAATCAAACTCACTAACGATACCCAAATTTATTGTAAATGCCGATTTTTCCACAACAACATTCGTTTCAGTGTCTTTGGTAATGAGATAATAATTATTACTCTTGTCATAAGCTATCGACTTTAACGCAAAGCGAAGCTTAAACGTCCGTTCTTCTGGCTTATCTGATGTACGGTCACAGATCAGCATTTCCTCATTACTAATAACGGCATCTTTATCATCCACCATGTAGATCTTGACGGTCCGTGGTACTCGCTTATCCTCTACTTTTTCCGTTTGGAAAAAGGTAAGGTTGAATAAACTGTTCGTAATTTTTCTTGTGGTGTTCGTGAGCTTAACATCCACCTTTTCGATTTCACGACTGTTCTTTTGTCCACTACGGATATTCTTAAATTGTATGAGCGGAACAACGATCTCTTGAAGGCTGGCTCCACCATGAACAAAATTGGCTCCAGCACCCTGGATTTTGAAACGGATTGTTGCTTTCGGAACGTACGTCGTGATCTGATGTTCATTCTGGATCAGCCTGTCCATATTAATATCCAGAAGACCGCTCCGCTCTCCTTTTTCTTGCGAGAACAGATATCGCCTTTTGACTTCAAAGGCTTTAATACCTTCCTTTTCAATCTTGTCACTCTCTTCCAATGCATCACGTTGATATACGAAACCATGATCCGCAGTAATGAAAATGTTCGTACCGCTCAAATCATCCTTAATGATTTTAACTATATCGTACAATTCATCAATGGCCTTCTCCGCCGCTGTGAACGTATAGACTTCGGTCGATGCCTTATCTCCAGTAGCATCGATGCTATCATGGTAAATGTAAATCAGTTTTTTGCCCTTAAATGTCTCCCTACGCCCCGCTTTATTCATGTTTTTCAGCTCTTGAAAATGAATTGCCGTACTATCGGGTACTGCTGATTGGAGAATTCCGATTCGATTGTCGATTCCACTTGAAAACTTGCCATTCACTAATACATTACCACTCAAATCGATTTGCAGATTCTTATGTGGGAGAAGCGATGCCATGCCCATTTTCGTGACGGATGGAAGTACGCCTAACAATGGCTGAATGTCGCAAGCCCCCGTTGTCTCCGAATTCAGCTTATCCGCCAACTCCGCCGCTATCTCATAACGCAGGGCATCTGAAATGATAACAAATACCCGATCACCATTGGAGATTTTCGGAGCAACAAAGCTTCGATAAAAATCTTTCTGACTTTGAATCCCTGGCAGAACCCAACTTGATTTCATCTCATCGTGTACAGCGGCGGACCAGTGCGAGCTTAATTCGCTCATATACCAGTTGGTATATAGGTTCTCAACCATGACTTTGAGCTTCTTCAGGATTTCACTGTTCGAATCATTGTCGTAAGCGAAATAGAACTTTCTGTAGTACATATCCATTTGGTGATAATCATTCACATACGTTTGGTACATGTCCACAGCTTGCGTTCTCGGAATACCCATGCTGTACTTCTTATGAAATTCGAACATCTTAACTGTATAGAACAATGCTTCATAAATGGATTGATACCGCTCATAATAGTGCTTTGCTCTCCGTAGGTTAATCAGCTTCGTATATGCATCATAATCCTCAAGCCGATCTTCCAAACTGTTGGCGATATAGATGATAATTGCCTTATCGAAGTATGGGAATGTATCCGCCGCCTTAAACTCTTCAACAGGGAGTTGGTTTACGATATCCGATAGCTTGATTTCTCTCTCGGCAATTTCTGCATACTGATCATACATGTGATAATCCGTTTTATGATGCATCCAATGATCGACGAACACCAAAGCATTGGACTTGTTTCGAGTAGCAATGTAGCCTTTAACCAATGAAAGACGTTCCTCACTAACCGCATGGCTAAGTGCAGTGACCGTCAAATGGATAAACAGCGTTTTAAGTGACTTTTGACTTTGCTCATAGCCATACCGCTCAGTTACCGCATTCCAAAACACTTCTAACCCTACATACTTTGCAATCGAATCCAGATGCTTATTTTCGCTGTCATCAAGTGAATCCATCAGTACAACCTTTAGAACATCCTCAAAATCTGGAGTCTTGATGTTGCATAACGCACTCATCATCATAAGTTCAATTGTTCCTTCAGAATTCGCCTTAAACTCGAATCCTTTGAATTTCTTAATCCGATCCTTACTCCCAAAGAACTTCTCGTATTTCTTTACTGAGCTCCGAAGAGAAGTATCGATGTTCAGTTCATTCATAATGAGGGATATCCTATCCGCATAGAACGTCTTCGAATACAGTATTGTATCCAACAACCAATTGTCTTCCATTCTCATGTCGAGGTTGGAATAGATCAAATAGTTCGAGGTCTGATCCTCTTCTTCGAGCAACACCTTAGTATAGAAGCTATTACCTTCAGTCAGCGTATGTACATTGACGTTCTCAAGGGAAATCTCATTTATGTATTCAGCAAACATCTGGTCTTTATCGATCCAGAAAATTATTTTCCGATGTTCGCCCTCATTAAGTGGCTGAAGAAAAGCTTCTTG
The DNA here is from genome assembly GCF_017833255.1 of Paenibacillus sp. PvR098. NCBI lineage: Bacteria > Bacillati > Bacillota > Bacilli > Caryophanales > Paenibacillaceae > Paenibacillus > Paenibacillus sp. PvR098. The sequence goes on from NZ_JAFIBU010000001.1 coordinate 2,543,392, forward strand.
CAATGCCTTTGTAACCTCATCCATATTCATTATTTATCAACACCTTTTTTCATCGGGCTAAAAACAGGGATATACCAAGAAGAACTGGCATATCCCCATTGTACCTAATTTATTTAATTGGAGCGAGCAAGCCCTCGAATTTAGCATAGTTAACAGCAACACCGTCGTCGAGATCAATCTCGATTTGCATGTCAGCCATGTGATGGAGTTTTTCATCGTATGCCCGTAGCTCTTCAATCTTCAAGTCGAGCGACTTCAGTTCTTTTTTTGCATTAGCAATCTCCTTAGTAGTTCCATCCCCGTTAATAATATCAAGAAGTGTTTTTTTCTCCGCATCCATTCGCATCTGAAGTTCATGTAGATAATCAGTTCTAATTCTGGACAGAGTTGATTTGTCATAACGGTGCATGTAGATTAGGCAGTTAAATGCTTTTTGTTTACCAGATGTGAAGAGCCAGTAAATCGGTTTCTTCTTATAAGTTTGCAAATGTTCAAAAAAGAAATCATTTAATAGATACCTTCTTATTGTTTCTTTTGCTATCTCTCCCTTCTTCTTACCAATTAATCTGGCGATATATTCAAGATTTTCAGCTAACATCTCTTCACCGAAAATACCTTTAACAAATTCGATAAACTTTGAAACTATATCATCATCAAAATAAGCCCCAGTTAGGATCGGTAAGATGTTATCTTTATCAACTTCAAATTTTTGATATCTATTATGTTGGAATTCCCCACCAGCGTAAACAAGACCCTCTTCATCTAAAGAAAAACGTCCAAACATACAACCTATTGCATATGATATAAAAGATTTGATATCTCTTTCTCCCTCTGCTTTACTAATAGTTATATCATCGTCAACTAACATTGGATCTATTTCATTCTGCAATCCATAAACATCTATGAAAACTCTATTAAGCTCTTCCTCATTTCTTTTCAATTTATTAAATCGATTCTCAGTTTCTATGACCCAGTCTTTCAAAACATCTTCAATTCTTGTATGGTTTTTTTTACATGTTAGGATCGGGTGGTTACTAAAATCAAACGAAAATTCGTAAGAGTCCCAATCCTTCTTGGAAATAGATATATTTTCGTTCACTAATTCACACACATAATCCTTTTTACTCTCGTCAAGTATAATAGGCAATTCCGCCAAATCACCTGGATTAAAATTCATGGTTGGCGACAAAATACTTAGAAATACTTGGCTGACCTTAGAATTTATAAAAGCATTAATATAATCTTTATACTTTTCTTCTGTGAAAATGCATCCACCTGCACTCGAAAACAAGAATCCATAACCAAAGTCTCTAACACTTAGTTTACTTGATCCTATCGCAGTCCAGGTAAGACCAGGGTTAAAATTATACTTGGGATTAACAACTCCAGACCTCTCAAATGCTTTAATTTCCTCACCATCGTTTTCCCAGTTAACTACATCCTCATTGTTACCATACCACTTTCTATATTTCCCCCCGTTATTATAAGGAAACCATTTTTTTGATTTTATATCCAAATTGATATGTTCATTTGTTGGAAAATGGAATTTATTAATGTCAACTTCACTCCATAGTCTAACGAACCTAAGGTTATCTGATGTAAACATCCCCTTTTTAGGTTCAGCAATCTTGCTTAATTTATCGGCTTTATTAAATGTTTGTTTCATATTTTCACTAAGCCAATATGCAACTATATTACGTGGTATATTTAAAAAACTCTTCGTATATTCTGAATATCTATAATCAACTGATGGATCTTTTATCGCTTCAATAGTTTTTATCTTTTGAACCTCTACTCCAGGAAAATCAGATAATCTAATATATTCTCCCCTGATGTTAACATTAGTGTTTCTAAATGTGAAACAACAAACTGGAACCGTCACTCCTGGAAATGAATTATATTCAAGTTGTATCAAGGAACTAATTGATTTCTTCGTGGTAATAGATTTCCTGAGATTTTCATAAGATGAAATAAACATCCATACATACGGTGTTACAAAGCCCAAATGTCCTTTTATATACACCTTTTCTGAGCACATTTCAATAAATGCCGAAAATATATCGAATTTAGTGTCAGGGTAATTCTCTTTCACGTAATTACTCAACTCTAAATTCATATATTTACTACCCATATAGGGAGGATTGGTAACTATGATGTCATACTGGTTATTAACTATTTCAATCTGATGGATTAACTGTGGAAGTAGTGTCAAAACTTTATCCCGTACTTCTACCTCAAATAAATCTTTAGCAGGATTGTTCTTAATAAAGTCCAACCTTTTTTTATAAAAATCAACATCGCATTCTTTAATTTTAAGTAGTGAGCCTAACGATTTTGCATTTCTACATTGTTCAATAAATCCTTTGGTATTTTCAAATTTTTTCCCGTTTTTTTCTCCTGCAATGTAAGCTATTTCATCACCATGAATTAAGTTTGTCTCCTGGATAGAAGCTAAATTTATTTGCAATGGTTCTTTCTCGACGCTTCTCAAGAAACGGTTGTTATACTCTAATGCTTTCATAACAAGAGAGAAACAAGCAAGCTGATAAGCCCGATCATCAATATCCAACCCATATAAATTATTCTCTATGATAAGTCTTGGTATTTCCCTTTCCATATACCCACATTTGCAGTAAATTTCATATAGTACATCAAACATATAGATAAGAATATGTCCACTACCCATAGCAGGATCAAAACATTTAATGTCTTCAACCTTTAGTTCCTTATTAAGATAAGGAGCAAGCCTTACTTCGAAATCTGGTTCTTGGTTAGGATTATTGAGATAGAACTCCCAGTTCTTTATTAACTCCTGATGTTCTGAATGTGATTCCACCCAATAACGCCCAAGTGTGTTCTGTACCATGTATCTTACAATCCAGTCAGGCGTAAATAACTGAGTCGCAAAAGGGATTTCCTCTGTTTTGTATTTTTTCTTTGCTTTAATTACACGATCTTTCTCTTCCGCAATATAGTATTGATATAGCCACCCTATGATCTCAACCTGCTCCCAATCTGTTTCGGGAATTACTTGCGTGTCGGTCATCTGGCGAAGGAAAGAATCTTTCGCCAACAATCCCTCTGGAAAAAGTATCTCTTTATAATCATCAATCGTTTCAAACATAAATGGAAGAACCTTATTTAAGCCATTGCACTGCTTAATAACCAAATACTTAAAAAGCTCATCAGTCTGATTATTAAGCTTCAGATCATAAACCAACTCTTTATCAATCTCTAACTCAACCGTCAATGCTTCTTTAATAATATCAGGCTCAGAACTGTCGACATTGCTGGATGACAAAACTCTTACCTTAGTTGGGAGATAGTTATTTACTTCCATAAAACGTAGTGCAGTAAAACGGTTAAACCAAGTATACGCAACTTCCTCAACAACCTGGTTATAACCTATTTCATTAATTCGAGAAATCAGCTTTTCCCGTTGCTTCTTCTCTGTTGCTGAGAGCTGTTTTCCATCAATATAAAGGGAATCTGAGCTTTCAAATTGAGCCCTCTTGATGTTCTCTTCTGTAATTCCTATTTTAAAAGCTTTAGCTTTAACTTTCTCAATCAATTCTTTACGTGCATTCGTCGCAAAGTTTTTCAATGCTAACTTATTCATGGGCCTATTCACCAACCTAATATTGAAATGTAATTTACAATAACCACAGTGCCGCGGCCAAAGCCACGCACATTTTTTTAATCAATAAATTCGATTTGCTTATTACTTTTAATAATCTGTTTCAGCTTTGCAGACAGCGTATTCAACAACATATCTACTTCTTCCTCTGTCCGCAAAGTCTTGGTTGAAAGTAAGCTGTTCACTTTCACTCGTTCACGTTGAGGAGCTGTTTTAACTGCAACGTAAGTCTCGCCACCTTCAACAACACCTTCAGGTTGCTTCCCTTGTTCTCTGTTCTCATATTCTCGGATCTCACGATTAATAATGGTTTCTTCCCTATCTTTGAAAGCCGAGCTTTGTGTTATTGTCGCATCCACCTTAAAGATATCGACAAGTTCATTCATACTGCTAAACAAATTTCCATAATAAGCCTGGATTCGATTTTTTGTTTCCTCAGATACACCATCTTCATTAGCACGTAACGTGAGATGATTTATATCCAATTGAATAACGTTTTTCGCCGCTACTTTCTTCCCTTCAAGAACACTTTGGATATACTCGTCGATTTTATTCACTAATTCAGGGATGTCCTTGATTTTCTTATACGGCTGAACGTCCGTTAAGATCTCTTGGAGTTTATCCGCATAGCCTTTGATCTCGTTACCCGTTAAGTAAACATCGTTCTCTTTGTACATCTCAATTGCACGAAGTCCTTTATCAAAGATATCTTTTTGGGAAGCGAAGAAGCTCTTTACATAAGTAACATCTTCCTCCCAATCCAATAAATTGTCTTCCAAGTCACGTAGTTTGGTAAAGAACGAAACATTGTCCAAACCCTTCGTAAACTCACCAAAATATTCAAGGCCTTTGTTCAAAAGACTACCGCCAGGATATTTCCTACCCTCATATCGACTCTTCAGTGCATTGATCTCTTTTACCTGAGCTTCGATCAACCCACGAATGTCCCTAATCAGTCCATCTTCATCATCTGCAACATCTGTTTTATTGAACACTTGTTTACAGATATTCTTTGCAACTTTTAATAACGACTCGTCGACGAAATGCCGCTTTACGACAATTACTTTATCGATCTCACTCGTCTTAGTTAAAGCATTTAAGACATTGCCATCTTCTGGTTCCAAATACTCAGAATTAAGTCGTAAGCGAATCCGCTGTTCTTTCATTAACTCCGCAATCAAACCTGATATATCGATATCTTTCCAACCATATGGTTTATCCTTGTAACGATCCAATATCGTTTTTACTCGTATTTGCTTTTGGATACTATCCTGCAAGCTTATAAAGTCCATAACTTCTTTTACAGCCAACTCATTTGAATTCAACGATCCGCCATCAATGGTCAATTGCTCATTATTTCTTCTCAAAATCGAGATGAGATCCTTTTCCGATTCCAAGAAGTTCTTCACATATCCAAGTTTTGTATACACATTTTCGACCAATGAAAGGAATCCAGCGTTAATCCGCTCTTTAACCGTCGAACCCTTGATCTCCGCCTTATTACCATTAATGAAGAACGTGCCGCCCTTGATCGCCTCTTCCAGCATATCCCTTACCCGACGCTTGCGATCTCTTGCTTCGGCTTGTTTATTGTTCAGGATGTTTTGAATGCTCTCTGGAAGCTGAGTCGGATTTTTCTTCTTCCGATACTCTTCGATTTTGAGGACCTCTTCCATCTCCTCAACATAAGCCTCATTCGCACCCAATTTCAGAATCATCTCGCCTGTACCAGACGACATAAGCATTAGTTCTTGTTCGGATTTGGCATAATGATCAGACAGCGGCGAGAGAATATTGATTCCGATACTCGATGTTTGATTACCGATGTTCTTCTCGTCCATCTTCTGATTATAGGAAAACTGGTATTGTGCCGAATAGCGGTATCTCTTGTCATCATACAGGTCTTGATAAATGTAATTCGCAAGCTCACGCTTGATGACATCCTCTTCAATCTTCATCGCCTTAATCTCACGATTTATATCTTGCTCGTCATCCGTCAGGAATAGGTAGAACTCACCGTTCTTCTGGATGAGCGTTTGTGAAATCAGCTTTCGAAGTGATACCTTGATTTTCTCCTTCAACGCCAACTTATCTTCATCAATTTGCGTGACCATTAATGTTGCAATATTATCTATATTGGCAGGAATCTCTTTGATATATTTAATCATGAATAGCACTTTAAGCAGATCCATATTAAACTCATCGTCTCGCAATGCAGGGTTTTCATATGCACCTTCAATAACCCTTGCAATAGAAGGGGTTAAGAACTCTTTAATCGTATCGTAAAACGCATAGAAAGGAATTAATGTCCCTTCCTCCGCATCTTTGAATCGCAAGCCAGCTTCTTTAAATGCGGAGAGCATAGAACGCTCACCTTCAGACAAGTGCTTGCCTGAACTCCCGTGTTTACGTACTTGCTCAAAAACGTTTTGTAGGAGTTTAAACTGGTAAGGAAGGAATGGATATACATCCGCAAATTCCAGATCATTCTCATACCCTCTCAAATCCGCAGTGCTATCCTTAAAGCTCATGAGGTTCTTGAGTGTTGCACTCTTCTCAAGATGAAGAAGCCTCAGTTTGTCAACGACATGCTCCTTCTTTTCAAGTATCCGCTTCTTAATAACCTCATCAACTGAGATCGAAGAAAGCGACAGCCTCGTATCGAATCGTCCTTGAATGCGGGAGAAGTCATCGCCTTTTACCTTTACAATGCTATCGATGCTTTCCTGCGAAGTAACCATGATCCACACTTTGCCCTGACAATGTGTTCCGAGATCCTCAGCCAATGTTTGAAGGTTAAGCATCAATTGTCGGCTATCACCGATATATTGTCCAATTTCATCCACCAAGAAAATAAGGTGAAAGTTGTTCCCCTTCTGTGCGACGTATTCCTTTACATCCTTTGAGAACTTTTCGATGCTGATTTCGAAGTTGTTTACACCGTTCTCAAACCAATTTCTCGCTGTTTCTTCGGACATGGATGTTACCTTAGTCAATGCTCCAATGACATAATCCGCATCAAAATAGAAGGTGTTTCTGCGTTCTACCCACTCTTCGCCTGCCGCCGCTCTAAATTCCCTCTTAAAGTCTTCATACACGCCTTCTTTGGTCAGATACTTCTCCATCTCCGCTACACCAGGAATATCACCATAGAAGCCCTGGTGCTCATAAAAAACTTTAGAGAAAACCCGAAGGATAGCATCCTCTTTAGATTTATTATCCAAGGAGCTTTTCGAATCAATATTGAATAGGATAACCTCTGTTTCAACGTTTGAAGTTCTTTTCATATTAGCGAGAACGATTGGATCCTGAATTTTGTCGGCGAAGAAATCAACTGCACGCTTGTCTTTCGCCTTCTTGTTCTCAAGCAAGTAAGCAAGAATTTTCAAGAAATGCGATTTACCCGAACCAAAAAAGCCTGAGATCCAAACACCCATCTTATCGGTAGTACCATCAATACCCTGCTGATAGTTCTCATAAAACTTGGATAAATGCTTATTCAATTCTCGTGTTACTACATATTCATCAAGTTCTTGGTAAATATTGTTTTCATCGGTTTGTGCAACCTTGATTACCCCTTTAATGCTACGTTCAATATCTTTCACAAACATATCTTTAATACGCACAGAACTGCCCCCTCAAAGTTAATCCACTAAACGAAATGCCCTGTAGTAGTTGTCATCTTTGAATCGATCAAACAAGCGAAGTGATAAACCGTCATACTTTCCTGGAAAGAACATGATCACAGGGATCTTATCCAGAATTTCTTGAAGATTGTTCAATATATTATGAGAACGTACAAACGGATAAACCTTGCCAACACCCGTGATGAACACAACATTATTATCGGCTATTTGCTCCTTGATTTTTTGAAGAAATATATCAGGCTTGGCGAAGTTAGCCATTGCTTTAAATAAAGCATCTTTCCCCTGTTTCTCTTCCATTTGGGGGATCCGATCGTAGATCCTCTTCTCCTTTGCGATCTCGATTAACAATTTATACAGGTCAAACTCAATAATCCTGCGGTTAGAACCCTCATAACTGAACTCTCTTAAAATGTGTGCTACATAATCCCGAACAAGCAGTTCCTTTTCTGGCTCATAATCAAACACGTAGAAGCTGATTTCATTCCCCAGCCCTCTACCCTCAATAAACTTATCTTCCTTGATCTTTGGGATAATCTTATCCAATCTGCTATTTAAATTCGCCATGCTTCTACCCTCGCTCACCCATCGCTCTTACATATGCGATGTCTCCAATATGAACCAAGTGTTGCTTTAACTGATCATCCATTAGGAGACGACTTAGCTCGCCTGTCTTCTTGTCTTTTAATACGCCTGACTCAAGTAATATCCGCTGAATTACATTTTTTAACTTTGTTACGGTCTGTTCTGTCCAACCTCCTACCCCTGTGTCCTGTTCCGCTTTAGACACGAAGTAAAGGTTCAAATCTTTTTTCTCCAGTAAATAATGATTCGATTCAAGCTTCTCACGGATAACCTCATTCACGAACTCAAAGAAGAGCCTGTCCGTTTTCATTATGGCATACAGGTTAATGAGCTTCCCCGCTTCCAATGATTGCTCTAAAACCATTTGACATAACATTTCATCAAGGATGCTTACCCTCCGTAATACCGAGGGCAAGCTACGTTTTAGACTTGCATTAACCTGATATTGAAATAGGTTTTCTAAAAGAACCTTTTGCCTTATTTCCTGCTCGCTAAACCCCTTCATTCTAAGACTTACGACCTGCTTAAATTCATAAAACATGAATGAAGCCCCAGTTAAGGTGGCACTATATTCTAATTCTGTAGACATAATTCAACTCCCTGCTTTTTCTTCAGTGTATTTTTCATCCTCTAACATTCCAGTCATTGTTAGTACCCGTTCAACAACCTCCAACCGTCGTTTGCCACATTGTTGCTTGAGAATTGTGGTGAATTCCGCTTGTTTCAATATCTTTTGTGGATTGTTTTTATACATGTTTGCTATGTTCTTTTTCAGCAAATCTTCGCTTACATTATCATCCCAATAGGCATCAATAATTTCGTTAATTGCCATGGCGAGTTCCCTTTGCGTTTTATAGAAAAGCTTTAGTTCCACGTGACCACCTCATAAGTATCACCATTTATACTCAATTCTTACTTCATTCTTATTCCTCTATTATACCTTGGTGCCTTAAAAAGAAAAACCGCTTGTTCAGCGGTTTTTCCGACCTTTATCTAAGACCAGCATACAATTCTGGTCCCATCGTCTTCAACATCTTATCAAAAAGTTGAGATAGCTTCTTGATCGTAGTATCCAAATCATTGTCTGGCTTAAAACTAACCCCTATTTTTCGAACCTCAGCTTTTAGCATGGGGTCTATAAACTTCTGAAGTTCCATAATCCTGCTCTCGAAGGTACGATACAGCACTTCCTGATATTCTTCGAAATGCAAGTATATCGAAGCATGTCCATATTTGTTTCGAGCACTCACTTTAAAGTTTACTCCGCTTCGCCCACCTCCAATTGAGAGTTGGCAATCATTGCTGTTATGCTTCTTCGATTTCCATACGTTAGTCAAGTAGGGAATGTGGATTCTAAACTTTTCAAGCATGTATTGTTTTACATCCTCAACACGCTCAAAATCATAATTGACTTTTGCTATTGTCCGACCAGTATGAGCAGACGGAACCTGGGAATATGCATAATATGTTTCCAGCGGCGGATATTGAGAACTTCCAATTCTGTGTAAGTTATTCCATACATCAAGCTTATAGAGTTTGTTAACCTCACTTGACCGCTTGATAGCTTCCTGAGTTAGACGTAATGCAAAAAAATCAATATATTTATGTTTCTGACTTTTCATATATCCACTGACTTCTTCAAGATGACACTTTTGAAAATCAGAAGCAAGCCAGACAATAGTACCTTCTGATGTCGCATCGATAATCTCAAGTACCTTCATTAAATGGCGTTTATCAGATGGATTTACCTGACTTTCTATAAATATCGGCAATCTCCGTGATAGATTAACTGCATACAAATCGACTTTCCTTCTACCAATCGGGACCTCTGCTTCTGTTTGTTCTAACTTTTGCCCAATAAGACTCTCTAAATACTGAGGATGCTTCAGTAAAAACAGCGTCAGAATAAACTCTTTCTCGGATCCATATCTGCTCAACCATCTTCCCCCCAATAAAGAATAAAAAGAAGGAAGGCAAAGCTTCCCTCCCCCTCATCCACTTATATTGCCGCTTTAAATTCATCCAGCATTTCAGAAAGCATATACAACTCCTTCACTTTCGTCTCGGCATTCCATTTGCAGTCCACCAAAAACTCGTTGATTCGGATCAAAATGGAGCGTGCCTCTTTGCTTAACTGTTGATCGTTTAGGACAAAGTTGCTTTGGATCAAGACATCTGAAATTGATGGTTGTCCATGTTCTTCAGCCTTTTGAAAAATAGTGGCCATTAGAACGGAATACGGGATCTCAAGGCTCTCTGCCAATGAAAAAACTACGGGCAAGGAAGGTGACGTTTTTTCGCCCCTTTCGAGTCTGTTGATGTAAGAACTTGAGACTTGGCTCATCTCTTCGAGTTGCTTCAACGACAGATCCTTTACTTTCATACGGTAATGGCGAATCAAAATTCCGAAGCTATCCGCAATAGCATATCCTCCGCCGCTGTTGCTCTCCTCATTTGCAATACTTATGGCCGAATTACTTTGCTTTTTGTCATCTACCATTGTTAATTGGCTCCTTTCTACTTATCTCGTGATGAGAATCCTATGTTCTGTGAACTTTATATTTTAAGCAGAATCACGATGTTCAATAACTTTTGAAACCTCAATTCTTCTTACCGAAAATTGTTCCACGAAAGATCTGCTTCAATACAGTTCATCTTCGAACGGTATTAAAAAAGCATGCTCTCCATTTGCTTACTGGAGGCATGCTTCTGATTTTATTGGTTTTGAAATATTTCATTTCGACCACAGCTCTTCCATTTCATATTTTGCCCCCTCCACAAAGGAACACTTGTTTGCATATAAGTATAAACAACATGCACCCTTTGGAACAATACTTGTCCAAATGAAATTTTGACACTCAATTGACTGCGAGGCAGCATCAACCATAGAATCTACTATAGGGATGTAAAAGCTATTAAGATGTTATGCACAACAATAGCTATGATTAATGTGCATTAGACGTATACCACTATCGACAGAGGTAATTTATCACAATTCAGGTGGATCTCCTCATATCTTGTTCACATATCCTCACAACTATTTCATAACTTAAGCATCCGCCACGTTCATAAATGTTATGTAATTCTTATGCACTTTATTGGAAAGTACGCAGGTGTAACCCATACAACCCAAGAACATGTCTACACAATGCTAATCGTAGTCTATTATCAAATTTCTTCTCTCTCAAGCTCTTCGATTACCTTCAATGACTGCTTATCGTAATATTCCTCGCCACATTCTCTACAGGATGCTCCATATAACTTAATACTAATGATGTGTTTGTGCTTCACTGGAATCTCCAGTTCAGTAGGCGGAACATCTGTACAGCCACACACCACACAAATTTTTACATTTACCAAGTCAGCTCACGCTCCTTGCTAATACAGCGTTCTACTCTGATTATGCAAATTGTTTGTAGTACCACTCATGCAACTCCTTGTTCGTCCTAAAGTCAGGTACGTTGCCTTCAATTTGCCGCCGCCAAAAAATATTGAACTCCTCCAGTGAAGCTACTCGAAATGTCATAACGTGTCGTTGCTCCGTCAAAAAGACAAATCCGCCCTCTTCTTTAACCAACAATTCCCCTTCGAATCCTCTGCCCCTGTTCGTATCAAAGAAACTAACCCGTGCCTTCCCGTCATTCTCCTCTACTTGAACGTCCAGAGCCAGCAAGTAGTTGTTTCTGGTGTTAACATCAACGAAGTAGAGCTTTCTTATGTCCCTGGATGCTGGTTCATACAATCGATACACTCCATGTCCAATTCGCTCATAGTCGTTATACGTTACAGCATGATTAGCATTTGCGTTCACGCAACACCTCGACCCAATATGTGTCCGAATGGTCGATTCGTTATAGTTCGGATTCTTACTTACCATATAGTCGATGACTTCTTTTACCTCAAACTCATTTTGCCCTTTCCTTTTCACAATCTCGTGTACAGACGCTAATATCTCATCTCGATAATTTACCATTTGACGATCCGACACCCTGTATCCTCCTCATTTATCACTATTCATTACTTAAAATCTTGCAATCTCCCGCTTCTTTATCTTCTTTTGTGATTGCCGATATACAAGATAGTTCATTTCGGTCAAGTTCACCAGACCCAATCCCCGCTCTTCCTGAATTATATAAGTATTCGATCCTAAATCGCAGTTTAATCTGATCCCATCAAAATAGATTCTCTCGACAGGAGTATGCCCATGGACAACTGGTTTATCCTGAGTTAAGCTCATGAGGGTCTCATTCGAGATACTGTAGGATTCTGACTCCGACATCCATAATATATCCCTGCTTTGCTTTTCCAGTGGCTCAAAGGGATTTAAGCCTGCATGCGTGTAAACGAATTCGTCATCTTGGAAAACAAGCGGCAGATTACATGCCCATTCTATATGCTCATCCATTTCCGCCTTGGAGAATGTTCTCTCAAAATCCCTCAGCGTTTCCATCCCTCCGTGACTCAACCAAAGCTTATCCCTTTTATGAAAAAAATCCCTCATCATCTCCTCATGGTTTCCAATCAGAGGATAAACGTTTTCTGGATATTTCTGAACTAACCCCTTAATAAATTTGACAACACCCGCACTATCTCTGCCCCTATTAATCATATCCCCGCCAATAACAAGCTGATCTTTTAAAAAATCGATTCCTGCGTGCTCCATTAACAGCTTCAGCCCTTTATAATCACCATGAATGTCCGTTATGAAGTATTTCATAATCTCAACCTCTCAAATCAGTCACTTTCATCTCTCCAGCAAAGGAATTAACCGAACCAAAAAAGTAAGACAAGAATCCCCAGGCAGTTTGAATCTCCGATAGTGAGACAGACAGCACCTCAGCTTGCTGTTTGTAGCTATTAAATAATTCTGGACGTTCACTAAGTAACAGTACGATCCTTGGTATCAAGGAAAAAGGTGTATCTCTCATAAATATTTTCTCAGTTCTGACATATCCACCTGTAGTTTTTTCTATCAATCCATACCGTTCCAAGAAACCAAGTTTCTTGAGCGTTCCTGTATATGACTTTCCATATAAACGAGATATCTCTGTTTTAGGCATTCTACAAATTGTGCCTGGTTCATTTCCAATGATCTCAAGTAGTCTTTCATATTCACTAATTGTTGCCTTTATCTTTTCTGAAATAGCTTCCAAATTATCTTCCATACGAATTGCCCTTTCATCGGTCTATTATTAGCTTTCATTATATCATCGCATGTTTTTGAAATGAAAAAAGAGCGGATAAATCCCCTCTCTTTCCCTCTTCCCTCTGGTATTGTCCAATTATTTCAAACTCCCCCCGTGTGATCTGCTCCCAATAGCTCCTTCAGTATGCCCTTTGACTCCGCTGGTAATATCTCAAGAAAGTGTCGCAATCCCATGTTGTAGACCAAACAGACAGCGAGTCTATCCCTCTCAATTCCATCGGGACCAAAGGCTATACCCTCCCACAACTCCCATTTATGTTCGTCACTTGTATTTATGTCCCACGTTTCTCCATCTAATGATTGAGCTTCATCCAATGGTACTAATTTTCTGATTTCATGCATCGCTAAATCCCCTGTCTATAGTTGAATACCTACCAAAAATAACATTTGCCGATATATGTGATTATGAGTTTATTCTATTTTTCTGCCAAATTTCCTTTGTCATCTTCATTCATTTTTCTATCCCTCTGGTTGTGTATGATTACTTTCATGGTTTCTCTTCATCTGCTCCATATGCTGATGTTCAATCAATTTAAGCATTAACACTAAATCATCTCGTGTTATTCTTGTTGAAAATATGACATCGTTCATTTTATCAACCAGATCCAGATCATTCATCTCTCTCAACATCTTGAAATACTCCGCCTTTATCTGGTCAAAGTAATGATCCATAAATCTTTGCATAGCCTTCGTCATGCCGTAGCTTTGTCCTAACTCCCAAGTGGCCTCGTCCTTGATTGATCGTTTGCTCATAATCCCTCCCCCTCTACTTCAAACGTATTTTAGTACCTCCTTGATAAGGACCCTACCAGCCTTCATTTTCCCATAAATGGCCTCATTATTTGTGCACAGAATTACAAACTCATCATTTTCCAGATCATTCACAGAAGCTCTAACAGCCAACTTCTGTTCATCTGTTAATCCAACCTTGTAAACAATAACCATTCAAATCTTCACCTCATACAGCCAGCTTCCAATCGTCTGAACCCTTCTCCAGCCTTAAAACATCAGCATTTTTAAGTAATAGCCAAACACAATGCCCAAAGTAAGCATAGTTAGATCAGCAGTTACCTCAATCACAAGGTTCTGTACAAACCGCCGCTACTTCAACTTGCCTAATACCATTCTCATCGAGTCCACCTCCATCATATTGTTGCTAACAAAACTCCAACAAAAACAAAACCACTCAGCCGATTAGACTAAGTGGTTCATTCGATCCTTTTGGAATTGTTTTGGGATACACTGCACATCAGATTCATTCCCGATTACCTTCCTCATTTATGTTATGTAGATATATACTAATCCGAGCATAGGGAACTGTCAACAGAAATGTAATATTGTTACTTTTATAACCATATTGCCTATTGAACTATCCAACCCCCGTACTTCCTTTCATTGACGAGCCTCAACAGCTTTTCATTCATAGATTTCACTTCATAAGTCGCCTTCGTTGTGGACTTGTCTGAAAGGCGTGTTATTTTCCGTTTTTCTGTTGAATTGTTTATAGATTGCATCTTAGCACACTCTCCTTTTGATCTTAACTCTTTATCCCTTCGATCTTTATTTCAATTGTTCTCAATAATCGACTAATATCAGATGAATAGCTGTTGTCGTACCCACTCGCCGTAGAAACACTTAGTCACAGAATCTCCGAACATTCATTTGACTACTTCTCGTCGTCTTGATAATAGTCGCTACTTCCTACTAAGTACATCGAATAGATATCTAAAATATTGTCCAAACCGTCCAATAAATCTTGTGCTTCAGGAGTGCGTAATGTAAGAACATGAAGAGCAGATGAACACTCATTCTTTAGAAAATAATCAGCAGGTAAGTCGAACGCCTGATTTATCTGTAGAATTTGCGAATTGTACCTTATAACATTACTATTGCCACCATTCAAGAGTTGATCAATCGCTGGTCGAAGAATCCCTGATAGTATAGACAACGATAACCTTGAGCAACCCCTTTGACGCATAAGTGCAATTAATTTCTTGGCTATGGCTTCTTGATGCTCGTAATAAGTAAATGCCATACATGACACCCCCGTCCCCATCTCTAAACATCTCTGACCAACCTATTACTATTCCTGTGCAATTGCCGCTATAATCCTCCATATTCTACTGAGTTCCTCGTAAATCTCTGGATCATCTTCCGAGTAATTGCTTTGTTCAAGCCTTTCAAGAATGCTTTGTGGTAAATGGAAACTTGATGTTGAAGAAGCCTTTTTCATGTAATAGTAAAAGACCTTTAATAAGACAGAAGCCTCTGTCGGTTCCAAATTTGAATCAAGAATATCAACAGCTTTATAGAATCCGTCCAGATCGTTTTGAGTGATCTCCACGCTTAACTCCCCCTATAAAATAAGAGAAGTAATCCGCCCCAACCCTGGCAAGTTGACGGATTACTCTTTTTGAGATAAGGGGCGAAGCAACCCTATACCATTGTTATATATAGGGATTTATTTGTCAATTTGGATGGAGTTAGGAATGTAACTGGATAAACGAAACATGCATGATTATTGATTAGGGAGAACAATCGAGAAAGAAAACGGAGAACCCTGCTTTAATGTCCAGTTTTGGTTACCCTCTTGGAAGTGAGTTCATAAATGCTTGATATCGTTGTTGCTCCTTCTCCATAGTTGCTAAAGCGTACGCCGAAAATCCTTTTGCATCTTGCTTTTCAAGAAACTGAATGTATTCATTCTTATCATCACTTAAAATCACAAGTGGCAGAACTTGATTACGCAACAAAAGATGCATCATAAGCAATCGTCCTGTTCGACCATTTCCATCCGCAAACGGATGGATTCTTTCGAATTCTATATGACTGGAACAGATCGAAAGAATGATATCGTCAGTTGATATTGCTCGTTGAATCTGATCGTTAAGATTTAAAATCCACTGGTACATGAGGGCAGGCGTTTCCTTGGGAGAAACTGTTTGAAAGCCCGCCCCTACAATCACATTTTCCTGTGACTTGAATTGTCCTCGCTCATGATGAAGCCGATCCATTAGAAGGGAATGAACATCGTGGATCATAGTGATCGTAAGCTCTTGATCAATATGTTCGACAATATAGTAGAAAGCCATCCGATGGTTTTCAATTTCAAAAAATTCACGCACAGTTACTTTGCCAGGAATTGTACGATGAAGTAGGATGGAAATGGTTTCACTAAGCGTTATGGTATTATTCTCGATTGCAGAAGAATGATATGTCATTCGAACTAAAAGATCATCCAAATAATCTTTTGGAAGATGCATCATTCAATCCTCCTTACCTAAATTTCGAATCCATTATACCTTGCTTCCCATACTGTCACAAAGGCAAGTTACATCAGCTTTAATAACTGACGAATGATTCGATGAAAAGTAATACGCAAATCTGTAACAGTTTAACGGAGGACAGGGAAAGCAGAGGGAGGAAACTCCTGAAAATGATTTAGGTTGGGAAATGGCTTGGGTCTACAAGGGTTTCGAGGGTTAATGCTCTGCTCATGTGGGCAATTAATCTAAAGATTCATGTTTACAGAATAATCCTATTCCCTTACCCCAATGCAAACAGACTCGCTAAGCCTCCAAAACCACTTTTGAATTCCCTACTATGTCAAAGTCCTAAATAGTCGTATCACGCATGTCACCTTTGCCCAACCGCCGCTCCGCCTTACAGCCACAAGGCTTTTCCCGCCCTCCCTCGTACCTATCCCCAATCCCTTCGAGCAATTAAAGTCGTACTACAAATAGGGGAAAAACAGGGGCTACGACCGAGAAAATCGGAGTCAAAAAAGCAATTAAAGTCGAACTAAGAGCAGGGAGAAAAACAGGGAAAGACTGGGTATAGGGCTAAAGATAATCGGAGAAAAAATCGGAGGAAAGCCAGATTTATCAAGGGGTTTCGGGTCTTGCGACCCTTATGAAGAAGAGAAATGAGCCGAGGAAAAACAGGAGTGGATCCCTGAATTTCGCTCGGCTCGTAACATGACTTTTTAGGCTTTAGTACGACTATTTAGGCTTTGAGATGACTTTGAGTGCTTTTTACATTATCCTCCAAGCATTGATCGCTTGAAGAATATCCTTAGAATTGCAAGGTGTGACGATTAATCAACACTCAGACTTCAGAAGGAGTCTCTGAACAATAGCGGCAATTTCTGCTCTTGGAATGTAAATGTTATATCAAGATTAACAGCAACATAACACAGCATTCCCCATGCACCGAGCAAATAATGTAACCACCTAATTACAGCCTAAGCCAAGGTCACCCAAATCAGCAACCTTAACTCAGCTTCATTCCTATGCTCATGATTTACCGGTATATTCCTTAGTCGCTGTATCCAGCATGGATTTCCAATCAGTGAAATCCGTCTCTCTTGCAACATGTCGATCAAAGAGCTCATCAGGAATGTTATTGATCTCTTCATGTGTATCCGCTTGAAAGTTGCCTTTCTCTAAAAACTCTCCAAAACTCTTAAAGCTGGAATGCTTACTCATGAACGATTCATTAAACAACTTGTCTAATGAAATATGATTTGGATCTTCTTGAATCGTTTTCTGGCCTTGTAATTCCTTCAGCAGTTCGTCAAATGGCATTGGTTTTTGCTTTCTCAGAAAATCACCCCTAAAATTATTTTATCCATTCCAGCCTACCTTCTCGATAGCGAAGCCCATGTGTTTTCAAGCCACTGATCAAAGTCAGCGCCCTTTTCACCTTCGTAGGTATCATATACATCGAGTCTCATCTTTTTTAATTTCTCTTTAAATTCTTCAAAGGAATGACCTTCCGGCAAGCTTTTCTTAATTCTTACCAGGATTTTAGTAACTCCTTTAATCAATTCGCCTTTTTTCCTTGGCGGCAGCTGAATATCTTCGCCAAATTCTTTGAGCTTACGGAAAGCAGCCTCTTGAACTTTAGACACGGCATCGTTATTCATTCTATGCGTTAGTACATCGATGGTTTGTTTGTTTTTCCACTGACCTAACTCTTCCACAGCATCTAAACGTTCTCTCCAATTGGACGTTCGATTCGCAGATATTTTTAATTGTTCATAATTTGAAGGCAATTCATTATTCACTTCACTTTTATCCAAATGATCACATCCTGTTCTATTTATGATTTGTCGCCTTTATGATTACTGGAAGCACCAGCGCTATCCTGATTTTTAGTGCCCTTGCTTTTATAAGGTTTCGGTGCACTTTTTGCTCTGTTGGCACTAGCTTGCCATCGGTTCCAGCCCTTTTTGTCTGTTCCCCTGCCTGTTCCGCCTTTGCCCTTAGCTTTACTCAAATCATCACTCCATTATGATTTGTACTTAACTTCTAACTAGCAGCACACAGCACTCTACGTGCACCGTGTGCGGAAACATATCCACCGGCTGCACTTCCACCGTACGGTACCCTCCATCCTCCAACACGCGTAAGTCGCGTGCTAGCGTCGACGGATTGCACGACACGTACACCACTCGCTCCGGCTGCATCGCAACGATCGTCTCCAGCAGCGCGGCGTCGCAGCCTTTGCGCGGCGGGTCGACGACGATGACGTCGGGCGTCACGCCCTGCTGCTTCCACGCGGGGATAACCTCTTCCGCCGCGCCCACCTCAAAGACCGCATTCCGCACGCCGTTCAGCAGCGCATTGCGCCGCGCATCCTCGATCGCCTCGGGGACGATCTCGACGCCATATACCTTGCCCGCGCGCTGCGCCAGGAAAAGCGAAATCGTGCCGATGCCGCAGTACGCATCGATTACGACTTCCTCACCGCTTAGCTGCGCGTACTCCAGTGCTTTCCCGTACAGCACTTCCGTCTGTACCGGGTTGACTTGGTAGAACGAGCGGGCGGAGATGGCAAAACGTATATCTCCTATAGTATCATAAATCACATCGTTGCCCCATAGCACCTTCGTCACATCACCGAAAATCACGTTTGTCCGATCTACATTCACATTCTGACAAATAC
Source organism: Paenibacillus sp. PvR098 (assembly GCF_017833255.1). Taxonomy (NCBI): domain Bacteria; kingdom Bacillati; phylum Bacillota; class Bacilli; order Caryophanales; family Paenibacillaceae; genus Paenibacillus; species Paenibacillus sp. PvR098. Next base: position 2,562,413 of record NZ_JAFIBU010000001.1, read on the forward strand.
TGCGAACACCCGGGATCTCTTCGCGGATCAAGCCGACGAGCTCGTCCGCGCGGCTGATATCCTTGCCGTTCGTCACCAGGACGACCATGATCTCGCCCGTATTGAAGCCGTAGCGGGCGATAACATGCCGCAGCAGGCCTTTGCCGCTCTCCTCGTCGTAGGGACGGATGCCGAGCTGGCGGGCAATGCGTTTGACGTTGGCGACCACCGTATCATTGTTCTCGTGCTGAATGAGACAAGCCTCCATGTCGATGATGCGATGGCTTCCTTGGGCGTAGAAGCCTCCGACTAGGCCTCCCTCCATGCTGGCTAAGCCGATAGGCACCTGCGCTTTGTTGCGGTAGCGCCACGGGTCGGACATGCCGAGGGTGGGCTTGATCACCACACCCTCTTCCTGCTCCCCGCCGACCTGCAGCTTGCCGATCCGCGTCAGGTTATCGATGACCAGCTGCCGCTTCCACCGCATCTGCGCCTCGTAGCTCAAATGCTGGAGCTGGCAGCCGCCGCACTGCTTGTAGATTGGACACGGCGCGTCGATGCGGTCGGGGCTCGCCTCCAGGATCTCAAGCAGCTTGGCGTAGCCGTACTGCTTCTTAACCTTCAGCACCTTGACCCGAACCTTCTCACCCGGCAGGGCGCCATGAATAAAAAGGGTAAAGCCGTCCACACGGCCTACCCCTTCCCCGTCGTGCCCGATGCCGACCACGTCGGCGATGTATTCTCCGTTCTTTTCCACCGGCACATCTACAGGAGACTGCTCCCGTTCCAAGCGTTGTGTTCTCTTCCTTGTCATGTTCAACCTCACAGATTCGTTTCTTCTATCGTTCATGCCGTAAGCTGCTCTAACCAGCGCTGGCTTCCGCCGAGTGATTAATGTTCTTCCTCTTTATGCCCATCTGCTTCAGGCTTTTGCTTCCAAGGTAGCTTAATTTGCAGCGGGTGCGTCTTATAGGTGGACTGGCCCGTCTCGTCCACGAAGATGTGCAGGTGCTGTGTCAGATTCGTAAACACACACGGCAGTGTGCCGCCAAATTCCCCGTCGAGGTTCATCTGCACATAATCGGGTGACGTGACTTGAATTTGCCGCGTCTGCAAATAAATGACGTTCGGATCGGCGATATGCTCGCCGCGCAGCGCCAAGGAGACGACGCGGATGAACTCCGCAAGGTTGCACTTGCGCAGGATCAGCACATCGAACAAGCCATCGTTGAGCGAAGCGTCCGGCGCCAGGCGCTCAAACCCGCCGACCGAGTTGCTGTTGGAGATGAGGAACAGCATCACTTCCTCGTGCAGCTCGACCTCCGCGGTCTTGATGTACAGCTCGATCGGCCGCAGCCGCGGCAGCTTCTCGAGCCCTTTCATATAATAGGCCAGCTGGCCGATCATTGTCTTCAGTTTGCTCGGTACTTCGTAGGTCAGCTCCGTCAGGGATCCGCCGCCGGCAATATTGATGAAATATCGCTGGTTCACCTTGCCCACATCGATGACGCGCGTGTACTGGCGCAGGATAACATCCACCGCGCCATCCCAGCTGCGCGGAATGTTCAGCGCCCGGGCAAAATCGTTCGTCGTCCCCAGAGGCAATATCCCGAGCTGAGGCCGGTAGTCCTTCTCCGCCATCCCATTGATGACCTCATACAGCGTGCCGTCCCCGCCTGCCGCGATGATGATATCAAATCCCCGTTTAACCGCATCGGCGGCCGCCAGCGTAGCATCGCCTTGTCCCGTTGTCGCATGGGTGCTGGTCTCCAGTCCCCCCCGCTCCAATCGCTGAAGAATCTCTGGAAGCCGCTTCTTCATTTCCTCACGGCCGGAGGAAGGATTATAGATCAGCCTTGCCCGTTTGGTCTGTCCCGTCATTTCTCTCTCACCTGTTCACTTCAGAATCAAACCGTGTCATGATTTCCACTGCAATACCATGTATATAAGGCTCTACCTGACGCTCGATCCATCGCGAAATCCCCGGATGCGGCAGCAGCGCTTCCCCGTTGTATCTGTACTCGTATCCGCTCAAGCGTTCCGGAATGACCTCCCCGGTAAAATAGCCCGCGCTTAGAAAAAGCGGCGCTACAATCACCGTATGCTCAGGCTTGCGGTCTAGCCACCATTTCATTTTGCGTGAAATTTGGTCCGGGAGCAGCATCGCCACTTCCGCTTCATCGAAACCTCCCAGCGCCTGAAGCCGCATCGCCAGCTTCTCCATCCCTCTGCGCCAAAGCAGATGAAACCCTTTCTCGATACTCCCGTGCCCGACAAGCAGCAGAATTTCCTTTTGCGGGTCACGTGATAATGCTTTGATTTTAGCATAAATGATATCCGCAATAATCGGATCATCATCGATAGGCGATGTAAAATGGATCCGCGCGCGAATCGCGAACGGCTCCAAGTCCGTCGGCAGCAGCGGCTTGTCCTTAACCCCGAGCGCATAGCTGATCTCATCGATATGCGTACTGCCGGAGGATACGAACAGCGGAACCACGATAATGTCCGTAACGCCGAGCGACTCCAGATGCGTGATGCCGTCCTGAATGAGCCGCCCTTCCACGATTTCAAGAAAGGAAGAGTATACCGGTACGCCTTCCGGCACGCGGACAGCCTCAACCGCTTCATCGACAAGCCGAACCCAGTCCCCGCTCCGGGAACCGTGGCTTATGACTAATATCCCGTATTTTACCAAACCCTATCCCTCCTTGCCAAAAAGATACGCGCACTCCGCCGTCGCTATGCACGATTACCGATCCATACGCATCTTTCATTAACAAGAAAAATCCTGCTCGGGCCCACCGGGCGAGAAGGATTCGTGCGCTCATTCGTTCAACTTGGAGCCTATTCTCCGTACCGATAGTTTAAGCTTTTCCGCTCGTCAACCCAGATGAGTTCGAGATATTGGAGGGGTCCCCCTCGAATTAACGCCCAAGCCGCTCCAGCGTCATTTTGTAACCGTCATTGCCGTAATTGAGGCATCGCTTCACCCGGGAGATGGTCGCCGTGCTGGCTCCGGTTTCCGCTTCGATCTGATTATACGTGTTGCCTTTGCGCAGCATTCGCGCTACTTCAAGCCGTTGGGATAGTGATTGAATCTCGTTCACCGTACACAAATCGTCAAAAAACACATAGCATTCTTCTATATCCTTAAGTGTCAAAACCGCCTCGAATAGTTGGTCGATCGCTTTATCGTTTAATTTTTTCAATTGCATTGCTTTATTCAACCCCTTGATGTTCTGCTTCGATTCCTGTGGACTCTTATTTCTTGTATTCGACGTACAGGGAACGATATCCTCCCTTTAGATTAGCAAAACGTTACTATTTTTATGCGGTAGTGGACTAAACTGTCGATAGGCAAAAATCATCAGGACCATGACAGGAGTCCAATCCAACCATTCGCCTATTACATACAGTATACTAGGAAACCGACGATAGGTAAAAGTCCGGCCAGACGAATTGTGCGACATTACTATGAACAAAGAGGGTTGTGAAGCCATGAGTTACCAAAGACAAGTAATTGGAAACCGGGGTATAATCCCCCATATGCATAAGTCGCATCGCCCATCCCATCCCGTACACACGAGAAGCCTTGCGCAGGGCGCCGGTTATCCCGGCACCTATCCAGATTATACAGGTTACCCTGGGCTAGGCCAAAGCCAGTTTCCCGTTCAGTCACCTATTACCCCAGAGCCCGCCTCTGGATCAGGGGGCGGCCTCTCTACATTGTTTGGCGGGGGAGGCAGTAGTGCGGCAAGCACCGGCAGCGGTATTAACATCGGCCAGCTGAAAGGTATTGTGGACCGTCTTGGCGGCGTAGAAGGGATTGTAGATACCTTCGGCAAAATGCAAAAGATGGTGCAGAGCGTCAATCAGATGGCTCCAATGCTCAAGCTGCTGATGGGCGCCTTTGGGAAAAAGAAATCAGACGATGCCAGCGAAGGCCTCGTCTCTCCAGGCCGTAGAAGACGGCGCAAGCGCAAAGGCTCCGTACGCGGCCAAAGGCGTACCCGCAGATAGAAAAAAGACCGGATGGTTCACCGTGCATGTACACGGCCATCCGGTCTTTTTTCTATGACACTCCAACTACTATTTTAACAACAAAGGAGTGAGGTGGGTAGAATAAAAAAAGGTTAGACAGGAGGTTGGAACCCATGCGGGCAGACCGATTGCATCGAACTGCCTATTGCTTCAAAATCATGAGGCTATACAAATAAAAGCCGTCATGCACGCTGGGGGAGAAGTGCTCCCTTCCGGCATGAATAACAGCCCGTAGAATTATATAATTGCAGCTTTCACTGTAGGCGTAATGGGCTGTGAAGCGGTAGATGATAGCCCCTGGCTTACACAATTGTCGGATTGACATTCACTATAATACACCGTAACTTTACGAGTTTCCTGCGTTCCTATGATTTGTTGGCAATGCTTACAAAGAATCGTTCCGAGATGCAGTTCGTTTACACTAAAGCTTCTTTCCACGATTCAACACGCTCCTTATTCATAGATTCAGAAACAGTAGAAGCCAAATCCATAACCCGGCTCGCATAGCCCCATTCATTATCGTACCAAGCGAGCACTTTAATTTGATCTGATGCCGTCATGATCGATTGCCCGTCGATGACGGCGGACTTATCGCATCCGATGAAATCGGTGGAGACAAGCGGTTCGTCGCTGTATCCCAGAATCGGCCCCATCGGTCCTTCAGCCGCTTTGATGAAGGCCTGTTGTACCTCATGGATATCAACCGGGCGATTCACTTGTACGGTGAGATCGACGAGCGACACATCCGGTGTCGGGACCCGAACAGCAATACCGTTGACGAGCGGCGCCAAGTGCGGAAGCACATCGACAAGCGCTTTGCCAACACCCGTACTGGTGGGGATGATCGATTGCGTGCAGGCGCGAGCCCGACGTAAATCACTATGCGGATTATCCATATGCTTCTGGTCGTTCGTATATGAATGAACCGTCGTCATCCAGCCACTCTTCACCTGAAACGCTGAATCCAGCACATGCAGTACGGGAGCCACACAGTTGGTCGTGCAGGATGCGGCGGACAGCAGCGTATGTTTCTCGGCATCATACTTATCGTCGTTGACTCCCATAACAACCGTCAAGTCCATCCGTTTGCCCGGTGCGGTGATAATGACTTTGCGCGCGCCGGCGTTCAAATGCTTCGTTGCGCCCTCTTTGTCGTTGAACTTGCCTGTTGCATCTATAGCAATATCTACACCAAGATCTTTCCAAGGAATCGCTTCAGGGTCGCGTTCAGACACGATTCGTATGCGGCGTCCGTTAATGATCAGTTCGTCGCCTTCCTCACGCACATCCGCTTTCCACGTTCCATGTACAGTGTCGTATTTTAACAGATGAGCAATGGTACCGGCCGGATACGCGGAATTGATCGCTCTCAGTCCCATCCCGTCTTCACTTCGCTCAAAAGCGCGTCTGATCAATAGCCTGCCGATACGTCCCACCCCACTAACGCCTAACGTCCCTGCCATGCCATTCCCTCCAGTGCGATTTGTGGTTTTTACTTCCTGTATATAATATATACCATATAATTATATAATACACAATATATAAATTCACCATGACTATATGACACAACGAAATCCTTATAATCGCACACATTGATCAAGAAAAAGAACATACTTTTAGACCAATACTCCATCAGTATGTTTCATTAATCTCTCGTATTCCATAAGCATCCGCCCGTGTCCTAACAGGGATACAAAGCAAAAAGCCCGTCAGGAACATCCAGTGGATGCTCGCTAACGGGCAAGACTTTATAACGAGTTGATATATGAGGCTTCAATTCCTTATTGAGGGAGATGTAGTACACAACATTTCCCCCGGACTCTCCATTTGGTGTATTATACCTTGCTCTTTTCTTTGATCGTCTCCAAAGGCTTATGGTTGCCGTATTTTGGATATTCGCGGGTCGTCGGGGCGGCCCACTGCACGCCGTTGCGGATCACGCGGCGCACCTGCTCGTTGTAATAGGTCGGATACGTTTCGTGACCCGGACGGAAGTAGAAGATTTTGCCTTGGCCGCGGGAGTACGTGCAGCCGCTGCGGAATACTTCGCCGCCTTCGAACCAGCTCATCAGGATCAGCTCTTCAGGTTGCGGAATATCGAAGTGCTCGCCGTACATTTCCTCTTCCGGCAGCTCAAAATATTCTCCGATGCCTTCCACGATCGGATGTCCCGGAGAAACGACCCAAATGCGCTCTTTCTCGCCGGCCTCGCGCCACTTGAGATCGCAGGAGGTGCCCATCAGCTTTTTGAACACCTTCGAGAAATGACCCGAGTGCAGTACAATCAGCCCCATACCGTGCAGCACCCGCTGATGGACGCGATCGACAATGGCGTCTTGGACATCGTCGTGCGCTTTGTGTCCCCACCAAATGAGGACATCTGTGTGGTTCAGCCTCTCCTCGGTTAAGCCGTGCTCCGGCTCATCCAACGTCGCGAAGGAGATTTCAACATCCGTTCCCAGACCTTCGCCGATTGCTTTATGAATGCCCTCCGGATAGATGGCGCGTACTTCTTCGTTCTCTAATTCATGACGGAATTCGTTCCAAACGGTAACTTTCAGCTTTTGACTCATGGTGGTGTCCCCCCCCCAAAGCTTAGTGTGTTTCATTACTACCTAGTATAGTGATTCAATGGCTCAAAAGATATGCTCAATCTTGTTTCATCCTTATGCAAAAGTGCCATCATGCCTCGTTTCGTGCTATACTGAATGCTGATGAGGCTTAGAGATATAAGTCCACAGCTATTCAAAAATGGTTTATCCAATGTATGGAAAAAGTGAGGTGCGCATTCTGTCCTATGGAAGCTGCCGTCGAACTGAATAGGGAAACAATGAGCAGGGAAGCCATAAATATCGATGCGATTAACGAAGAGGTCATATACCAGAACCCTCTGCTGTTCTTAAAAATATGGGAGATTCACGTCGGATCCCCTTTTTTCGGCATACCCGAGACGTGGCCTTGGCATTATCATAAAGAGGTCGAGTTTCTTGCCGTGACGGAAGGGCATCTCGGCATTCAAACCAAACACGACTACTACCTCCTCGGTCCTGGAGACGTACTGCTGCTCGGCTCTTCGCAGCTGCATCGCACGCATAAGAACAGCGCTGAGGAGCTTCGTTATGTCGTATTCCAGGTCGATTTGTCCCAGCACTTCGATCAGAGCACGATGCCTTATTTACACTGCTTCTCAGAGCTGACGCAGCCGCTGGGGACGATGAATTATATCTTCCAGGAGAATGAAGCCGCCCGACGGGAGACGTTCTCCTTCATAACGGACATCTTCGATGAATCGCAGACCCGGCAGCGGGGATACGAAATGGCCATCAGCTCGGCCATCAAGCGGCTGATGCTCTTGATGATGCGCAGCGACACCCGCGGCATGCTTCGCGGCTCTGATGAAAGCGAGCTGATGCGTCTGCGGCCGGCGCTCGATTACGTTGACCGTCATCTTGGCGAGAAGATCGCCGTGGAGGATGTTTGCAGCCTGCTGAATCTGAGCTACCATTATTTCATCAAATATTTCAAGAAGGCGATGGGTCTGTCATTCGTCGATTACGTCAACTACAAGCGCGTCAAAAAGGCCGAGCGCTTGCTGCTGACCCGCGATCTCAGCATCATGGAGGTTGGCTTCGAGGTCGGCATCCCGAATATGGCACAGTTCTACAAGCTGTTCAAGCGCCATAACCACTGCTCTCCGAAGGAGTTCAAGCAGCGCATGCGCGGCGGTGCCGGCCTCGGCGGGAGCACAATGCAAGCCCAGACATAACCCAGCTGGATATAAAAAAAGATCGGTTCCCAAGGGCCGATCTTTTTTTATTGGCTAAAATATCGGGTTTTGTCTCCCAATCAGCTTCGTCACGTTTTGTATTCGGGACATTTTCTTTTCCAATCGACTACTTTTACATGACGCTCTTTTTCGATTGTTGTATACTAAATTTATCCATATGGGTTTAAGAAACGGAGTGACTTCACCATGCTATTATTCACCATAGTTAAATTCCTGCACGTGCTGGCCGGCTTTACGGCGCTGGCTATTTTTTGGGTCCCGATCGTTACTCCCAAAGGCGGTAAGGCGCACGTCCGGTTCGGCTGGATTTATGTCGGCGCAATGGGAACAGTGGCAGTGAGCGCTTCGTATATGGGGGTTTGGCGCATCGTCTTCGATCCGGAGCGGAATACGGAATCGATCTCGTTCGCCTGGTTCTTAATCTTCATCGCCATCCTCAGTGCGGCTACCGCATGGTACGGACTTCGGGTGCTTCGCTTCAAACGGAGAGCAGATGCCCACCGGCATCCGCTCGAGATTGCGCTCCCCGCCCTTTTGTTATTGTCCGGCATCGGAATCAGCGCATATGGTTTTTATTTAGGCTTTCCTCTACTTGCTTATTTTCCGATCGTCGGCATCTTCCTCGGTTCGACTCAGCTCGCCTACTGGCTGCGTCGCCCGAAGCAGCGGATGCATTGGTGGTTTGAGCATATCAGCGGTATGATGGGCTGCTGCATCGCAACCATCACCGCGTTTACCGTCTTCGGGGCGCCGCGTTTGCTGAACCTCAGCTCCGTATCTCCGATCGTGTGGTTCGTGCCGACCCTTGTACTCGTACCGGTCATTATCGCCATGAATATTCATTACCGCAAAACATTTGCAAAATAAGGTTTCAGTGATTTTAAAGACCGAAACCGATACGTTCAGATCTTCCGCTGATTGTGCCAGACTTTGAGAGGTAGCCGCCGGCAAACTCCATGGGAATCTATTCAAATAGCAGAACATAGCTCCAGGTAGCGAAAATGATTTACGTGAAAACGCAAAAATGAGGAGCCACTCCGGATCGTCGGCTGCAAAAGCACGCACGTTTTTTGCGGGGGGATCGCAATGTTTTTGCGGTTACAAAAAAAACCTAGTATTCTATACTAGAACTATTCATAACCTTGGGATTTTCAGTCATTCCCATGTTGTCCGAGAGGAGCTTCACACAAGTCAATGATATCCAATCACGATGGACTCGTTTTTTCTTCGATGGAGGATGAAGCAAATCGTCTTCAGGAAATGAAGGATTTGCAAATTGTAGATACCGATTTCGAGGAAGCCTTTGATCGTATTACTTATACCGTGAGCAAAATATTTCATGTGCCCACATGTTTAATATCATTCGTGACCGATGATCGCCAATGGTTTAAATCATGCATTGGTTTGCCTGAAGACTTGGAACCATCACGCTCAACGGAAAGAAAATTATCTTTTTGCCAATACGTTGTGGCCACTAAAAACATCGTCGTGGTTAACGATGCACGTACTCATCCATGGTTCTCCAAAAACCCGCTCGTTGAAGAGTATAACCTGCTTTTTTATGCAGGCGCTCCGATCGTTACCAAGCAAGGAAATATACTAGGGTCCCTTTGCATTATTGATAGTAACCCGCGGGAATTCAGCTTCGAGCAGCAGGTGATTCTCAATAACCTGAGCAATTGGGTTGCGGCAGAGCTTGAACTTCGCAAGAAAAACCTTGCCGATGGCATATCGAGCCGCAGTGAAAAGATTATAAGTATAGCTTCCGCAAAAAAAGCCGCCTCACTTTCAAACACAGTAGCCAGCAGAATGGCCATGTCAGGAGAAGAGGCTGAACTCTTTGAAAGAGCCACGGAAGAAATATGCACCAATCTGTGGTTGTACTATAAAAAACCATTTGTTGTCTATTGGAATATTCATGAAAATCAACTCGTGTTTGTCATTCATTATGATTTTCCTGATATATTCATCCAAGAAACATTGCATGAAATACAAGGCATGGATACGATGAAAAAAGTGATGGATGAAATTATCACGACCGATACCACTAAAAAATACGAAATCAGGTTTCGAAAGAAAATCCGAAATGTAAATGCAGCTTTTCAAGCCTAATAACACAAAAAAAAAGAGGCAGGCTAACTCTCTACAGGTAGAGAATGTTAGCCTGCCTCTTTTTTTTGTGTTCAGACCCCTGACGTTGATTACATGATTAGCCGCAGCCAATAGGTACCCGGGTTCACCTCACGATGAGTGGGACGAAGAATAAAAGGAAAGGTTCCCTCATCCGGAAAAATAGTTTGCGAGTTTCACTTCAGTTTGTCCAGGGTAAGAAGAAGCAAGCAAGACAAACCTACAAAGGGAGCGTGAAGAAGATGTTAAGCTTAATCATCACGATTGTTATGGCCATAATTATTGGAGCAATTGGTTCGGCCATTGCACCAGGAGCGATGCCAGGAGGAATTATCGGGGCAATGATCGCCGGATTTGTCGGGGCTTGGATCGGTACTCTACTGCTCGGTTCTTGGGGTCCTGTCATCGGCGGGTTTGCCATCTTACCTGCCATCATAGGTGCAGCGTTGTTCGTCTTCCTGCTTGGACTGTTAGCTCGAGGCTTCAATCGCACTGCTTAAAGCGAACTTAGGCCGCCTCCGAGCGGCCACTTATATTTCATTTGATCAGAGGAGTGAGAAATCATGACAACTGTAAATACGAATAGGGAAATGAATACGGACACGGGAAGCAGCAACAATGTTCTGCTTGGAACGGTGATTGGTGCCGCTGCTGGCGCTATCATCGCCTTGATCATGGCCCCGAAGTCCGGACGCGAGCTGCGAAGTGACCTTATGGATGTGATGAACACGGTGCAAACCAAAGGCGCTGAGTTCATGGCAACCTGCAAGGACAAAGCGGCCGAAACCGCAAAGCGGGTTCAAGAACAGAGCTCTCAGTTGGTTGACAAAGCCCATGATGTGACCGAACGCGTAGCGGAAGCGTCACATCAAGCTTTGGACCGTGCTTCCAGCTCCTCTCAAGAGATTCTCGGCGAAGCGGCGTCCAAAGCGCATAAGGCGTTGGACAAGGCGTCGGGCGCGTCTCACCAAACGCTGGATCAAGCGGATCAAACCGTTAAAACCTCTACCAACACAAACCATTAATAAAGAGAAGCTTAAGGCCGACTCCCTCGTGGAAGTCGGCCTTTTATTTTGTGCTTGCGTATAGAGATTGCTTTGTACATTTCCTTATTACTGTTGTTGGATCGTAACGGCTCTGGAGCCTCGTACGATCCTTCTTCAGATACGTGCAGGAAGAGCAACCGAACCGGCAGAACGTAATCCAAAAGAAAAACCGGGGAGATTATCCCCGGCTCATGAGCTCCTTCCAGTCTTCCTCCTACATTCGTTCGCGCAAGAATCCCGCTACCGGAATATTCTCACAGTCCGCTTTGACGAATTCATCGTTCTCCAAATGATAACCGTCCTCTTTCTTTTCCGCCAAAAGCTTGCAAAACAGCTCCGCTCCTTTTATTGCGGTTTCTATATCTGAAAACGTTTCCAGTACATTTCCGAATCCCAGTGGATTGTTCGTTGCTTGAATCGACAGTTGATATGTTTTATCCTCTGCCTCGCGAACCAATACTTCACTTCCGTTACATTTGATTTTATGCTTCACTGTCATGACATCCACCGCCTTTTGATTTAGGTTAATTGTTGTTTTGCTTAGTTGTTATTACCCCCTACAGGTGGGAATGAACCATCGACGAACGAGAACGATGTCCACGATATACTTTCCTATGTACGTAAATCTTTAGCCGCACGCTGTGTCGTTAAAGTCACTGAAGGACCGGTGCGGCACGCTTTACGGTTTAGAGGCCGCTAGCTGCCACTCGTACGCACTTCAAGCCTCCCATGCCGGTCAGCTTGCACAAACAAAAGAACGCGTCCCTGTTAGATGGGCGCGTTCATGCATTCTGCCTTCCGCTGTCAGTCTCTTCAAAGTAGTTCTTTAATTTATCCAGTGCGCGCTTTTGGATGCGGGAGACGCTCATCTGCGAGACGCCCAGCTGCGTCGCGATGGTGCGCTGCGATTGGCCTTCCACATAAGCGAGCTGCAGCACCTTTTGCTCCTCCGGCTTCAGACGCACAAGCGCTTCTTGCAGAGCGAGCCGAGTTTCCACTCGCGCGTAGGCGTCGCTCGGGCTGCCGATGACATCTCCGATCGTGGAGCCGCTATCATCACTCGATAAAGGAGTATCCAGCGATACGTAGTGATAGTAATCGCGGCCAGCGAGAATTTCAATTGTCTCCTCCACCGACAACTCCATCTCCGAAGCGATTTCGTCCACGTTAGGCGAACGCTCAAGTCGAACGGTAAGCCTGTCGATCACCTGCTGGATTTGATTTCCTTTTTCCTTAATACGCCTAGGCACTTGAACGTACCACGATTTATCGCGCAAATAATTTTTCATATGCCCGATCACGCTCTTCATCATATAAGCCTCAAATTGAACGCCCATTGATAAGTCAAACTGCTTCAGCAGCTTAAGCACGGACATTTGCCCCACTTGGAACAGGTCTTCAAACAGATCGGGGCGATTGCGTGACATTTTGCCTGCTGCCATCTTGACCATAGGCTCGTACTCCTGAAGCAGGACCGTTGCCGTCTCGTTACATCCGGTTTGTTGATAGATTATGATGAGCTCCTCAGCGCTCGTGTTTGCAAATCGCTCCGAATTCATTCTCATACCATTTCCTCGCTCCTGGAGACTCGCTTGGTCAGTATGACCTCGGTGCCGACGCCGGTAATCACTTCTACCTCGTCCATTAGCGCCTGCATTAAATAAATGCCAAGTCCGCCCACGTTGATTTCATTCAGCGTTTTTTCATGCAGCGACCCGGCTCGACTTACTTTTTCATTAAAGTCGAAGCTTGGACCATGATCCTTGATAATTATCCGCAGTCCGTCCTCAATGCGTTCAAAACTCACCTCCATCTGTCCAGAGATACCCGGATCGTAAGCATGCACTACTGCATTATTGCAAGCTTCCGCTACCGCCACCTTCATATCCTCAATTTCTTCGTAGCTAAATCCAAGCTTGGAGCTAATCCCGTAAAGCGTCAAGCGCACCAAATCTATGTATTCAGCCTCAGCAGGAAGTGTCAAAGAAACAACATGGGCTTCAAGTTTCATACGTCGCTCCTATCCTTTCAAATCGTTTATGGTCTTGCCCGTTGATGCCTCGCCCGCTTCATCCGCATGCAGGAACGGAGTGATCCCCGTTAAATCGAATAATCTTTGAATTTTCGGCGGAATGTCGTCTACCGTGAAAGGCGCTTCAAGGACGTTACGCGCTTTTAATACCGATACAATCACACCAATACCGGTACTGTCAATATATTGCAGCTGTTTTAGGTTCAACACCAGCCTTCGATTGGTATCCGCGATAAAAGAGTCCAGCGCAGTGCGCAGCTCAGCCACCTTGGATAGGTCAAGCTCCCCTTGTAAATAAACGGTGTTCGCTTTCTCAGTTTTTTGTATATCTACCTGAAACGATTGCGGCCTATTCATCTATGAAAATCCTCCCTCGGCTGTAGCTTGTCATCGTCACCAATTCCAAGCGGCAACCTGTTTATCTGAATGTACTTACCCTCGATCCAACCCTTTGAAACAGCTTGTTGACCCATTTCAAAAAGAAAAACTCCTGATATAGGAGTTGTCCCGCTCAATAATGAGTTAAAAGCTAGCCCTCCTGGGGCGACAGCTTCTTCTTTCGGTTTCGGAATGAGTTCCATAAATCGAGCACAACAGGCAGTGCCTGCATGATTCGAACGACAGCATCGCTGCCCCGCGGGTTATCTTTGGCCACCTTCATATCAATCTGATCGGCTACGGTAGCTGAAGCCTGCTTCAAGGAAGACGTCACCTCCTGAACAGCATCGCCAATATTCTTCACGGAGTAAACAACCGGGTCGATCGAATGCAGCTTATTGCGCACATCCATCGTCACCTCGTTCGTATGACGCAGCAGCTCGGCAGCTTCAGTGCTGATGCCCTGGATTTGCCCTTGAATCTCTTGAATCGTTGTATTCGTCTGGACCAGCAGCTCCGACACGGAGCGAAGCGTCATAATAATAAAAATAACCAAAGCAACAAAAGCCCCAGCAGCAACCGCTACACTAATTGTAATAATCATGTTATCCATATGGCATTCATCCCTCTCTCATTCATATTTAATGGTTGATTGTACTTTTTTACCCTTTCACTGCCTGCTTGAAACGTTGCGCGCCTTAAGGATCTGCTTGTTTCAAATCACGGGCCTAAGGTTAAGGATAGACAGGCAGGCACGGGCAACCGGGTTTTGCCGTTCCGGAGGCAGTTCGAACGAAAAAACCAGGCTGTCCGTACGAAACCGAATATACGAATCCAGGAGGTATGATCTATGGCTAAGGTAATGGAAAGAGAAGCAAAGGAAACGAAACAAGAAAAAAAAGGCAAGGACCTGCAGGCTCTGATCAATCAACAGGTTGCCAACTGGGCGGTTCTTGATATAAAGATTCACCAACATCATTGGTTCGTGAAAGGACCGAATTTTTATCCGCTCCACGCCAAATTCGAGGAGCTATATAATGAAGCTGCGCTAACAATGGATGAGCTCGCTGAGAGGCTGCTTGCCTTAGGAGGCACCCCTGTATCCACGACCAAGGAGATTACGGAACTGGCGTCCGTGAAAGAGCACGCTCCGCTCAAATCGGCGGATGACATGGTACAAAGCCTGTGTGACGATTTCTCGCTGCTGATCGAGGAAACCGGTCAAGCCATGGAAGTCGCGGAGAAGGAAGAAGACGAAGGTACCCACGATATGCTGAACGAACTCCGTACTAAGCTGCAGAAGCACGTATGGATGATGAAGGCGCATTTAGGTAAATAAAATAATGAGTGCTTCTAATGCAACTTGAAGATAGACCGTACTTCGGCGACCTGCGCTGGAGTACGGTTTTTTTGTGACCTCTTCTCCGGAAAATGTCATAAGGAAACAAAACTTGGTGAATACTATCCTCTGCTGGAATGATACCCAATGGAATCCATTCGAGGAGGATAAATCAATATGAAAAAAAAATGGATATCTCTTTGCTTTATCGGCATTTTGACTACCATGCTGACTCTCGCAGGATGCGGACAAAATCCGGCACCCGCCAATGATGGCGGCACGACGGGGAACGCCCCTGCTGCCGGCGGCGGTACGCAAGCAGGCGGAAATGTCAATATCGGCATGGTCACGGATGTAGGAGGTGTGAACGACAATTCTTTTAACCAGAGCGCGTGGACAGGGCTGCAGAAGCTGGAGAAGGATACCGGCGCCAAGGTCAAATATTTACAAAGCAAAAGCGACGCCGATTTTATTCCGAACCTGAATCAGATGGTCAAGAACAACTATAGCCTGACATGGGGAATCGGGGCCATCATCGGAGATGCCATGAAAACCGTAGCAGTACAAAATCCGAACGCTCACCTGGCCATCATTGACAATACTGTGGACGCCCCGAATGTTATATCCGTGACGTTCTCAGAGAATGAGGGCTCCTACTTGGTCGGCGTAGTGGCCGGGCTGATGACCAAAACGAACAAGGTCGGTTTTGTCGGCGGTATGGAGCTTCCTGTAATCAAGCGCTTCGAAGCAGGTTTCAAAGCGGGTGTAGGGGCCGTGAATCCGAGCGCCAAGGTGACGATTAACTATACTGGCGTGTTCGACAAGCCAGATCTGGGTAAAGCGGCTGCAGCCACCATCTATAATGACGGAGCGGATATCATCTTCCATGCCTCGGGCGCAACCGGCAATGGTGTGTTCAACGAGGCCAAGGACCGGGTAAAAAACGGCCAGAAGGTATGGGTCATCGGCGTAGACCAGGACCAGTCCATTGTATTCGGAGATGACGTTACGTTAACCTCCATGGTCAAACGTGTCGATCAGGCCGTATATCAAGTATCCAACGATCTGATCGGCGGCACATTTGAAGGCGGCAAAACAATCGTACTCGGGCTCAAGGATGATGGCGTCGGCCTGCCGGAAACGTCGAGCAAGAACGTGCCGGAGGATGTGCTGAAGAGGGTGGACGAGTACAAGCAAAAAATCGTGAGCGGGGAAATCAAGGTACCGGAAACATGAGCAATCCCATCAAAGTGGAGATGCGTGGTATCACCAAACGTTTTCCTGGCATTGTAGCTAACGATGACATCAGCCTTACGCTGCGTCAAGGGGAGATTCTCGCACTGCTTGGAGAGAACGGAGCCGGAAAATCAACGCTGATGAACATTTTGTTCGGGCTCTATCAGCCCGATGAGGGCAATATTGCTGTAAACGGGGAGCGCGTGACCATCGCTAATCCTAAGACGGCGATCCGCCTCGGTCTGGGTATGGTACACCAGCACTTCAAGCTCGTACAGCCTTTTACCGTAACGGAAAACATTATCCTCGGCCTTGAACCGAGGCAGCGTCTCAGGATCCACTATCGTGAGGCAGAACAGGAGGTTGCGAGGCTATCAGAGCGATACGGCTTTCGCGTCGATCCCCGGGCACGTGTTCAGGATATCTCCGTCGGCATGCAGCAGCGTGTGGAAATTGTGAAGACGCTGTACCGCGGAGCCGACATCTTGATCTTCGACGAGCCGACGGCCGTACTGACGCCGCAGGAGATCCAAGAGCTGATGGACATCATGCGCAGGCTTGTGGCGGAGAACAAATCGATCATTCTCATTACGCATAAGCTGAAGGAGATTATGACGATCGCAGACCGCGTGACGGTCATACGTCGAGGCAAAGTCATGGATACGCTCACCGTGAAGGAGACCAATCCGGACGAGTTAGCCGCCAAAATGGTCGGCCGTCAGGTTTCTTTCCGGCCGGATAAGAAGCCTTCGGCTCCGGGTGCCCCGGTGCTCTCCGTGCAGAATGTGACGGCGACAGGCTCGAACGGTCTGCCTGTGCTCAGCGGACTTTCCCTGGAGGTTCGCACCGGTGAAATTCTCGGACTCGCCGGTGTGGACGGTAACGGACAAAGCGAGCTGATCGAGGCGCTATCTGGGCTTCGCACCGTGGACAGCGGCCGAATTCTGCTCCATGGCAGCAATATCGCGAATAAATCCCCCCGGCAGATTTCGGAAAGCGGCGTTGCGCATATCCCGGAAGATCGTCACAAACGGGGGCTGGTGCTTGATTTCTCCATGAGTGAAAATATGGTTCTGAAGACGTACTACACCTCCGCCTATAATCGCGGAGGCTTTCTCGACTACGGGGCGATCGATAAACAAGCGCAGCGCTTAATTGCAGAGTTCGACGTACGAACGCCGGACACGCATACGCCGGCTCGAGCGCTGTCGGGAGGCAATCAGCAAAAGGCTATCATTGCCCGGGAGGTGGATCAGGACCCGGAGCTGCTGATTGCAGCTCAGCCTACGCGCGGGCTGGATGTCGGGGCGATCGAATTCATCCACAAGCGGCTGCTGGAGCAGCGTGATCAAGGCAAAGCCGTGCTGCTTATTTCACTGGAGCTGGATGAAATTCTCGCCTTATCCGACCGCATCGCAGTCATCTATGAAGGCCGCATCGTCGGCGAGGTTGATCCTGAAGAGACATCCGACAGGGAGCTCGGTCTCATGATGTCCGGCTCCGGCAGATCAGCCGTCGGAGCGGCGTCCTCCCCATCTTCCGGAGGTGAAGATGGTGGCTAATGTCATCCGTATCATGACCAAAGATTCAGCTCTTGTCCCCCTTGTTGCGATTGTCCTCGGACTGCTCGTCGGCGCATTGATTATGCTCACCGGGGGCTACAATCCTATCACTGCTTACACTTCACTAGTCGAAAAAGTCATAGGCGACCCATACAGCATCGGTGAAACCGTCCGCGAAATTACGCCGCTTATTTTCACAGGATTGTCTGTGGCCTTTGCTTTTCGTACCGGTCTGTTCAACATTGGCGGTGAAGGTCAATTCATCATGGGGATGACAGGCGCGACCTTGGTAGGTGTTAAGCTGGACCTGCCTTTCTGGCTGCATGCGCCGCTCGCCATCCTCGCGGGAGCTGTGCTTGGAGGACTATGGGGAGGGATAGCGGGATATTTGAAAGCGAAGCGCGGGGTTAACGAAGTGATCACCACGATTATGCTGAACTGGATCGCTCTGTATCTCGCCAACTATATCATAAGCCGGTATTTACTGCAGCCCGGTCAACAGCGCTCTCATCTGATCCGGGAATCGGCAATGGTCAGCCTGCGCGCCTTGAGCGAAATATTCGGCAATGCCCGGCTTCATTGGGGCATCCTGATCGTTATTCTGGCCGCCGTGGCATTCTATATCATTCTGTGGAAGACCCGTCAAGGCTACGAGCTGCGCGCCGTCGGCCACAGTCCTTATGCCGCGGAATACGCCGGCATGAGCGTGAATGCGAACATCGTCAAAGCGATGTTCATCGGCGGTATGTTCGCAGGGCTTGCCGGCGTTTTCGAAATTCTCGGCGTCTTCCACTATCAAGTGATAGCAGCTGCTTCCCCGGGCTACGGCTTCGACGGCATTGCGGTGGCGCTGCTCGGCGGTAACCATCCGCTCGGCGTCGTTCTGGCAGCCGCGTTATTCGGGACGCTGACATACGGCTCAGCGGGAATGAGTTTCGGTGCCGATGTGCCGCCGGAAATTGTTCGCGTCATTATCGGAACGGTTATCTTCTTCGTTGCTTCACACGGCTTGATCCGCTCCGTGCTTAAGCCGCTGAGAGACAAACGCAAAACCGGGGAGGTGACCTGACCGGCATGGATTTCTTACGTATTCTCGGCGAATTGATGCATACGACACTCGTTTTTTCGACAGCACTGATCTTCACAGCCATGGGCGGTATATTTTCCGAACGGTCCGGAGTCGTCAACATCGGGTTGGAAGGGCTTATGGTCTCGGGGGCTTTCGCTTCAGCAGTGACAGCCTACTATACCGAACAAGCCGGTTTCTACAGCTTGGCGCCTTGGCTTGGCCTGCTCGGCGCGCTGGTCTTTGGCTTGCTGGTCTCTGTCATCCATGCTGTGGCGTCCATCACCTTCAAAGCCAATCAAGTCGTCAGCGGCGTGGTGATTAACTTTCTCGCAGCCGGTTTTACGGTGTACCTTGTAAAAATGTTGTTCGCGGGCTCCGGCCAAACAGAAACCTTGAACGCCGTATTTCACAAGGTGGCCGTCCCTCTGCTTTCGGCGATCCCGCTGCTGGGCTATGCCGTGTTCTACGCTTACCCAACCACATACCTTGCCCTCGTGCTGGTTGTCATCATATGGTACGTGTTGTTCAAGACTCCGTTCGGGCTTCGGCTTCGCGCGGTCGGCGAGCACCCGGGCGCGGCAGACACGCTCGGCGTGAACGTCTCGAGGATTCGCTACATCTGCGTGCTGCTCAGCGGGGCGCTGGCCGGACTCGGAGGAGCGACGATCACACTGACGACGACCAGCAGCTTCTCGCACAATACCATATCCGGCCAAGGCTTCATTGCTCTGGCGGCTATGATTTTCGGCAAATGGCATCCCTTCGGCGCCTTGGCTGCAGCCCTCTTCTTCGGCTTCGCCCAAGCGATCAAAAACTTTGTCCAGCTGTTCGATTGGGCCAAATCCATTCCGATGGAATTTCTCTATATGCTGCCCTACATATTGACCATTCTCGTGCTCGCAGGCGCTGTAGGGCGCGCTTACCCGCCGGCTGCCCTCGGCGAGCCTTACGATCCCGGCAAACGCTGAAGCCTGCCAGAGCTCTCTAATATCAGCAAGATACAGACAACCAGATTACAGTACGAGCGGACTTCCTCCCTAGCCTGCCGATGCCACAGGAGATACGGCGGGCTTTTCTTGAACTGACGGCTGTGAGCTGGCCTTCGATTCGAACGTCCGCGGCAATTAAACGAAAAAGGCGCCGCGCTGCCGGGAAACCCGAACTTAACACCGCACCTTTTTATACTTCTCAACTGTTTTGCTCCAACTGCTTGACCAGCACGATCCGGTCAGAACCCTCTCCTTCGGCTGGCACCAAGGTTACCTCGTCTACCAACGCTTGCATCAGATACAGCCCGAGCGGGGCGCTTTCAAGTGCATTTAAGCTGTCCGCATCACCTTCTGCAGGCCCCTTCCAATCCGTCTGTTCTCCGAAGCTCACAGCTAATCCCTCCGAATCGATATGAACGACGAGCTCTTGGGGGCGAATAGTAAACACGAGCTGCAGACAAGCAGCTCCGATGGCGTTATGGCCATGCTGCACCAGGATATGGTTGCACGCTTCCGTAACCGCCACCTTCAAATCCTCAATCGATTCATAGGTAAATCCCATCCTTACCGCAACTCCATAAAGCGTTAGCCGAACCGTATCCAATTCATCGGGATGCAGGGGTACCCTCAGTATGACTTCCTTCTCTAACAGTCCTGCACTCCCCTTCATACGGCTTCACTCTCTATAGTCAGAAATTTGGATAGACCGGTCATATCGAACAGCCTTTTGATTTTGGCGGGTACGTCCTGTATGATGAGCGCCCCTCCTTTCTCTTTCCTGATTTTCAATACCGCAACAAAAATTCCGATGCCCGTGCTGTCAATGTAGCTTAATTCCCGTAAATTCACCTTAAGCGGCACGCTGTGGTTTGCTGCCAAGGGTTCCACCGCCATACGAAATTCGTTCACCGTTCCAAGGTCGAGCTCACCCGATAGAAAAAGGACATTCGCTTCAGTACTGGCCAGCACCTCAACTTGAAATTTTTTGGCATCCATCCTCAACGTATCCACTCCTCTGGTCGTATATAGAACTCATCTAAAAATAGAATACCAGATTCCCAACCATATTTCACGGACATTCATGAGGTTGATTCATCTGGTTTTGGGACGGGTAATGGAAGGTAAGGATGACGGCGCCGAAACTACTCTGATTCCTAAAGGAGTGATAAGGTATGGATCAAATGAAAAACGTTGATGTCGAAAAGAGAAGTGTGGAGAAAAAGATGGATTCCGGGATGGTCGCTTCCACTTTCATTAAGTATGCAGCCTACATCCTCATCTTTTTCGGATTCCTTTACTTCCTGGTCCGGTTCGTATTTCCGATGTTCTGATGAACGAGATAACTACACCCAGAAACAAACGTACATGGCCAAAGCCTGTACGTTTTTTTATGATCAAATACCTCTGTAAAAAATAAAAACTTAAAGGCCTGAGCGGGCCTTCAAGTCCAATTCGATCATATGCTCATCGCGTGGAAATAGTGTACGGATGTCAGTTCCCCCGTTCCTGGTTGAATGAACAGCTTCAATACATTATTGCCGCTGCGGTATACCAAGCCATCCTCTGCTACCCAATCAGGCTGGCCCAACGCCTCTCTCAGCTGATCCGTTTGCATCGGGAGCGTCTTGCCGTCCAGCTCGAATGTGCCGGTTTCGGGCAAAATTACAACGTATTGAATAAATTGTTCGTAGAGACCGACTTTACAGTCTTCATAAACAAGAATTCTCTCATGTTTAAACAAGGGATCTTGTTCAATGGACAGCGGCTTTCCTTTGATTTCATAAAGCGTATTCAGATCATCTGTAACCGCAATTCCATTAGCTCTCTCGAGCTTGAACGGAGCCTGCACTGCAGCCTTCGCCAACGGTTTCTCCGCAATCGCCGTTTCCACCTGTGCCAAGTTGGTGGTGGGCTTGTCCGATGTTGACGGCATGTACGATACCGTTCCCCACGAAGCTCCGTAGATGCCAAGTAACAACGTGCCAGTCATAAACCATCTTTTCATTGCGCTCACCTGCTTATAGAATAAGATTCGGCTGAGGTTTCCGAAGGCTGTCGGCTCGGTAACGTTCAGGCCGTCTTAATAATACTTGGTCAACAACGATTGGTCATCCACAGCAATGACGATTCTACCTTGTGTCATTTCCTGCTCGTAATACTGTATTGCGGTTGGAGACAAACCCAAGGACTGTAGTTTCTCCCGAAGCGCAGCACCTTCACATTTATAGCACGGTGTCACCGTGTGGGCCATCGATTCCCCGACAAAGCCGATACGACTGGCATATTGGGGCCTAAACAGCTGATCCGTATTCACATTTTCATGTGCCAGAATTTGAATTTGATCTACTTGGCGGCCCGCAGATTGAAAATCACGAACCGCCTGCTTCACTTCCTGTTCGCCATTGGCAACAACGATGGAATGAAACATTCGGGAAACGCCTCCTTTAATAACACGATTGGGTGACTTTATTTGGCATGCTCCCATTGGAGCTGGACTTGAGGAATATAAATTTTGGGCATTCTCTGGTTCTTATTCCTCACCGTCTCGGCATCGCCGACTACAGCGACCAACCCATGAGACGGAATTTCTACAGATACTCCGTCCTCCAGGACGGCGTCTTCCCCAATAATGGCGTTACGTAGATATACATTGCTGCCTATCCTTGCACCGGGCATCACGACACAATTCTGAAGCACGCTTCCGTGCCCTACATATACGTTATGGGCTACAACGGACTGTTCTACATGTCCCAAAATCCTGCAACTGCTTGCGATAATGGACTGTCTGATGCGAGCTGCCGATTGCACATAGGCTTGTCCTATGGTCGCCGCTTTGGATGTGTACATCGGCCACTTCGCTTCGGTACAGCTAAACTTAGGCTTCTCGCCGATGAGATCCATATGCGATTCCCACAGGCTTTCTATCGTACCTACATCACGCCAATATCCTTCGAATAAATAGGTTTGAAGCTTAGCACCCGTCCTCAGCATAGACGGAATGACATCCTTTCCGAAATCTCGGCTCGATTGCGGATCAAGAGCATCCGCTTCAAGCACCTGCTTTAAATAGGATCGGCGGAAAATATAGATGCCCATGGAAGCTAATCTGCTCTTAGGCTGCTTCGGCTTCTCAGAGAATTCCAGGACACGTCCCCTTTCGTCCGTTCGCATAATGCCGAAGCGATGGGCTTCTTCCCATGGAACAGGTGTTACGGCTATTGTCGCATCTGCTTGTGTCTGTACATGACGTTCCAAAAGCTTGCGGTAATCCATACGATAGATGTGATCTCCCGACAAAATCAGCACATGCTCGGGATCATGACGCTCGAGAAAAGCTTGATTTTTGTACACTGCATCAGCGGTTCCTTCATATACTCCGTTCTCGGGAGGAAGCATAGAGATTCCGTCCGCATCTTCCGACCACGCTGTCCCCTCTCCGATATGCTCTTCTAAAGAGGCAGCCTGATATTGAGTTACTACCCCTACCGTGCGAATCCCTGAATTTTTGCAGTTGCTTAATCCGAAATCAATAATCCGGTAGGCTCCGCCAAAGCGCACCGCAGGTTTGGCCTTTGAACGGGTCAATACGCCCAGTCGGCGTCCTTCTCCGCCAGCAAGCAGCATGGCTACACAAGCTTTAAAACTCATAAATTCATCTGCCCCTTTCACCTGGAGATTGGTTATCGTCATAATCATTTGGATAGTTATGATTAACCGAATATCCTTGATTTGAAACAGAATCTGCCATATTTCGAGAGGGTACCGTGTATCGAATCATGAGCGTTTTCCACTGATCTGACCATATCGACAAAAGACTCCAAAAGCCAAAAGCATCCACATACCCATTTTTACGCGCTTATCCGTATTATCCCCACAGCTCAGAGATTACACTTTTTTTCTTTGCTAATCTCGTTGCCAAATCGGAAAAATGTCAGCAATTCGCACAAAGATACCCATAAAAAAAAGCCCTCCCCGCATTCATTATGTCGGGTTCAGGCATGTTCTCACTTCATTGCTTACGTGATCAGGTCGTGTTCCTCACACGCCTTAACGAGAATTGAAAACACAAACTCCGCTCCAGGACGTCCATGATCCTCAAGACCGATGCGACCGCCCATCAATTGGACCAGATTTTTGCAGATAGCCAGCCCCAGACCCGTACCGCCGTACTTGCGAGTCATGGAGGAATCCGCCTGGGTGAACGGCTCAAACAGCATGCTCCTCTTTTCCTCGGGAATGCCTATACCCGTATCCGTTACGCGGAATTCAAGCTCCTGCATCTCCGCCTCGCTGTTCAGATGCGATACGGAGACATGAACACCGCCTTGTTCGGTAAATTTCACTGCATTTCCGACCAGGTTAATCAAGATTTGCCGCAGTCTAGATTCGTCTCCAAGCACACAATCGGGAACCATAAGATCAATGTCGTAGGTGATCTCGAGCGATTTGCGGCGGCACTCGGCATAAAACATCTCGAACGTTTCGATTAAGCAGATGCGAAGATTGAGGAGATCCTCTTTGACCTCCACCTTGCCGGACTCGATTTTAGACAGATCCAGAATATCGTTGATCACATGCAGCAGAGCGACCCCACTACGTCGGATCGTCTCTGCATATTCACGCTGATCACTGCTGAGGTCGGTCTCTACCAGCAAATCGGCCATCGCGATAACTCCATTCAGCGGCGTCCGAATTTCATGGCTCATTACCGCCAGAAACTGCGATTTTGCCAGTGCCCCCTGCTCCGCCTCTTCCTTAGCCTTCTCCAGCTCCCGCGTACGTTCATTCAGAAGCTCGGTTTGCTGCTGAAGCTTTTTTTGCGCTACATACATGGCGACGAAGCCCTCAATCTTCGACTTTAATATTCGCGGTACGAACGGCTTGACGATGTAATCGATAGCCCCGACGGAATACGCTGTGAACGATTGCTCCTGTTCATCGGGCGCCGCGGTAACGAATATGATCGGAACCGTCCTTGTCTTTTCGCGTGATTTAATCCATTGCGCCGTTTCGAAGCCATCCATACCCGGCATATGAACATCAAGCACAATAACGGCAAATTCATACTTCAGAAGACACCGCAGCGCTTCCTCACCGGAAGCTGCTTTCACTAAATGATAATTTTGGTCTTCCAGCACCGCTTCCAGAGCCAGCAGGTTTTCTTGCTGGTCATCCACGAGCAGAATGCGAATCGGTTCGTTCAAAAGGCCCACCTCATTTGATCTTACGGAATATTTTATCTTCATTGACCAGAGCTTCATATTTTTGCGCATGCTTTGTAAAGGTAATCGATTCCTTATGCCCCAACACCAGAATACCCGATGAACTTAAGCTCTCATAAAACAAGTCATGTACCTGGTTTTGCAGCATCGAATCAAAATAAATCAGTACATTACGGCAAAAAATAACATGAAACTCGTTAAACGATCGATCCGTGACCAAATTATGCTGGGCGAACACAATCTTCTCCCGCAGGAAGGGATGGAACGTGGCCGCATCCCCCGAAGCGTTATAGTATCGGGAGAAATCGTCTTTTCCTCCGGCACCCAGGTAATTTTTCGTATATCCTTGCATTTTTTTTAATGGATAGGATGCTCGCTCCGCGACATGCAGTACTTCTTCATTAATATCGGTTGCGTAGATGCGGGCCCTGTCGTACAAGCCCTCCTCATAAAGTAAAATGGCCGTGGAATACACTTCTTCTCCTGTAGAGCAGCCAGCATGCCATATACGGATGGACGGCGCAGCTTTAAGCAGCGGCACAACCTGCTCACGAAGCGCAGAAAACAATGTCGGGTCACGAAACATCTCGGTGACATGGATAACCAGATCTGCGATTAAGCGTTCCATACAGTCACGGTCATGCAGTATTCTCTCCTGCAGCCCCGAAATGGTTCCCAGTCTTTCCGCATGGATACGATGCCATATCCGGCGTTGTATCGAAGGATAGGCATAATTACGGAAATCATAACCGTACCACCGGTAAAGGCCTTCCAGCAGCAGACTGATTTCAATCCGCTCCCGCTCCTTATCCTTCGGCTCCTTGCCCTCGTCCCGGGCAGTGTATACCGCATTTTGTTTCAGCAGCGCACTCATGTCCTCAGCCCCTTTGTTGTCCTTTCCGCCGTTTATTTGCACAGCCAAACCCTCATGAGCGAAAGCAGTTGTTCCGTATGAACCGGTTTCGTAATATAGTCGGAGGCTCCCGCCTGTATACATTTGTCACGGTCGCCCTTCATGGCCTTGGCTGTCAATGCGATAATCGGCAGCTTGTCGAACCGCACGTCCGCACGTATCGCACGCATTGCATCGTAACCGTCCATAACAGGCATCATAATATCCATAAGCACAATATCAAAATCCGGCTCACGGTCGAGGAGCTCCAGCGCCTGCTTGCCGGTTTCCGCGAAAGCGACCTGCATATCCAAACCTTCAAGAAGGTTAGAAAGCGCGAAAATATTACGGATATCATCGTCAACGAGCAGTACCTTTTTGCCCGTAAATACCGCTTCGAAGCTGTGCAGCTTTTGCAGCACCAGCTTCTTCTCATCCGGTAGGCGCTCTTCCACCCGATGGAGGAACAGCGAGGTTTCATCCAGAAGCCGCTCCGGGGACTTCACGTCTTTAATGATGATGGATTCAGCGTATTTTTTTAAACGCAATTGTTCCTTCTTATCAAGCGTCTTGCCTGTATAGATAATGATCGGCAAACGCCGCAAACCTTCATCCACTTTGATTCGGTCCAGCAGTTCGTACACGGACATATCCGTTAAACCATAGTCAAGCACCATACAATCGAACGGCTGCTCCGAGATCGCTGCTAACGCTGCCTCTCCGCTGGAAACGCCAGTGATGCTTATATCATCGTGTGCGATCAGCTCGATCAAGTTGCCGCGGTGCTCCTCATCAGGCTGAACGATGAGCAGATTGCGAAGGTCGCGATTCAGGAACGATTGAATGTGTGCAAATGCCTGCTCAAGATTCTCCCTGCTCGATGGTTTCTTCAGCCAGGCAATTGCCCCCATGGACAGTCCCTGATGAATTTCATCCACAACTGAAATAACGTGTACCGGAATATGGCGCGTTTCGGAATCGTTCTTTAACTTCACTAGTACCGACCAACCGTCGATGACGGGCAGCTGAATATCTAGCAGTATTGCATGGGGCCTGTACCGTTTGGCAAGCTGCAGCCCCGTATCACCCTGCAGCGCTACCAAGGCCTTAAAATTACGGCTGCGCGCCATATCTAGTAATATCGCGGCAAAGTGGGCATCGTCCTCGATGATCAGCAGCACTTTATCGCCTTCTTCAATCCGATCCCTGTCATCGGAGAGATGATGGCCTGTCGTCAAAACCTCGGATTTCTTGGGATCATAAGCGGCATGTGCCTGCAGATCCACGGCGGGGCTCTGCGTCTCCTTGGCCGCAGCCGCGGCAGGAATGCCGGCGGATGCGAATTCTTCGAAGCTTTGGACGGTTTCCATCGGCAGGTACAGCGTAAAGCGGCTGCCGCTGCCTTCCTTGCTCTCAAGCTCAAGGGATCCACCCAGCAGGAAAGCCAATTGACGGCTGATCGACAGCCCGAGTCCAGTTCCTCCATATTGACGACTCGTCGTCCCGTCCGCCTGCTGGAACGCTTCAAATATCATCTCCTGCTTCTCGGACGAGATTCCAATACCCGTATCTTCTACCGCAAAGGCCAGCATTAGTTCGGATTTCTGAGCATGACGTATTTCGAGCACCACACCGCCGCTGTGAGTAAATTTAAAAGCATTGGAAAGCAAGTTTTTCAATATTTGCTGAAGCCGTGAAGGATCTGTCTGGATGCTGGCGGGAAGGTTCTCCCCCAGTCTGATTTCATATTGAAGCTCCTTGCTGAGAGCAACCGGATCGAACGCCTTGTGCAGAGTGTCTGCTATTTCCTGAAGCAAGACCGGTTCTGAATTCACTTCCATGCGACCGGATTCTACCTTGGCCAGATCGAGCACATCATCAATCAACCGGAGCAAATCACATCCGGAGGAATAAATGGTCTCCGCATATTCCACTTGTTTACTGGACAAGCGTCCTTCTTTATTTTCCTTTAGCAGCTGGGATAAAATCAGAAGGCTGTTCAGCGGAGTCCGAAGCTCGTGCGACATATTCGCCAAAAACTCCGATTTATACCGAGAAGCCAGGGCAAGCTCAAGCGCTTGTCTCTCAAGGGATTCTTTGGCTAGTTCGACTTGTCGATTGATCTCCTCCGTTTCCTTGATCTGCACCTCCAGCTCCGCCGTTTTGTTCATAAGCGCTTCGTTGCCCTGCTCTAGCTCCTCCTGCTGACGCTGCAGCGCCTCTTCCGAGGCTTTCAGCTCTCTGGTCTGCTCTTCCAGCTTCTCATTTGAAGCTTTAAGCTCGTCTTGCTGAGACAATAGCTCTTCGGATTGGCTCTGCAATTCATCGTTGAGCGCTTGATGAATCCGCAGCAGCTCCTCAATTCGGATCCGCCCCTGAATACTATTGAGCAGAATGCCAAATAACTCAGCCATTTGTACAATCATTTTTTGCTCTATCTCATTAAAAGAAGCTAGTGAAGTCAGCTCAAATGCGCCAAGGATCTGCTCGTCATATTTGATCGGCTGAATCGTAAGGGTCATCTCTTGAAGCTCGCCGAAGGAGGAGCGGATTTTGCCGTATTCTCCCTTATATCCTTCCACGCTGATCGGCTGACCGTCTTTGGCGCACTGGCCGATCAGACCGGAACCAACCTCCAGCTGTTTGTCGGCATCGCTTTCGGATCGTGCGTAAACCCCCATGAGGTCCAGCTTTCTTTCGGCCCCCGATCCTTTAATCACATATAAAGCGCCGTCATGCGCGCCAACAATACGCACAAGCTCTGATATAAACGCTTCACCGATCTCCTCAAGCTCATCGATTTGCTGAAGATTATAGTATACTCTGGACATTTCCGTTTGAAGCCACAGTGAATCCTCATTGATCTTGTTCAGCCTTCGCTCGGTAATGGCCGATTGTTCAATCTTATCGACCATTTCATTGAAGACGACGGCCAGCCGCCCGAATTCATCATTCGTGGTAATCGGGATCCGATACGATAATTCAGCCCGTTTCGCGTTTGCGAAATTCGTGATCATGGTGGAGAGAATATCAAGTCCGCGGTTCAAGCTGAAAGCGATCCAGTACATGATGCCCAGACCAATCAGCAGACCGATCGATGTTATGACTGCAGTGGACATATACGCTTCTCGGTTATCATCCAGCACTTGGGAGACCTCGTTGTTCAGGGCCTCCTCTTGATAATCGCCGATTTCCCTCATACTGAGAAAAAATTCCTCCTGGAGAGAATTTCCCGTCTGCCTCTGTAAATCGTCTGCCTCAGTTTTGTTACCTGTTTCATACATCCGCAGCACTTGATCCTTGTATTCTAAAAATTGACTGCCTTTCACTCTCAGCTCCACAGCCAATGCCCTTTCTGTCGGGTCTGTAAACAAGGTGTTCATTTGCTGCATTTGAGAAGAAACTAATTCGGAAGTCCGATGTATAATTTGAATATTTTGCCGCTCGCTTTCCGGCAAATCCAGCTGGACCAAATCTGCCAACGCCTTAGCCAGAACCGAAGCGTCATTTTGAATTTGGGTGCTCAATTGCACCTTTTTGTAGCGATTTTCATAAACCTCCTTCATGCTGAAATCGGAATCATTCATCCGATTGATGCCGATCCCCCCTACAACAAACAACACTAGGAGCATGATACTATACCCCAAGTATAACTTCGTCTTAATCCTCATTGCCTATTTCCCTCTTCCATTCTGAAGCTTGTTTCTACGTGTACCGCTTCCTTACTTGGCTGTAATCAACACCAGGCAGATATCATCGCTATACGTTTCCTGATCATTGGGCTGCAGCAGGCTTTCCACAAGCTTTATCGGATTATGCTCGCCGCGAATGCGACTATGCAGCCGCAGCGCGAGCAGATCTGATTCCGGGGAGTCCTCCGGGTGATCCTCCGGCAGTGGCAGCGCCTCCAGCAATCCGTCCGTGTACAGCACAACCCGAATTGGATTCTGGTAAGTGAACGTGCTCTTGGTAATCTCCATCTGATCGAAAAAACCAACGGCGCAGCTTCCTTGGCCAAGCTCAATTGGCGCCTTCCCTTCTTCAAAAAGAAAGCCGGGCGGGTGTCCGGCATTAACGTACTCAATTGTTTTGTCCTTCGTATCAATGAGCAAGTAAATGGCCGTAAAATAATAGCTAATCGAAGGATTTTTATGATTCAGTTGCTTCATATATCGATTCAGCTCCGCGATAACGAATTCCGGCGAAACGAAACGGGTAATCGTATCCTGAATGACCGAAGAAATGAACATGCAGACTAGAGAAGATGAGATGCCATGGCCCATGATGTCGAGAATTATCGCGCCATGCCGGTGATCGTCGACTCGGTACCAAGCATAAAAATCACCAGCCAGCTCAGAGGAAGGATAATACGCGGCACTGATTTCGAGGAGCTCCTTCTGCAGAGGCGGACTCAATACTCCGCTCTGCACTTTTTTCGCCAGCTCCAGCTCCTCGCGAATGCGGGCCTCGTTATGCTTGTGCCAATCTTTTTCGTATTTCAAGCGAAGAGCCACGCGGATGCGGGCGATCAACTCGACCTTGTTGACCGGCTTCATCACATAATCGATCGCTCCGGCCTCCAATGCTTCCGCCAGCTTATTAGAATCACCGAGAGCGGTCACGATGATGACCGGAATATCTTTGAGTACTTCATCCTGTTGAATGCGGCGGCAAGCTTCTATCCCGTCCATCTCCGGCATCATCATATCCATCAAAATCAGGTCAACGGGCATTGCCCCCGTATGGGCATGCTCGTTAAGACGATTAAGCAATTCCTGCGCCGAAGAAGCCTTCCAAATCGATTCGTAACCTGCGCTTTTTAATATTTTTTCAATAACGATAATGTTGACCGGGTTATCGTCTACGATGGCAATGTTCATGTGATGGTTTCCCCCTATAGGTTCTAAACGCGTCCAATCCGGCTGAAGTCCGTTCCTTCAATTATAGCGATTTTTATAAATATGTAACCATAATTGGCTGTTTTGAAACAGCTCGAGCCATGTTTCAGGAAAGAAAAATGAGGTTAAGAAAAAATAAGCAAAAAATTAAGGAGGGATCCAGCATGAGCTTGAGAACAAAAATCAGATTGGTTAACGATGAAGAAGCCGTGATCAGGGCCATTCGCGGCTTTCGTGAAGAAGGGCATTCCTTAAATGAGATTTATGTTCTGGCACATAATGACGAGCAAACCGAAGGGCTCAGCCAATTAACGGATACGAATACGATTGGCATCATGGAGGAAGGCATGGCAACGGCTTTCGCCAACCTGTTCCGCTCTCGCGGCGACCAGCTGCGCGCCAAACTCGAAGGCCTCGGCATCTCAGCTTCGGAAGCAGACCGCTATGAGTCTGAGCTGGACAAAGGCCGCATCATGGTGCTTGTATGGCTTGAAAACGATACCCGCACGCTGGAACGAGAGGAGGAGGATGCGGCCCGTCG
Source organism: Paenibacillus sp. PvR098 (assembly GCF_017833255.1). Classification (NCBI taxonomy): domain Bacteria; kingdom Bacillati; phylum Bacillota; class Bacilli; order Caryophanales; family Paenibacillaceae; genus Paenibacillus; species Paenibacillus sp. PvR098. Next base: position 2,593,557 of record NZ_JAFIBU010000001.1, read on the forward strand.
ACACGAACGCGTGGAGGATGTAGCCATCCCGCCGATGGGTATTTACATGGAGGGTAAACGGGGGGCCGAACGAACAACATAATGATACAGCAAGCAAGCCCTTGACAGGACTCTCACGATTCCTGCTCAAGGGCTTGCTCTGTTGCAGCATGCTCACCATTCCGTAACAGTGCCATCCTCATTCCGCCAAACCGGGTTGCGCCAACGGTGCCCCACAGCCGCCATTTCACGCACCTTTGATTCATTGATCTCCACTCCTAGTCCTGGTGCGGCAAGCCGGCGGACAAAACCGTCCTGATAATGAAACACAGCAGGATCAGCTAAATAATCCAGCAGGTCTGAGCCTTGATTGTAGTGGATACCTAGGCTCTGCTCCTGAATAAATGCATTGGGCGTGCAGAAATCAAGCTGCAGAGACGCAGCCAGCGCGATCGGCCCGAGCGGACAGTGCGGTGCTACCGCGACGTCGAAGGCCTCCGCCATCGCCGCAATTTTGCGCACCTCCCATATGCCTCCGGCATGACTGAGATCGGGCTGGATAATATCCACGCCGCCTTGTGTAAGCAGCCGCTTGAAATCCCAGCGCGTATACATGCGCTCTCCCGTTGCAATCGGCACACTGATGCCCCTGGTGATCTCAGGGATCACCTCATTGTTCTCAGGCAGCACCGGCTCTTCGATGAACATCGGCTTGAACGGCTCCAACTCCTTGATAAGCACTTTGGCCATGGTTTTGTGGACACGGCCATGCAGATCCACACCAATGCCTATGTCCCAGCCTATGGCTTCACGCACCGCTGCCAATCGTTCCACAGCCTCCTGCACCTTCTGCGGCGTGTCGATCCATTCCATCTCCGCCGTACCGTTCATTTTGACTGCGGTATAGCCTTCCGCCATCTTCTCTCCGGCTGCCTCCGCAACATCTATAGGCTTATCGCCGCCGATCCAAGCATAGACTCGCATTTTATCCCGGACTGGACCGCCAAGCAGCTCGTATACGGGCACACCCAGCCGCTTACCCTTGATATCCCACAACGCCTGTTCAATACCGGAAATCGCACTGGTCAGAATCGGCCCTCCCCGGTAAAAACCTCCCCGATACAGCACCTGCCACAGGTCCTCAATGTGTCCGGCGTCTTTGCCGATCAGGTAATCGCTCATTTCCTCCACTGCGGCGCGCACCGTATCGGCTTTCCCTTCGACGATCGGCTCCCCCCATCCGACAATGCCGTCATCCGTCGTCACCTTCAAAAACAGCCAACGCGGCGGGACTTGAAAAAGCTCCATCGATTTGATTTTCATCCAATGTCCTCTCCCAGGTTCATTTAATGACTATATTCGATCGTTAGCCTAAATGTTTTGGCGAAACCCCAACAGCATATCCTCCATATGGCTTTTCATCAACGTTCTCGCTTGGGTGGGATTACACTGTACAATAGCCTGCGCGATCAAGTGATGATAGGAGGCCGCCTTCTTGTCCATCCCCTCCCATTTCATCGAGCGCCTACGGCTGTCTGTAAGCAGATCGCTGATTCGCTCCAGCATGTGAAACATGACTTCATTATGAGATGCTCTGGCAATCAGCTCGTGAAACAGCAAATCTTCTTTAAAAAAGTTCTGCTTTTTTCGAATTTTGCGCCGCATCGTATCAGCTGTCCGCATAATGGCCTCCGCCTCGGCTTCCGTCGCTTTCTCGGCCGCTATCGCCGCCAGCTCCGGCTCGATGATCAGCCTCGCCTCCGTAAGCTGCAGCATGGTCGCCTTCTCGAGAAAATCAAGCGTTCTTTCTCCATCGCTGCCGGTCACATCGTTCTCGACATAGGTGCCTCTCCCCTGCTCCACTCGTAAAATCTTCTGCTGGCCGAGAATGCGCACCGCTTCACGAATAGATGATATCCCAACGCCAAGCTCCACTGAAAGCTGCTCCAGTGGTGGAATCTGCTGGCCGGGCTTCCAGATGCCGCTTTCAATTTTCCGTTTGATTTCGTCGTAAACGGTTTCATAAGTCAGTTTTTTGGTCATACTCAGGTTCGTCTTTCCCCTCCACATTCATCTGATGTTTAACATTATAATCACCAAACATCTGATGATCAATGATTTTTTTTATAGAAAAAACATCTGCCCCCCTTTATAAAGGCAGACGTTCAAAGTAAACTGGTAAGATACTGTAATCCTGAACACTCTTTTGCACCATTCCGAACGCGTTATTGAACCGGTACCGCCGGAAGATCGTCAAACATTTGAGGTGGCAGCTTTGGATTCGAAAGCAAATTTTGAATATTTGAAGCATTTGTCGGAAAGCTCCGATCAGAAAGCAATTTTGCATGAACTGATGACGGCTTACGGCAAAGACGTATGGAACTACGCCTATAGCATAACCCGTAAGCGGGATCAGGCAGACGATATCACCCAAGAGGTGTTTATTAAGGTATACCGCAATCTTTTCACATTCCGCTGTGAATCCTCCGTCAAAACGTGGCTGCTTGCCATCACGCGCAACATGACACTCGATTACCGAAGGGCGGCCTTTTACCGTAAAGTCACTTTAGTCGATTTCCTCACGTCTTTCGGCGAGCAGGCGGCTACCTCGCAGCCGGAGAAAGAGGTCATAGAGCGTATAACGGTTAATGAGATGTGGGAGCTGGTGCTGAAGCTGCCCGTCAAATACAGGGAAGTGCTGATCCTTTATGCGCATCATCAGCTGTCTATGAAGGAAATGGCAGAGGTCCTTGGCGTAAGCGAAGGAACAGTGAAATCGAGGCTGTACCATGCCAGGAATAAAATTTCGAGGATGAAGGAGGGGCGGGGCCTTGGATCTGATGGACAATGAGCTCAAGAACAAACTGGCTGATGAACCGCTCACTGAGGAAGGGTTTACCGACAGCTTAAGACAACGTATCGAAGCACGCATAAACGAAGAGAGTATCAGACCAATGCCTTGGAAGCCATGGCTCGGCGCCACCTGTGCCCTGCTTGCGTTCATGGCTATGCTCCTGCTCGTCGACGGGCAACGTTTAACCTCCCTCCTGCGTTTTAACCAGCCTACGTTCGAGGATCATACCCAGCATGCCGGCGTGCGGCAGCCAGTAGAGGATCATTGGGAGTCCTCCATTCGTTCCGCGCTTCTCCTTGGTTTGCGTACGGACCTTCCCGCAACCGGCAGCAGGCAGGAATACAGCACCTATCGAACTGTACTTATCGCTCCGGAACACAACCGGCTGCAGAAAACCGCGGAAGGCGAAGGCATCCTGATGCCTTACAAAATGGACTTTTGGAAGCTGGGTGGTCAGCGGCTGATGACGGAGGAGAAGGAGGCTCGGATGATTACCGCCGCCAAAGCGGCGGCGAAGCCAAAATTAGAAGCTGCACTGGCTTCCGCGGAATCTATTGCCAAGCCGTTCAAGTTGTCGGAGAAGCTCCTTTTTGCCGGGAACCGCTATATCACCGTTGCTCAAACGGTGCAAACCCAGGACCCTGCTTCCGGGAAGCCCGTCAAGTACGAGTACGTGTGGGTCAAAGAGCTGCTGCATATTGCCCCGCCCAAGAGAGAGATATCGCTCAAGCCGTTGGAAGAGCCCCACGTGTCATTACGCGGGCTGCTGGCCGCCTACGCGGAGCCGATACTTCAAGAGCTGCAGCCTACGCTGCCCTCCCAGCCGGGAGAATCGGAATCGGCTGCCGGAGTCCCGGATACGTCGGGGGAAAGCTGGACGATCGTTCGCAAGCAAGGGCAGTGGATCGCACAGCTAGCTGACTATGGTTCGGCGGAGAACCTCACCGGCACCTTGGGATACCGCCTGAAGGATGTGCCGATTGAATTACCTTCATCTGTCGTCGCTCATGACAAGTTGGCCGTTTCGTGGAATGAAATCAAACGTCTGCAGCCGTCGGCTGTTGATGTCTTCACTTCACCGAAACATGATTTTGTGGCGGTCGTTACCGATCGCAGCATCATTGTCTACCCTTATATCGACCAACTGATTCCTTCCCAGCTTATGACGATGCCGCTTCAAGCGAATGAATCTGTCGTCATGGCGCAGTGGGCGACGGACCAATACGTCGAGTCATGGAAGCGGCAGGCAAAAGCCTTTCTAGAGCCGCAATGAAAGGGCCGCAGCGGTTATGGCTTCTGCCCGTAGTCCACATGGCTCTCAAATGACGGCGTTTCCGGCACGATCATGATATGCGTTTGCCCTTGCTGGAAAGCTGCCTCGCGACCTTGATCATAGAAACGGATCGGGTCGCTTGCTTTATCCCGCTTCCACTCCACTTTCTTCACCTTGCCCCGTTGGAACAGAAGAGCCGGGCCGTTTCCGGTCAGCTTGACGTCCAGCCTTCCGACATTATCCAGCGTATGATGCTTCGTGCCCATAACGATCACACTGGCCGCACTCAACTGTTCTTTGTTGTTCAGATCGATATGCTTGTTTCCATTAATCGATCGTTTGTACGAACGGCTTGCTTCATCAAATTCATAGGACACCTTATAGCTCTGCATCAGGAAGGTAATGTCCACTTTCGGTGCATCCTCCGCGTCTGTAGTCATTGTCTCAACGGCTCCCGTGCCGTCCTTCACAAAGGTGTATACCGGATGGGTCAGAGGGTTACCTGTAAAGCCTCGTTCGTTAGCAGTCTCACGTATTTTCTCCAGGTCCGTATATAGATTATGGGGAGCTTTACGAGAACGATCTCTCCAAAAAGCAGAACCGGCATTCGTAATTTCATCAAGTGCGGCGATCCGCTCCTTCTTCAGCTTCTCATAACCGTCAGGGCTCCCGCCCGCGTGAACTTGAATAGCCCCGAATGATTTACCAATTTCAATAAAATAAGGACGGATGCTTCGCACCGGTCCAATCGGCTCTTTAGATATACTGCTTTGGAAAATACCGACGATCCGGGTAATTTCACCTTCAGCCAGCACCTCAAGCAGCATATCTGCTTGCGTCAGCCCGCTTTGCGGCCTTGCTTGAGGCGCGTTATTGATCATCACCATGACCGTTCTGTCCTCGATTTTCCGGTCGCTCGGCATTCCCGTCAAGGGAGCACGGAAGGCGGGTTCCGCTTTTACAGGGGGAACAGGCGGTGCCTCTTGCTCCAGAACGACCGGCTTGACGGTGTCCTGCAGCACTCCCTCCGAAATCTGGCAGCCGGCTGCTATCCAAGTCAAGCATCCTGCCAGCAGCACAAGCCCTCCCTGCCGCCCTATACGGCTTAGTTTCCACTGCTTTTGTTTCATATCCGTCACCTCATCTGCTTGTCCTCTACTAAACTATATAGTATCAAACTCACTTTTAGAATCGTATTTTTCAAATTCAGACAAAAAAAGGCACCTCTCCTTACATTAATATCGGAAAGCGCCGCAATTTTATTTCCTGTTTTTTTCTATGATTATATGGTTTTTTTTGCAGTTTACTGAACTTTAAAATACTGTAACGATAAAAAGAACCTTATATTTCCCATAAGAACAGGGAGTTATAAGGTTCTCTGCATTCAGCTAAACATCCAACAGTTCAGACCTAGTGTTCCATATTGATATTGTTGATGAAGAAGCGTTGCTTTCCGCTTCTCATCAGCTGCTCCCATACTGATCAGCAAAGGGGCGAAATGTTCTTTCGTCGGTACGGCCAAGCTTGCATGAGGGGCTTGGCGTTCATAATCGAACAATGCTTCCAGATCCCAGACAAGGATCCTTTCCGCTAGCCATTCATCAAAGGTTAGCGCCCAGGCCTCCAGCTTATCGTGGGTCCAGTTCAATTTGGATAAATTGTGCGTAGTCCCCCCGCTTCCGATAAGCAAGTAGCCGTCTCTCCTTAAATCCATTAATGCTTTTCCGATTCGATACTGCTCTTCGGGAACGAGTCTGGCATTCACCGACATCGACACAATAGGGATATCCGCTTGCGGATACATGAGGGAAAGCAAGGACCACGCACCGTGATCCAAGCCTCTCTGATCGTCTATATCACAATGGATGCCATCCTCGGACAGCATGCCTTGAATGTCCAAGCTGAGCATGATGTTACCTTTTGCCGGATAGGACCATTCATAGAGCTCTTCCGGGAAGCCCCAAAAATCCTTAATGGTCTCAAGCCTTGCAGCGCCGGAGATCCGTTGTGTCTGACTCTCCCAATGCGCACTCCATATAACAATCCCTGCCGGAGCAGGGAGGGTTCGACCCAGATTTTTAATAAATCGGGTGTATGGATGGTTTTCCGTGACAAGTGTAGGCGTACCATGGGCCATGAAAAATGATGGATACATACGTATCCCCCTAACCTTAGAAGATTAGCAAGGCCCAGCTGCCCGAATTACAACTGCTCCCGAACCCAAGCTTCCAGCTCGTTCAGTGGCCTAAAACCAACGTTTGAACCAACCTCAACGCCATCTTTAAACAACTTCAAGGTCGGAATGCTCATCACTCCGTAGTTTCCTGCGGTTTGAGGATTGTCATCGACATTGACTTTGGCAATCGTAAGTGCATCTCCAAGCTTTCCATTCAGCTCCTCAAGCACCGGCGCGATCATTTTGCAAGGTCCGCACCAAGGCGCCCAAAAATCAACCAGGACAACGCCCTCTTTCACAGTGTCTTTAAATTGTACATCATTCACATTAACAATGGCCATCTTAAACCACTCCTATTATCTAATTTATCGAATGAATACGAATCTATGCTTTAATTCCCCAAATCCCCGTTAATTCAAACGGGACGGGGGCTGTAAGAGAAAATCCGTCTCTAAACGGTTTTTCTTCATCCGTTTGTCCGCTTGATCCGCGGTGGATGCGGCCAGCTTATTGCTTAGCTCTTCGAACCACTCCCGATCCTTCGCCATCAAGGCGATTTCAATCAAGGATCGCAGCGGTGTCTCGCTGGTCGGCTCGAACACGGGCAGCTTATTGACCTTGGATAGCTTGGCTTCGGCCGAATCACCGACCGTTTCTGGACGGTCGCATTGAGTAATCCGAATCTTGATCAAACCATTACCTTCCGTTGATTCCACAAATCCGATAAAGCGTTCGTCCTCCATCGTCGTGCCGCTCACCCAATCGCCTTCGTTCACTCTCAAATCATTGACCGCTGCCATAAAACTATCCCTCCTAATAATAGTATAATCTGATACAATTATAGTAACAGTTTGTACACAGAATAACGCTACTCTTGTTCGTCCTTCTGCGCCTCCCGTATTCGGTTTAACACATCTTGAATCGTAATATTAGACAAAAAGGTCAGCATTTGCTCCTCGGCTTCTGCAAAAATATGATCCATCACATCAGCCATATTGCATGCCACTATACACTCTTCTTCTTCATTCCCGGAGCACCACGAAGGTTTGAGAGAGCCGATCGAAGTAGCGCGATACATTTGCGCCAAAGTGACCTTAGTCGGATCACAACTTAGTGCATATCCTCCACCGGTGCCTTCTTTCGTAGCTACATAGCCTTGCTTCTTCAGACAGCTCATCACCTTGCGCACACGGGCAGGGTGAGTGCAGACATTACTTGCAATCATATCGCTGGTAGCCATATGATCGGGCCGATAAGCAAGCAGCACCAGACTGTGTACCGCAATCGTAAATTCACTGTTCACGCCTGGCGTCCTCCTTCGTCGTCTTACTGTTATTATATTTATTACAGATCATTTTGTCAAGTATGCCCCTGAGCCCTTTTGCTTATGTAAAAAAAGCCGCCCCCGCATGATGCGGGAACGACTTTACCATGACCCTTATTGAAACATGCTGCCACGGGCATTACCGGTTTGCTGAGACTGCATGCCCATGGTGTTCATTTGTACAATCGTTTGCTCCAACTGATTACACATTTGTGATACCTGTTGCATTTGCTGAATCGCCGATTGATGACCTTGAAGCGCCATTTGAATCATTTGAGTCGCCTGACGCTCACGCTGTGCAAGCATTTCGAGCTGCTGAGCATTTTGCTGCTCTTGCTGCAGCATTCTTTGATAATTCATACTCGCTTGTTCTGTTTGCTGGATCAGCTGTCCGATCGTTTGCTGGCAATGGTTCAATTGGTTGATGACGTTGTGCATGGGTTGAAAATCCTCCTAAGGTAGGTTGTGTTAAGTCCCATTCTATTGTGTATTAACAGTCCTAAAATTATACAAATATAAAGAAAAAAGCCGGTCTCACTCCCATCGGATATGAGCCGGCCTTAATTTTTTCACTTCTTACTTAATATCGTAAAATTTATACAAATCGTCCAGCAAAATGTTCGCGGCCTTCACCCCTCCAGCGGTATTCCAGGTCACGTCGTTTACTTTAAACGCATTGCCGTTCTTCACTGCGTTCAAATTTTTCCATAATGGATCGTTAATCCATTCGTTCTCTTGATTATTTCCCTTCCCGTCTCCGGTCTCATACGTAAAATAGAACAATTTGTCCGCATCCACTTCCGGCAGACGCTCTTTGTTAATTTCAATCACGAACGTTTCTTTATCTTTAAATTCAGGGCGCGCAATACCAATCTGTGAGAAAATGATTCCCGTAAACGTATCATTCAAATAAATTCTGGTTTTTCCTGCCATAAAACGAACAACTGAAACTTTCTGACTCAGCTTATCTCCGGCTTTCGATGTAAAGTCTTCGATCCGTTTGTCGAAGGCTGCGATGACTTTATCGCCCTCTTCCTTCTTGCCTACAGCTTCCGAATACAGCTTAAAATTGTTTTTCCATTCGCCGCGAAGCGCTTCAGAGAATACCGTCGGAGCAATGGCATTTAACTGCTCATATATTTTTTCCTGGCGCATTTTATTACCGATGATCAGATCCGGCTTAAGCGCGGCGATCATCTCCAGATTCGGCTGGTGTTCATCACCGACCACTTGAACACCTTCCATGTCGGTTTTAATATGATCGTACCAAGGGTTTCCAGTAAAAGACTTCACTGCGGCAACTGGCTTAACTCCCAATGCCAGCAGAGCTTCAGTTCCTTCATTCGTCAGAATGACGACCTTCTTTGGGTTCGCCGGCACCTCGGTTTCGCCCATCGCATGCTTGACCTTATACGGACCTTCCGATGCCGCAGCTGGCGTGCTTGGTTTGTCTGCCGGAGCAGCAGGCTGGGCAGACGGGTTCGCCCCGCATGCGGTTAACCATACGGACATCAGCATCATAGCAGCTAATGAAGCCGCTGTTTTCCATTGAAATGATTTACGTGTACTCAGCATTGAGTGAACCTCCCGAATAATGTATATGGTTGATAATGATTATCATTAACAAGGTAAATATAATAGGGCTTGTAAAGATTGTCAATCTTTTTTTTGATAATGATTATCAAAGTCATTGACAGTTGATAACGATTCTCATAAAATGAAGTTGTTCTGTTATTCATTAATTCCGCATCATTCAACATATCAGGAAACAACGGGAAGCAGGCTAATGTTCATGCGCACAAGACTACATAGTAATCTTTCCTTCAAAATCGGGGGGTTGATTGCCGCCCTGTTGCTGCTCGCTGCTTTTATGCTGGCGAGCGTCATGTTCGGAGTCAACCATTATTCCTTGAGCAGCATCATTGCCGCCTATACGCAGCATGACGGATCGAATGAGCACATCATCATTCAGACGGCCCGCGTTCCCCGCGCGCTTATTGCCGCCGTCGTCGGTGGGAGCCTGGCTGTCGCCGGGGCATTGATGCAAGCGATCACACGTAACCCGCTTGCTTCTCCCAGCATCTTCGGCGTGAACGCCGGTGCGGCGTTTGCCATCGTACTGGCCGTCTCTATTTTCGATGTATCCGGCTTAAGGCAATTTACATGGATCGCCTTCCTTGGAGCTGCCGTCAGCTCGGGCGCAGTCTATTTCTTGGGTTCAATCGGACGGGATGGCTTGACTCCCATCAAAATCACACTTGCCGGATCAGCCATAACCGCTTTCTTTGCCTCTCTTACGCAGGGAATCCTTCTGGCTGACGGCAAAGCGTTCGATCAAGTGCTCTTCTGGCTCGTAGGTTCCGTCGCCGGACGAACGATGGAGATGCTGCTGTCGGTGCTTCCCTATATGCTGATCGCAATGGTAGGCGCGCTGCTGCTTTCTCCTCATATTAATGTTCTGTCGATGGGTGATGACGTGGCCAAAGGATTGGGACAGCGCACCATTCTGATCAAAGCCGCTGCGGCTGTCGTCATTGTGCTGCTTGCCGGCGGCTCGGTTGCAGTAGCTGGTCCTGTCGTTTTTGTCGGCATCATCATACCGCATATTGCCCGTTATCTTGTTGGCATTGATTACCGTTGGGTGCTGCCTTATTGTGCTGTGCTGGGCGCCCTACTCTTGGTCGGTGCAGATATCGGCGCAAGGTTCGTCGCGATGCCGAAGGAAGTGCACGTTGGGGTGACCACGGCGTTAATCGGCGTTCCCTTCTTTGTGTATATTGCCCGCAAAGGAGGTCAGCTGAAATGAGCGGAGCCAAAAGTAAATACGTCTCTTTACGCGGCAGGGCCTATTCTTTCCTCATCAGCAAAAAAGCGCTGGCTGTAACGTTCATTCTATTACTGGCCACGGTAGCAGCGATGATTCTCAGTACAGGGATAGGTAGTGTGTATATTACGCCTGCAGAGGTTGTTCGCTCCGTTTTCGGATACGGAGCGGATACGAGTGACACGATTATTCGCTCTCTGCGTCTGCCTCGCGTCGTCATCGCCGTACTTATCGGAGCTTCTCTCGCGGTATCGGGAGCGATCCTGCAAGGAGTCGTGCGCAATCCGCTGGCTTCCCCGGACACCATCAGCACGACCGCCGGGGCAACTCTCGGGGCCGTAGCGTTTTTCTTCTTTTGGTCAGAGAAAGCAAGCATTCAATGGCTTCCTTTGTCCGCAGTTGTAGGAGCCTTTCTGGCGACGCTTGCCGTATACTCACTCTCATGGAAAAATGGCGGAGTTACCCCGCTGCGTCTCGTCCTGATCGGGATCGGCTTCACGGCGGCGATGAATGCTCTCTCCTATATGCTTATGATTTCGGGACCAATCATTCTGGCGAACAAATCACTTACATTCATGACGGGAAGCATATACGGTGTCTCTTGGGAAAAGGATGTGCTTCCGCTTCTTCCTTGGGTTCTCATTCTACTGCCGCTGGTTTTTGTGTACTCCCGGCATATTAACATTCAAGAGCTCGGCGAGGATGTGGCACGCAGTGTCGGCAGCGCCGTTCAGCGCCAGCGCATGCTGCTGATGCTGCTCAGTGTCGCGCTCGCAGGCGCCGCCGTTGCGTTCGGGGGTGCCATCGGTTTCATCGGGTTAATGGCACCGCATATGGCGCGCAAACTGGTAGGACCGGCATTTGGCGCTTTACTGCCGGTATCCGCACTCATTGGAGCGCTAATCCTACTGCTCGCAGACCTTGCAGGCCGATCGCTTTTTGCGCCGCTGGACATCCCAGCCGGAGTGTTCACTGCCTGCATCGGTGCCCCCTTCTTTGTTTACTTGTTATATCACAGCCGAAATCAAGGATAATGAATCTAAGTAACATCCTTGTCAATAAAGCGTTGAATAAAAAGGAGAAGATTCCCATGACCGCCATCCAATCAAATGACCTGTGCCTCAGCTACGGTGAAACATGCATTTTTCAGGACCTGAATATCTGCCTTCCCAAAGGAAAAATTACCGTGTTTATCGGTGGCAACGGCTGCGGCAAATCGACGCTTCTGCGTTCGCTGGCACGTCTGCTGACCCCGCAAAGCGGGCAGGTCGTTCTGGACGGCAGCAACATCGCTACCTTGAAGACAAAAGAGGTAGCGCGGCGTATGGCCATGCTACCGCAAGGTCCGGCGGCTCCGGAAGGGTTAAGCGTGCTGCAGCTCGTCAAGCAAGGACGTTATCCATATCAAAATTGGCTGCAGCAATGGTCCAAGGAAGACGAATCAATGGTTCGGCGAGCGTTAGAGCTTACGAACATGAAGCATCTCGCCGAACGTTCGGTTGATTCCCTCTCCGGCGGTCAAAGACAGCGCGCTTGGATCGCCATGACACTGGCTCAAGGAACCCCGACCATTTTGCTCGACGAACCGACAACATACCTGGACCTTGCGCACCAGATCGAGGTGCTCGACCTGTTATACGATTTAAACATACAGGAACAGCGCACCATTGTTATGGTGCTTCACGATATCAATTTGGCTTGCCGCTATGCCGATAATGTAGTGGCCATTAAGGACAGGAAGGTATGGGCTGAAGGAAAGCCTAAGGATGTGGTATCGGAGGAGCTGATCCGCAGTGTGTTCGACTTGGAATGCCGTATTATCGAGGATCCGCTGTTCGGTACTCCGATGGTTGTCCCTTACGGCAGAGGCAAAAAACCAGAATTTCGCCGGGTCGCTCCAGGAATCGGCATGATGAATGAGACGACCATTCCGGCTTTCGCATAAATCATCTTTACAGCGCTGAGCTCCTATCCGAGCCTCAGCGCTTTTTAGATTGCGGAATGCTTTTGGATTCATGACTTTTAGGCTCAATGGGGAAAATACAGCCAGGGAGTTCAAAAAGGAGGCTAGTGGCTTACTATGAATTTGCTGACGTATTATCTCCAGCAATATGGATTGTCTGCCGTGCTGGTTATCGGCCTGATTTTAGCCGTATCTTTCGTTTATAAATACTGGGATAAAATCGTCATTAAGGGCAGCGGCAGGAAATGAACCTTCGTACGTGGATAGGGGCTGGGCCAGCTGCCCGTCATCAAGCCCCTACTCATCCAATGGACATCGCACCAGATGCTAATTTGAGCACAGCCGCTGCGGCTATACTTAAGATCAGCAAACAGTAGAACAGCTTGACCATCGTACCCTCCGGCCTCTCCTCAATCGACCAATGCCCATTCACCGTCAACACAAAAATAGCTGCGAATGTAAATAGAATGACATTTTCCCTTTGTTTCGAACCACTGATGAAGCTTATGAACAAATGAAAACAGATTAGAGAAATAAATAATTCGTTGTACACCCCACGATACTTTTCTGTTGCCCTGTTTAACGGGGAAATAGAAAAGAAAAAGAGACTTAAAAATAATAGACAACCTAAATAAACAAGCATTCTTGAGATGGCATCATGCACGATCATCCAATGAAAGAGAAGAAGATACGCTTGAAATAAAATCAGCTTTACTACATCGTTCATGCTCTCGTTAGTCCGGAATCCATACATACGATATCAACTTCCTTATCTTTACTGAAATTGATCTATTTATATATACATACTCGCAGCATGTCCTTCTTATTCTAGTTTCTATTAAATCACCATCCTATCAACCGATTGACCAAAGCCTCCCCTTCGACCTCCCGATTAGGGGTTTTTTTGTTATTTTTGGGCCTAAACCAGGAGCATGTCACAGAGCTGACAAGAACAGACGTAAAATAGCCCGATCGGGTAGTGTTAACCCTATCGGATTCAAGATATATTCAACCTATCACACCATACCCAACAGGAGGATCCATTCATGAAGAAAATCTCATTCACACGTTTTGTCAAATTTTCAACCGTACTTATGATTCCTTTACTTCTATCGGCCTGCATCACATCGAAAGCCGAGGAAGCTGGAATGGGCTGGAAGCATAACATGCCGATGGAACCTGAAGCCGGTGAATGGAAGGCTCTTGAACTTCCAGAAGGAAATACGTTTAAGGTCGACACTCCCCCTGCCAATGATTCCGATATCACCAAAGCCGAATTGGATGAGCTCCATCAGATGGCGAGCCAGCGTAACGAGGAAGATATCAAGCTGATCAACCACTGGGCAGGTGGAATCGTCAGTCCGAATACCCACTGGCTTGCCGTGACAGAGCAGATGGTCAAAAAATACAATCTGTCCCCACCGGCCGCAGCGAGAGTTCATACCGTCGTATCCGGAGCGATCTACACGGCGTCAACCGCAGTATACAACGAGAAATACCGATATCTTCGCCCGCGTCCGACCGATCTGGATCCGACATTACAGCTTCCTGAAGGGTTTAAGGTTCCTCCTCACCCCGCCTATCCTTCGGGTCACTCCGCTACAGCGAAAGCAGCAAGTACGGTTCTGTCGTATATGTTCCCTCATGAAAAGGACGTTTTTGAGAAAATGGCGGCAGACGCCAGTATTTCCCGATTGAAAGCGGGTATTCATTTCAAAAGCGATATTGTCGCTGGTGAGCAGCAAGGAAAAGCTGTTGCTGAAGCGATCATTGAAAAGATGAAAGACGATCATGCCCCTCTTCAATTTATGGAGGCGGGACACGGCCCAGCGGGGCATTAACCTCAAACCAATAATTCAGCACTGCGCCAAAGGATTAATTTATGCAAAAAAGCCGGAAGGATGGGGGCCATCCTCCTGATCATACCCCTGTCAAGTAGACATTCAAAAAAAGCTATGCTGCCAGCGCGTGCCGATACTCAATCGGTGCGCGCTGTTTGAGTTTAGCTTGAAATCGCTGATAGTTATAAAAGTAAATATAATCTTCAATGGCTTGATGTATTTCGGATTCTGACTTAAACTGTTGGAGATACAACTTCTCTGTTTTGAGATGCGAGAAGAAGGATTCGAAGCATGCGTTATCCAGGCGGGTTGCTTTGCGAGAGTGGCTGCCTTTAACGCTGAATGCTTCTAATCGTTTGTTGTACGCCTGAGACGTGTACTGGAAGCCCTGATCCGAATGGAGCACGGCCCCATAAACGTCTCTTTTTCTTGTCCACTTCTCCAACGTATCCAGCACGAGCTGCACATCGTTTCGTTCGGATAATTACCAAGCTACAATCTCATTGTTAAACAAGTCCTGAATGGCGGACAGGTAATAGAAACATGTGCCATCTGAGATATACGTGATGTCGGTGACCAACTTCTGCTAAGGACCTATGGCATGGAACTGACGCTGTAATCGGTTCGGATAAATGACGGAAGGCTTGTAACTGAAACGTTGTCGTTTCTTCCGAATGACGGATTGTATGGATAGTTCTCTCATCAATCGCCATACTTTCTTTTGGTTAACACGGTATCCTGCTTCCCACAAGGCGTTCATCATGCGAGGGTATCCGAAATATGGATGCGTAGCATGAATGGCCATCATACGCTCCTTCAACTCGTGGTCTCGTGCTTGTTTTTCTACGCGCAACGAGCGTGTTTTTCGCCATTTGTAATAGCTGGCTCGAGGTATACCCGCGATATGTATGAGGAGGGTAACACCGTGTATGCTACGTAAATCATCGATTAGTTGGTAGTGATCTTGCTGCTCGACATGGCCTCCTTTACCAGATTTGGATACCGCTTTTTTAGGTAGTCTACCTGCGCGCTCAGATCGTCCCGCTCTTCCTCTATACTAGCGAAGGATGTACGAAGACGCCCTTTTAACGGATTACTGACGCCTTTACGCTCATCAAAGCTGTCTCCGTTTCTCCACTTCTTTACCCACACCTTTAACTGTGAACAATTACGTATTTTCATTTGGTCTGCTACCGCCTTATAGCTCGAAGATCCCTCGATATATGCTTTAACCGCAGCTATCTTAAATTCTTCTGTATACGTCTGAAAGATCTGCCCTTTTTTAGCCATAAAGAAATCCCCTCCAAGTATTCACTCGTTCCTCATGATAACATGACGGTTTTATTGAGTGTCTACTTAAAGGGGATAATACTACTGGTTTCGGCTTTTTATTCTTATTACACGAGCGCTTTCTTCGCAATATCCGTCCGATAGTGCTTTCCTTGGAAACGAATGCGATCCGCCTCTGCGTAGGCTTTGGCGCGTGCTTCCGCGATATCGCGGCCCAGCGCAGTTACGCCCAGCACCCGGCCGCCGCTAGTGACGATAGCTCCGTCCTTCACAGCGGTTCCAGCATGAAATACCAGAGCGTCTTGAACCTCATCCAGCCCTTCGATCGGCAGTCCTTTCGGATACGATCCCGGATAGCCCTCAGAAGCGAGAATGACACATACAGCCGCTTCATCGCTCCACTCAATGTTCATTTGCCCAAGACGACCGTTCACGGCTGCAAGGAAAATATCCAGCAGATCCGTCTTCAGTCGCGGCAGGACAACCTGTGTTTCCGGATCGCCAAAGCGCGCGTTGAATTCGATCGTTTTCGGTCCGTTCGGCGTTAGCATCAGACCAGCGAACAGTACGCCACGGAATGGACGCCCCTCGGCCACCATGGCCTTTGCCGTAGGCTTGATGATCGTTTCGATCGACTCGTCGATAACCGACTGCGGAATATGCGGCAGCGGGGTATAAGTGCCCATGCCTCCCGTATTCGGTCCTTTGTCATTATCGAATACCGGCTTATGGTCCTGCGCCGGCATCATCGGACGTACCGTTTCCCCGTCCACGAACGCGAGGATGGACATTTCCTGCCCTGTAAGAAATTCCTCAATAACCACTTGGTTACCGGATTCGCCGAATACTTTGGCGACCATGATTTCATGCAGCGCCTTTTCGGCTTCCTCCAGCGTCTGAGCCACAACCACGCCCTTACCTGCCGCTAGGCCGTCGGCCTTGATAACAATCGGCACCTGCTGCTTACGCAGGTATTCCACCGCATCGTCGAACTTGTCGAACGACTCGTAAGCCGCGGTCGGAATGTTGTATTTTTTTAGCAGCTGCTTGGTGAACACTTTACTTCCTTCAATGATCGCCGCATTCTTACGGGGTCCGAAGACCGCAATTTGTTTCGCCTCTAGATGATCAACAATGCCTTCGGACAACGGGTCGTCCGGCCCGATTACGACAAGGTCGATGGAGCGGTCAATCGCAAACTGAGCGATCTCTTCGAATTGATTGACCTGGATAGGCACACATTCAGCCACTCCGGCAATGCCCCCGTTGCCCGGCGCGCAGTACAGCTCCTGCACCTTAGGGCTTTTTTTGAGCGCCCAACAAATCGCATGCTCGCGGCCGCCGCCGCCCACTACCAATATCCGCATGTTGCGCTCCCCCTTAATCCTTGTTTATGATCAGCAGCTCGGTCTCTCCGCTTCCGAGGCGAATCGTCTTGACCATCAGCGAAATTTTATTCTCATCGTTCAAAACGTTCCAGTAAGTGTCCGCAATTTGCTTCACATCGTTCTGAAGCGGAACAAGCGCAGGCTCACCTTGGAAGGACGGCAGCGGATTCCCGTCGCCTGCATACGTATGAATGCAGTGACCGAAGCCCGGAAGCGCCTTTTCGTAAGTGTAGGTATGACGGAGCGTTTGCTCTTCCGTGTTGTTGCTCGATTTCAGAATCGACAGCTTGTAAGCAAACTGACCGTCTTTCAGATCAACGAGACCGCTGATACGCGGAGTAAAATTCGGCGCATCCGGTTCGTATGTCCGGGTTGCCAGTGCAGACTCAAAGGAACCGCCAGCTTGAATTGCTTCATGAATCGTATTCGTCTGGTCACCATTCGTGACGATATGCGCGCCGTTCACATGCTTGACCGGGTAGTAGATGATCAGCGACGGATCTGTGAGCTTCGCAGGGTCTTTCGCTTCCGTACGGACAAATCCGTTCTCTTCTTGAATAAACACACGGTTCCGGCTGTTCTCGCTGCGTCCCATAATCCAATAGACCTGCACCAGACGTGTTCCGTCAGGCGTTAAACCGATGACGATTCCACGGCCCGGATAATCGTTCTCCCGCAAACCGTTGATATATTGCTCCGCTTTCGCGTCTCTAGTCGTCGACACTATGATTTCCTCCCCCGTCAAATGGCTTGCTTAGTGGTGAAACAGACGAACACCGGAATACATCATAACCATTCCGTAGTCGTTGGCTGCTTGCACGACTTCCTCATCCCGCATCGAGCTTCCGGCCTGTACGACATATTTCACGCCGCTGCGGCTTGCGCGGTCCAAATTATCGCGGAAGGGCAGGAATGCATCCGAACCGTAAGAAACGCCCTGAAGTTTGTTCAGCCATTCGCGTTTCTCTTCACGAGACAAGCGCGCAGGCACCTCGTCGAAGCAAGCTTCCCAAGCCGCTTGCTCTACGGATGTAAGCTCATCCTCTAGCCAGAGGTCGATTGCATTGTTCTGCTCCGCGCGAGATAAGCCTTGACGGAATTTCATATTCAATGCCGTCGGATGTTGGCGAAGGAACCAGCGATCCGCTTTGTCCCCTGCCAGCCTCGTACAGTGAATTCGTGACTGCTGTCCCGCCCCGATACCGATCGTTTGGCCATCGAGTGTGTAGCAAATGGAGTTGGATTGCGTATATTTTAAAGTTACAAGCGCTACTAAAAGATCTCGTTTAGCATGGTCCGGCAGCTCTTTGTTTTCCGTTACGATCTTTTGCAGCGCAGATTCGTCAATAACGGCATCGTTACGCTCTTGCTGCAGCGTCAAACCAAACAGCGTGCGGGTTTCAACAGGGTTCGGCACATAGTCGGGATCGATCTGCAGAATCAAGTAGCCTCCGTTCTTTTTCGCCTTAAGGATTTCCAACGCCTCGTCCGTGTAACCAGGGGCCACAACAAGATCGGAAACCTCCCGCTTCAACAATTGAGCCGTCGATGCGTCTACAATATCGCTAAGAGCAGCGGCATCGCCGAACGAGGACATACGGTCGGCCCCGCGGGCACGCGCATAGGCTGTGGCCAGCGGGGAGAGCTCCAGGCCTTCAACGAAATAGGCTTTCTGCAGTTCAGGAGACATCGGAGCAGCAACCGCAGCTCCGGCAGGACTCACGTGTTTGAATGATGCGGCTGCCGGGAGACCGGTAGCGCGGCGCAGCTCGCGGGCAAGCTGAAAGCCGTTAAACGCATCCAGCAAATTGATGAAGCCCGGATCGCCATTCAAAACCTTAATCGGCATCGGTCCTTCACTAAGGAGCTTCGCTTGTTTTTGGTGCGGGTTCATCCCGTATCTCAGATCCAACACGTTCTTTGAGCTCGTGCTTTGGCTCATGGTGTTATCCCATCCTTTGGTTTAAAGTTGGCAGCTTGTTCCAAGCGGATGCTGCCGTTGCAAATGCCTTGAATCACTTGCGGATAAAGCCGGTGCTCGATCTCGTGGATCCGTTCTGCTATAGACGCTTCCGTATCCCCCGGTTGAATGTCGATGGCCCGTTGGGCCAAGATGGGCCCACTATCGAGTCCTCCATCAACTAGATGTACCGTTACTCCAGTGACCTTCACGCCGTGACGGAGCGCTTGTCCCACCGCGTCAAGCCCCGGAAAAGACGGCAGGAGCGACGGATGAATATTGATCATCCGCCCCCAGTACGCATCAACCAGTACATTGGTGATGATGCGCATGTACCCCGCAAGAACGATGAGTTCGACGTTTCTCTGCTGCAGCTGATGTAGAATTTCGTGTTCATATGCTTCGCGTGAAGCATATTCCTTCGGATTAAACGCAAACACAGGAATACCGGCCGCTTCCGCCCGTTTTACCACCTTGGCCTTCGGGCGGTCACAAACCAAAAGCTCGATGCGCGCATCGAGCCGTCCTTCTTTCACCGCATCCGCAATCGCTTGAAAATTGCTTCCGTTCCCCGATGCGAATACGGCAATGCTGAGGGGAGCCGTACTCATACGGCAGCCCCATTAAATGTAACCACACGCTCCCCAGCAGTTACACGGCCGAGAGTATAAGCTTTTTCTCCGTGACGATCAAACAGCTCCACAGCTTTTGCGGCTTGCTCCTCAGCTATGATAACAACCATGCCGATTCCCATGTTGAACGTACGGAACATGTCGTTGTTGCTGATTCCGCCTTCCCGCTGCATCAGTTCAAAAATCGGGAGAATCGGCCAAGAACCGTAATCAATCTCAACGTTTACCCCTGCCGGCAGCACACGAGGAATGTTTTCCAGGAAGCCTCCGCCCGTGATATGCGCCATGCCCTTGATCTCTACCTGCTCCAACACGGCAAGTACCGGCTTGACATAAATCTTCGTTGGCGCCAGCAGCGTATCGCCTAGGCGTTCGCCCAAAGCATCCACGTGATCATGCAGACTGTACCCCTTCTCCTCAAGCAAAAGTTTGCGGACAAGCGAGAAGCCGTTGCTGTGCACGCCGCTTGATGCTAGTCCCAATACGACATCACCCGGACAAATCGTAGAACCGTCGATGATGTTCTTCTTATCAACGATACCGACAGTAAACCCGGCGATATCGTATTCGCCTTCGCTGTACATCCCCGGCATCTCCGCTGTCTCACCGCCGATAAGGGCGCAGCCCGACTGTACGCAGCCGTCGCTAATGCCTTTCACGATTGCTTCGATCTTCTCCGGAATGACCTTGTCGCAAGCGAGATAATCGAGGAAAAAGAGCGGTTCCGCGCCCTGGACCACGATGTCGTTCACGCACATGGCTACGGCGTCGATGCCGATCGTATCATGCTTGTCCATAGCAAAAGCGATTTTTAGCTTCGTGCCTACACCGTCCGTTCCGGAGACAAGCACCGGCTCTTCATATTTATCTTTGTTTAAGCCGAACAGCCCGCCGAAACCGCCGAGCTCCGTCATCACTTCGGGACGGAACGTCGTCTTAACGTGCTTCTTCATGCGTTCTACCGCTTCGTTGCCGGCTGCGATGTCGACACCAGCCTTTTTATATGCATCGGACACTTGGTATTTCCTCCCCAAATCAATATGACCCTAACTGCAATTCTGTTACGCTGTAATTCAACCTTATAGCTTACGTTTCGCACCAAATTGGAGCTCTTACGCTGTTTTCACCCTTACACCTACAAGGCGAGGACACTCAAAAGCGAGCCCCGCCTCACGAACTCAATAAAGTTCAATCGCAGCCGCAGCCGAGCGCGGCTTCATCAGGAACCGGCGTCGGATAGTGGTTGTCGAAGCAGGCAGTACAGTGGCCGCGGTTAAACTCGCTGCCGGGACGGCCAATGGCTGTTAGCAAGCCGTCCTTGCTCAGGAAGTGAAGGGAGTCCGCGTTGATCGCCTGGCGAATCTCCTCCACTGACTTAACCGCGGCGATGAGCTCCGTGCGGCTCGGCGTATCAATGCCGTAGAAGCACGGGTTCTGGAAAGGCGGTGAGCTGATTCGCACATGCACCTCGGAAGCTCCCGCTTCACGAAGCAGGTTCACGATGCGCAGCGACGTTGTTCCGCGCACGATCGAGTCGTCGATCATGACGACGCGCTTGCCTTCCACGATGCTGCGTACGGCAGACAGCTTCATCTTCACGCCCTGCTCGCGCAGCTCTTGGCTCGGCTGGATAAAGGTCCGGCCGGTATAGCGGTTTTTGATCAATCCCAGCTCATAAGGGATGCCTGTCTGCTCTGCGTATCCGATTGCGGCAGATATACTGGAGTCCGGCACGCCGGTGACAATATCCGCGTCCACGAACGCTTCCATCGCCAGCTGGCGCCCCATGCGCTTACGCGCAGAGTGAATATTTGTCGAGTCGATATCGCTGTCCGGACGAGCAAAATAAATGTATTCCATCGCGCAAATCGCACGCTGTTTAATCGGTGAAAAGCGGTCTTCCGTCAGCACTCCGGTCTTGAGGTCCATGACCAGCATCTCGCCGGGTTCAACGTCCCGATAATACGTGCCGCCGACCGTATCGAATGCGCACGACTCGGAAGCAAAAAGCTTCGCAGTACCCAGACGTCCCATAACGAAGGGGCGCAAGCCGTGCGGGTCACGAGCGGCGATGAGCTTGTCCTTGGTCAGGAACAGGAATGCGTATGCCCCTTCTACCTTCAGCAGCGTTTCTTTCACGGCGCTGACGATATCGTCATGCTTGGAACGCGCAATCAAATGGGCAACAACTTCCGTATCGCTCGTCGTTTGAAAAATGGAACCTTCCTTCTCCAGCCGACGTTTGATTTCCGGGGCATTCGTCAGGTTGCCGTTCGTTGCAATCGCCAGATCGCCTTCGCGATACTTGAATACGAGCGGCTGCGCATTAGCCAGCTTGCTCTCGCCTGCAGTAGAGTAACGCACATGTGCGATGGCGTGGGAGCCCGCCATCGTTCCCAGGTTCTCGTTGTTGAACACTTCTTTGACGAGACCCATGCCCCGATGATAGTTGAACGACTCTCCACCGGTTACGCAGATCCCGGCGCTCTCTTGGCCGCGGTGCTGCAGAGCATGCAATCCGTAATACGAGAGCGAGGCCGCTTCGGAGTGACCAAACACTCCGAAAACGCCGCATTCTTCTCCCAGCTTATCGAACAGACCGTCATGACTGCTGCCGACGCCTTCGTTATAGTAATCTCCGGTCCACAGCTTCGGAACCTTTCCCGATCCGTTACCCTTTATAAAACCTAATCCTTGTCCGCCGACTCTCAGTTCATCAGACATGGAATCGCATCCTTCCAAACCTTTTCTAGTTGTGTTACAGATGCATCAATAACTGATTTCCCATTGACTTTAAGGTTCAATGCTTGTCCGCCAACCGTACCCAACACCTGCACAGGTACGCCCGCTTCCGACAATAGCTTCTGCAGTGCTTCAGCCTTATCAGGTGCAGCGCTGAGCAAAATTCGCGACTGGCTTTCGCTAAATAATGCCACGTCATTGCGCAGCTCGCTAACGAAATTTACCGCTGCACCGATTTTGCCGCTCATGCAGCTCTCTGCCAATGCAACGGCCAGACCGCCTTCTGACAAGTCGTGCGCCGAAGCGACGAGACCGCCTTGAATGGCGCGCAGCACCGCATTCAGCAGGGTTTGTTCCACTTCAAGATCAATCTGTGGAGGACGGCCTTCCGTTACTCCGTGCAGTACATATTGGAACTCACTTCCGCCAAGCTCCGCTTTCGTATCGCCGAGCAGCAGCACGACATCGCCTTCACGCTTGAAGCCTTGGGTTGTAATGTGGTCGGTGTCATGTATCAGGCCGACCATCCCGACGACTGGTGTAGGATAAATGGCACCTTTGGCGTTCTCGTTGTACAAGCTGACGTTTCCGCCGATGACCGGCGTATTCAGCTTGCGGCAAGCTTCCGCCATTCCGTCGACCGCTTTCTCGAGCTGCCAGAAAATTTCCGGCTTCTCCGGGCTGCCGAAGTTCAGGTTGTCCGTAATCGCCAGAGGCTCCGCACCCGAGCAAACGTTGTTCCGCGCCGCTTCCGCTACGGCTATGCGTCCGCCGACTTCCGGGTCCAGGTAGACGAAACGGCCGTTGCAGTCCGTCGACATCGACAACGCCTTACGGGAGCCGTGGATCGTAACGACAGCGGCATCCGAGCCTGGTTGAACCGCTGTTGAAGTACGCACCATATAGTCATATTGGTTATAAATCCATTCTTTGCTCGCTACCGTAGGCGATGCCAGCACCTTCAAGAGCGCATCGTTCAAATCCGTAACCTCCGGATAGCGAAGCGTATCAATGCGGCCATTCTCCTCATAATAAGCAGGCACAGCCGAAGGCTTATGGTACATTGGGACATCGTCCACGAGAGCTTTAACCGGCATGTTAGCAACCAGCTCACCCTTATGGTATAGCTTCAGGTTGCCGTCGTCCGTCACCTTGCCGACTTTAGGGCAAGGCAAGCCCCAACGTTCAAAAATCGCTACCGCCTGCGCTTCATGCTCAGGCTTCACCACGAACAGCATCCGCTCTTGGGATTCCGACAGCATCATCTCGTAAGCCGTCATGCCTTCTTCACGCTGCGGTACTGCATCGAGGTACAGCTCCATGCCGTTACCGGCTTTACTCGCCATCTCCGAGCTCGAACACGTAAGTCCTGCGGCGCCCATATCTTGAATGCCGACAACAATACCGGAGTTAATCAGCTCAAGGCAGGCTTCGAGCACCAGCTTCTCCATGAACGGATCGCCGACTTGCACTGCAGAACGCTTGGATTCAGACTTATCCGACAAGTCCTCAGAAGCGAATGTCGCTCCGTGAATGCCGTCGCGTCCTGTTGCAGGACCTACGTAGAACACCGGGTTGCCGACGCCTTTGGCCACGCCCTTTTGAATCTTGTCATGATCGATGATCCCCACGCACATCGCGTTGACGAGCGGGTTGCCTTCATAGTTCTCGTCGAACATCACTTCCCCGCCGACCGTCGGAATACCGATACAGTTACCGTAGCCCGCAATCCCGGATACGACGTTCTCAAACAAATATTTCACGCGATCGTTGTTCAGTTGACCAAAACGCAAGCTGTTGAGTACAGCCACTGGACGCGCACCCATCGAGAAAATATCACGGATAATGCCACCCACACCGGTTGCCGCACCTTGATACGGTTCAACGGCGGAAGGGTGATTGTGGCTTTCAATCTTGAACACAACCGCTTGGTTGTCTCCAATATCCACGATCCCCGCGCCTTCGCCGGGTCCCATCAGGACTTTCGGTCCGCTAGTCGGGAATTTTTTCAAAACCACCTTGGAGTTTTTGTAAGAGCAGTGCTCCGACCACATGACGCTAAACACGCCGATCTCCACATAATTCGGTTTCCGTCCGAGGAATCCGCAAATTTGTTCATACTCCGAATCCGTAACGCCAAACTGCTTATATATTTGCTGATCTGCAATTTGCTCCGCCGTTGGTTCCTTAGCCGATAGTTGCTGCGCCATGCTTTTCCCTCCAGGTGCTCAAAATCGATGTAAACATCTTCCGTCCGTCCGCCGAGCCAAGCAGTTCATGCACCGCACGCTCCGGATGAGGCATCATGCCGAGCACATTACCTGCTTTGTTACATATACCCGCAATATCGTCCACCGAACCGTTCGGGTTGTTGCCGGCTTCATATCTGAAAACGATCTGGTTGTTCGCTTTCAACTCCTCCAGCGTCGTTTCGTCACAATAATAATTTCCTTCGCCGTGAGCGATCGGAATGTTGATCAGCTCGCCTTGAGTATATTCTTTTGTAAAAGGATTGTCCGTGTTCTCCACCTGCAGAAGTGCAGCATGGCAGCGGAATTTGAGCGACCGGTTACGCAGCATCGCGCCTGGAAGCAATCCTGATTCGAGCAAAATTTGAAATCCGTTGCAAATGCCGAGTATATATTTGCCTTGAGCCGCCGCTTGAACGAGCGCATTCATGACAGGCGCGAACTGCGCAATAGCGCCAGTACGCAAGTAATCACCGTACGAAAAACCGCCAGGAAGTATAATGCAGTCATATTTCGACAAATCCGTCTCTGTATGCCATACATAATCGACAGGCTGTCCGATTGTATCCTCCACCGCTTTATAGCAGTCGATGTCACAGTTGGAGCCCGGAAAAACCAATACCGCAAAATTCATTATCGTGCTCCTCCTTTTATTAGGCCTGTACCAGCTCGAAACGATAGTCCTCGATCACCGTGTTAGCCAGCAGCTTTTCACACATAGCCTTTAACCGGTCTTCAGCAGCCGCGCGATCGTTAGTGTTCAGCTCCACTTCCAAATATTTGCCGATTCTTACTTTCTCCACTTCATCGAATCCCATCGTATGGAGCGCGCCTTGAACGGCGGTTCCCTGAACATCTAGTACGCTTTGCTTTATCGTTACATACACGGTCGCTTTAAACATCGGATAAATACCTCCTGCAAAATGGTTTGTTCGTTCGTTTCTACCGCAGAGCGGCAATTACCCTTGCACCAAACGGTTATAAATATCACGGTAACGCTTGGACGTCTCTTCCACTACATGCATTGGCAGAGGATCCGGCTCGCTGTTCTTATCCCAATTCGTGCCGGACAAATAGGTACGTACCGGCTCCTTATCCATGCCGTCGATCTCAATATCGAGCTCGTACTTCTCTTGCGCCCAGAAACGCGATGAGTCCGGCGTAAAAATTTCATCTATTAATATGATTTCATCATCAATAATTCCAAATTCAAACTTCGTATCCGCCAAAATGATGCCGCGCTGCTCACAATACGCATGAGCAAACTCGTAAAGCCGAATGCTCTTCTCCTGCAACTGCTCGGTTAACTCTGCACCTACGAGCTCTTTCATTCGCTCAATGGAAATGTCTTCGTCGTGGCCGACATCGTTCTTCGCAGCCGGTGTAAAAATCGGCTGGGGGAAGCGCTCGTTCTTCCGCATACCTGTCGGCAGCTTATGGCCGTTCACTTCACCTGTCTGCTGGTATTGGCGCCATCCGCCGCCCGTAATATACCCGCGTACTACGCATTCGATATCGATCCGCTCCGCTTTGCGCGTCACCATGAAGCGGTCCTTCATGATTTCTCGGTCCGTAATCAGATCGCTTAGCTTGTCCACATCCCCATGAACCACATGATTCGGCTGAATCGAAGCTGTCTGTTCGAACCAGAACTTGCTCAAGCTGTTTAGTACGTTGCCCTTGTCCGGCACCGCCGGGCTCAGCACCCAGTCGAACGCCGAGATCCGGTCGGTGACCGCAATCAGATAGTGCTCGCCAAGATCGTAGAGCTCCCGAACCTTGCCTTTATACAGCAGCGGCGCTTTTACATAAGCTTCCGCGCTCGAAATAGCCGTTGTCGTCCCGCTCATTCTCCCTCAGGCCTCCCTTTATTAGCTCAAGCCCAAACGCTTGAAAATCGTATCCACATGCTTCAAGTGCCAGCTTGGGTTAAATGCGTCTTCGATATCTTCCAAGCTCAGAATATTCCTAACCGCAGGCGTATTCTCGATAATCTCACGGAACGAACGCTGCTCTTCCCACGCCTGCATCGCGCGCGGTTGAACGGTATCGTAAGCTTGCTCGCGGCTGAAGCCTTTGTCGATCAGCTTCGTCATCACGCGGCCGGAGAAAGGAACACCATACGTGCTTTGCATGTTGCGCTTCATGTTTTCCGGGAATACCGTCAAATTTTTCACGATGTTGCCCAAACGGTTCAGCATATAGTTAAGCAATATTGTCGCATCCGGTAAAATAATGCGTTCCACGGAGGAATGAGAAATATCTCTCTCATGCCACAGCGTGACGTTCTCGTATGCGGAAACCATATGACCGCGAATCACACGTGCCAAACCGGAGATGCTTTCGCAGCCGATCGGGTTGCGCTTGTGCGGCATCGCCGACGAACCCTTCTGTCCCTTAGCGAAAGGCTCCTCCACTTCGCGGAACTCGCTCTTCTGCAGTGCGCGGATTTCTGTCGCGAACTTATCCAGCGAAGTCGCGATCAAAGCTAGTGTCGCCATGTACTCCGCGTGGCGGTCACGCTGCAGCGTCTGTGTCGAAATCGGCGCCGGCTTTGTGCCCAGCTTACCGCAAACATATTCCTCTACAAACGGATCGATGTTGGCGTATGTGCCTACGGCGCCGGAGATTTTACCGAACTGCACACCGTCAGCCGCAAAACGGAACCGCTCCAGATTGCGTTTCATTTCCTCATACCAGAGCGCCATTTTCAAACCGAAGGTCGTTGGCTCGGCATGTACGCCGTGCGTCCGTCCCATCATCGGCGTATCTTTATAAGCGATGGCCTTGTCCCGAACAATGTTAACGAAGTTTACGATGTCGCGCTCTAAAATCTCGTTGGCTTGCTTGAGCAAATAGCCGAGCGCTGTGTCCACGACGTCCGTCGAGGTCAGGCCATAATGCACCCATTTCCGTTCGTCCCCTAGCGTTTCGGATACCGCACGAGTGAACGCAATGACGTCGTGGCGAGTTTCCTGTTCAATTTCGTAGATGCGATCAATATCAAATCCTGCCTTTTTGCGCAGCTCGATAACATCTTCCTTCGGAATAACGCCCAGCTCCGACCACGCTTCACAGGAAAGAATCTCTACTTCCAGCCAAGCCTTGAATTTGTTTTCTTCCGTCCAAATGGCGCCCATCTCGGGTCTTGTATAGCGATCGATCATCGTTTCCCCATCCTTCGTTTAATTCTTTTCTATAGATTCCCAAACGTGTGATGCCTCTATCCAACCAAAAGCAGCTTCCACAGATTCAGACAGCAGATTGACGTGTCCCATTTTCCTGCCTGTTTTGGCTTCTTGCTTGCCGTACAAGTGAACCTTCGCCGTTACGCCGGGCGCAACCCGCTGGGATTCCGGATTCACAATCCAATCCAATAGCGGCTGAACATGTTCGCCTAGTACGTTGACCATCACTACCGGCGTCAGAAGAGCCGTATCTCCGAGCGGAAGATTGCATATCGCTCTTACATGCTGCTCGAATTGTGACGTCCGGCACGCTTCCATCGTGTAATGACCGGAGTTATGAGGCCGCGGCGCAAGCTCGTTCACATACAGCTCGCCGCTTGCCGTTAAAAACATCTCCACTGCGATCAGTCCGATAACGTCGAGCTCTTCTGCAATTCGCTGCGCCATCGCCTCGGCTTCCTTCAGCACAGCTTCCGGCGCGCGCGCCGGGACAATGGACAGATGCAATATGTTGTTCACATGCACGTTCTCCGCAGCAGGGAATACCTTTACTTCCCCCCGCGGGCTTCTGGCTGCAATGACGGATATTTCTTTATCGAAACGGATGAACTGCTCCAACACCAGCTCCGTCTTCGCCTTGCTCAAAGTATCATAGGCATCCTGTACCTCTTCCAACGAGCGAATGACCCATTGGCCTTTACCGTCGTAGCCGCCAGTCGCCGTTTTGAGCACGCAGGGCGTTCCGAATCTCAGTACCGCTTCACGGAGTTCCACTACGCTTCGGATCTCGGCATATGGCGCTACCTTGACTCCTGCCGATTCAATCGCCCGTTTCTCGCGCAGGCGATGCTGCGTGGTGTAGAGCAGCTTGCTGCCCTGCGGCACGTACGATTCCGCCATCAACAGAGAAGTTACTTCCGCGTCTACATTCTCGAATTCATACGTGATGACATCCGCCTGCTGCGCTAGCTGCCTCGCTGCCGCCGCATCATGATATTCTGCGACGATCTGTTGATCGGCTACCTGCCCGCAGGGCGCATCAGGTATGGGATCCAGCGTTACAAAACGGTAACCCATCGCGCGTCCGGCTAAAGCCAGCATCCGGCCAAGCTGACCGCCCCCAAGGATACCGATCGTTGCACCCGGAGCATACACGCGATTTGGATCGTATGCCTTGCTGGCCACTTTTTCTTGCGTCATTCCAGCACGCTCTTTTCCATTACCGTCTCTGCGATACGCTCCCGCCTTTGCGTCACTTTCCGCCGCAGCTCCGGATCAAACGCTCCCAGGATCTGTGCTGCGAGAAGTCCGGCATTCGTTGCTCCTGCATGGCCGATCGCCACCGTCGCCACGGGAACGCCACCCGGCATCTGCACGATCGACAGCAGTGAATCCAGGCCGTTCAGCGTGGAGGTTTTGACTGGAACGCCGATGACCGGAAGCACCGTTTTCGCCGCCACCATACCCGGCAGATGCGCAGCTCCTCCCGCCCCGGCGATAATGACCTTCAGCCCCCGCTCTTCCGCTGACGCCGCATATTCAAACATCAGGTCAGGCGTACGATGTGCTGAAACGACCTTTTTCTCATAAGGTACACCCAGTTCCTCCAGCATATCGCATGCATGCTTCATCGTTTCCCAGTCGGACTGGCTGCCCATAATGACTCCTACAAGAACTGACATCCGTAAACCTCCATGTCGTTATCATCAATGTTATATAAGAAAACCTTTAACGAGGCCATTCATGGATGAGCGACCGCGATTCAAAGGTAGGTTTTCTTGTGATAAAGAAATTGTTCAGCTCTGCTGAAAATATATACTTTCTTTATCGTAAAAAACAAAACGCCCTTTAGATAGATACTGAACCACTTACGCACAGTCTATCGGCAGGACGACAAGAACACCCACAAGCGCAAGCTAAGGCCATGCACCAATGTGCTGACCTTCTAAAAACTAACGCTCACTCGTAGTCCAAAAATTTAAGGTTTTCGGGTAGAAACTTTCGGGCCTTATTCCCGACGATATACGAGATTATTCGACTTTTTCACTATCTATTTTCCATTCTTCTTACGTTTTCAGTTTAACAGGCTTTAACACCCCATGTCAACTATGAAAGACGAACATTCTTTAAAAAGACACAAATAATAGTTCGCATTTCAAACCCTATTCACTGGAATATTACCTGATATTTACATATTTTATTTTTATATTCTTTAGTTCATCGAGCCCTTCTTCCACTTCTATCTTCGTTAGGTTACCAGCATTAAGCTGCTCTACTTCGACAGACAGCCAGCGCTCATACATACGAATCCCTTCATCTAAGACTGCCGCCAGTTCCTCCGTGCGCTGCTCTTCCTCTTGTAATTCCTCCAATAAATGAAATAATACATCCTCGCTTTTTCCGTATTGTCCATGGTCGTCATAATAAAAAACCAGCTTATGCAGCGTGTCCATCGACATGGGGGCGCGGCCTATAACTTGAAGTGACGTATCAATTCGTGCTTGAAACAGTTCCGCCAGCTCCCCTCGGGAATCCATTTCTCTAGCGAAGAGCAGAATCTCAAGCACCTTCAAGCCAGCTTTCCGCGCCTCAGCCGTATGACCGCTCTCTTCGTGTGCAGCGGCCTGGGCATTCAGCATATCCCCTAGGGCCAGCACTTTTCCTTGATCGATATCTCCATCCTTTGAAAGCAAAGCGAGTAAATCTTTAGTAGATAATGCGTGTACCAGCTTTGAGTTTAGTCCTAACAATTGACGCATCGCCTGATTTAACAATTCGAGCGCTTCCTGCAATCGATGATTATTCCTCGCAAACATCACCTTATGCAGCACTTCCGTCGTCTGCTCAATCAATCGCATGAGATAGTCGCGTCTATACATGGGATCCTCCCCCCTCCATGGTGTCCATATCGTTCATTTTATTGTACAGGATTATCCCACCTGAGGAAAATTTCCGGACTACGGGCTAGAAGCATTTCCATTATCGGGTAATCATTGGATGATTTTATGCATTGAACCTGAAATCATCCTATGTTAAATTTTTAAAAGCCGAATCGTATAGCCTATTTTGTGTACGTACGGGGGACTGAGCAATTGGGGTGAATGCTTGCAGGCATGACTGCTGCGCGCTAGGGAACAACCTCTTCCCGAACCCGACAACTAACCTCGGAGGCATGAACAGGAGGAATACAATAATGAAGTTCCGATTTAGAAACATGCTTCTCGCGTGCGTCTTTGCCGTACCAGCCGTGATTCAGGTATCCTCGCCCGCGCATGCAGAAAAACCTGTGCGTGTGGCCCACGATGTCAAGGTACAGGTGAATGAAAAGCTGGTGGCATTCCCGGATGCACAGCCTTTCGTGGATGAGAATCATAAGCTCCAAGTCCCTGCAAGAGCGGTTACGGACAAGCTCGGGTACAAGCTCCACTGGAAACAAGACGGTTCCCAATTCACCATTACAATGAAGAACGCTGACAAAACCGTTTCGTTCACTACAGGTGATCCTATCATTACCGTCAATGGAAAACCGACCCGAATTAAAGACACTGCCAAGTTTGTAGATGGGCGTGTCTACGTCCCCTTTCGACTGATTTCCGATTCCTTCGGCATCAAAACACAGTGGGACAAAGTTAACCGGATTGCGATACTGAGCGCAGATGGACAATACCATGCGCCCGCTTGGTATAGATCAGTGAACTCTGTGATGAATTACTCCAAAATGATTGAAGCCAAAGCGACGGCATACACCGCATCTGCAGATGAGAACGGCGGTTATGCAGGGCTGGACTATATGGGCAACGCGCTTCGGCTGGGTACTATTGCTGTGGACCCGTCCGTCATTCCGCTCGGATCTAAGGTGTATGTGGAGGGTTACACGTATGACGGTCTTCCTGCCGGCGGGATGTACGCTATGGCAACCGATACGGGTGGTGCCGTAAAAGGTAACCGCATTGATATTTTCCTGCCCGAGAGCAAGAGCGAAGCAAGAACGTTCGGTATTCAGCAAGTGAAAGTATATGTTGTAGGTTCCTGATATTATTTGTTTCTCATCCATTATCAAAAGCAGTCGTCTCAGCTGAGGCGACTGCTTTTTTTTGGCTGCCGAACTCGCCGTATACTTTGGGTCGGAAGGCCAAACCCTAAGTTTGGTCAGGTCAGAACGGAGGTGGAAATTTCATGCGTCGTCGAATTCGTATGCTTATGCTTTGCTTGGTGTTCACTTTTCTTACCGGTGCCGCTGCTCCCCAGAACAGTGAAGTCGTATGGAACGTAGAAACGGACCAGAAGCTGATCGCCCTAACCTTTGATGACGGACCCAACCCCGTGTTTACGCCGCAAATTTTGGATTTATTAAACCAGTACGGAGCTAAAGCGACTTTTTTCGTGATCGGCAAACGCGTGCAGATGTATCCGGTTATCGCCATTCGTGAAGTGAACGAGGGACACGAAATCGCCAACCACACCTTTGACCATCATTATTTGAAAAATTACCCTCCGGAACGTCTCGTAGAAGAGATTCGCCAAACGCAGGAGGTAATCTTTGATATAACCGAACAAATGCCGCATGTTTTTCGCCCTCCCGGAGGCTTTTATAACGATGCGCTGCTGCACTCCGTGAAGGAGGATAAGCTGACGGTGGTCATGTGGTCTTGGTATCAGGATACTAAGGATTGGAAAAAACCGGGCGTAGACAACATCGTCCGTCAAGTTCTTAACAATCTTCACAACGGTGATATCATTCTGTTCCACGATCTTCAAGGGGACTGTACTCAGACCGTGGAGGCGCTCAAACGAATTTTACCGGAGCTTACACAAAGAGGGTACCGATTCGTCACGGTGTCTGACTTGATTGCCAAAACCCGAAAATGACAGTTCCGGCCATATTGCGTTTAAGCTTTGGTTTTTGATGCATACAAATGGTATAATCAATGGGCAATCACTATGCTATGTTATGAGGGATATCATGCTTTCATTTGAAGAAAAACGCGCCGTTGTGGAATCTTTTCCGGAGTTGGAACGAAAAGATGTGTCCTTGGGCCGAGTCAACTATCATTATGAGAAAAGCGCTTTTGACAAAAAAATTGTCGTGTACCATCTGCATCCGAACGGTAATGGATTTGTATACGCCGGACATCTGCACGGTTACGAAAAGGATGAGAAGGGTCTGGTCAATATTCGTGACTTCTCAAAGGATCAGCTTCAAGCGATTATTGAGGCTTCTATTCGGTCTCTTTCCCCGAGAACAACGGAAGAACAAGCCGTAATCGGAGATGCAAAGGAAGAGCGATGGACCGGTCCGGACAACCAGACACTTGTACTGCTGAAAGAAGATGAAATGTGGTACGTTTATACAGGCCTAAATCTGGAAGCCGCTTTTGAAACCTATGATGAGGCAGTCGAATACCTTCGCGAGGAAGGCTTTTCTCGCTTATAACCTGCTCACAGGGACATGCTTAATGGGTTAATTAGAGGGCACCCCATCCTTTATGGACGGGGTGCCTTTTCCGTGCATATGTCGTTTGATTCGCTTTTCGGTAGTATAATATTCTTGTCTATGAAGCTGGGAAAGGAGCTGCGCTGCACCGTTTTACGAGAGAAAGATCCCTATTTGAGGAGCATGGAGTTTCTAAGAGACCAGATTCCTTCTTTTAATATATACCCGTTCGATCTACCCGCTCTGCGAAAGCTTTCATCTTTGCCTTTGCATCTCAAAGTAACCTATATCGTTGGCGAGAATGGAATGGGGAAGTCCACACTGCTTGAGGCAATAGCTACCGCTTGGGGATTTAATCCGGAGGGTGGGAGCCTCAACTTCACCTTTTCCACCTATACGTCCCACTCCGAGCTGTACCGGTATATTCGTTTGGTTCGTGGCATCCGTAGACTGCGGGACGGCTTCTTTTTCCGTGCCGAAACCTATTATAATCTGGCAACGAACATTGAAGAAATGGATCGCGAGTCATCCTCCGGCAGTTCCATCATCCGTTCATACGGCGGCAAGTCATTACACGAGCAGTCTCACGGAGAATCATTCTTCACTGCTTTCCTTCACCGTTTTGGTGGGAATGGCCTTTATATTTTAGACGAGCCCGAGGCAGCCTTATCTCCTTTCAAGCCGTTGTCCACGCTGGCCCGCAATCACGCGTTGGTAAACAAAAATTCACAGTTTATTATTTCAACTCATTCTCCCATTTTAATGGCGTATCCTGATGCTCTGCTCTACAATCTGACGGACAACGGCATAGAACAGGTATCTTTGGAGGAAACAGAACACTATATCATTATGAAGCAGTTTCTTCTGGGACGTGAACGTATGCTGAAGGAATTGTTCGCAGATACGGATTAATTATAAAAAAGTAAGAGCAGGCACCCGTCGTTCGGACGGTTACCTGCTCTTCTGTATTTTCACTTCTGGCTTGTTGATTGCAGTGATCAGATCGGCTTTCCGTTCCTCTTTATATCAAACCGCCTGCTTCGGTTATCAATAGCTCCTGGCCGGTTGCCTACAGGTGGATCGATTTGCACGACCTCATTCGTCGTACGCGTATGATGCAGGTCAGTTGCTCCTGCCGCATGGGTTCCTAATTCGGCCAATTCTTCATTTTCATTGTTATCTTGAATTTTGTTCATAAGAATTAATCCTCCTCATAGTGATCGAATAAACTTACGATTTCAGCACCACTCTAATGCAATTATCATTCTTTTCGTAGAAAAGCTCATACATCCGCTCGGTTTCCATTAATGGAGCCTGATGAGTGATGATGTCGTTTCATGTCCGATAATGAACTCATTCGGCATATTCGGCACCATGCCGTGAATAAGATGGAGATCAGATCCGCAGATGGCCGTGCTGGTTATCCTGAAGATAATATCATCTTTTTTCTCCATTCGGGATCCTGTACTTCCTTCACCTTAACATCTTTAATCCCATGATAGGTAACAGCTTCATGATTCGACTTTCTCCTTAAGGTTCCGGGTAGCAAACCTGCGATTAGTATACCGCCGGGTTGCCATGGTTCATTCAAGAGCTTCCTACCAGTAAACGGAATATCAGAAGGCAAAAATCGTACGGTTTGTAATAATTGCCTTCACCACACACACATTTAATCCTGAAACGAATTACCCTTACAATATTCCTACTTCATACTTTCTGCAGCACAAAAAAGCCCTTAAGTCATGATTCATGACTTAAGGGCTTTTTTGTCACATTTGCTTGGCGACGTTCTACTCTCCCAGGACCCTGCGGTCCAAGTACCATTGACGCTGGAAGGCTTAACGGCCGTGTTCGGTATGGGTACGCGTGGTTCCCTTCCGCCATCATCACCAAACATATTCAGGTTTGCACCCTGAAAACTGGATCGAAACAAAGCATGCTGAAGTTCATGTATTTGGATAAGCCCTCGACCGATTAGTATTCGTCAGCTCCACACGTTGCCGCGCTTCCACCCCGAACCTATCAACCTCGTCGTCTACAAGGGGTCTTACTAATTGGGAAATCTCATCTTGAGGGGGGCTTCACGCTTAGATGCTTTCAGCGCTTATCCCTTCCGTACTTAGCTATCCAGCCGTGCCTCTGGCGAGACAACTGGTACACCAGCGGTACGTCCATCCCGGTCCTCTCGTACTAAGGACAGCTCCTCTCAAATTTCCTACGCCCACGACAGATAGGGACCGAACTGTCTCACGACGTTCTGAACCCAGCTCGCGTACCGCTTTAATGGGCGAACAGCCCAACCCTTGGGACCTACTTCAGCCCCAGGATGCGATGAGCCGACATCGAGGTGCCAAACCTCCCCGTCGATGTGGACTCTTGGGGGAGATAAGCCTGTTATCCCCAGGGTAGCTTTTATCCGTTGAGCGATGGCCCTTCCATGCGGTACCACCGGATCACTAAGCCCGACTTTCGTCCCTGCTCGACCTGTTTGTCTCGCAGTCAAGCTCCCTTATGCCTTTGCACTCTTCGAATGATTTCCAACCATTCTGAGGGAACCTTAGGGCGCCTCCGTTACTCTTTAGGAGGCGACCGCCCCAGTCAAACTGCCCACCTGACACTGTCCCCATACCGGATCACGGTACCAGGTTAGAACTCCGATACGATCAGGGTGGTATCCCAACGTCGCCTCCACACAAGCTGGCGCTCATGCTTCTCAGGCTCCCACCTATCCTGTACAGATCGTACCAAAGTCCAATATCAAGCTGCAGTAAAGCTCCATGGGGTCTTTCCGTCTTGTCGCGGGTAACCTGCATCTTCACAGGTATTAAAATTTCACCGGATCTCTCGTCGAGACAGCGCCCAAGTCGTTACGCCATTCGTGCGGGTCAGAATTTACCTGACAAGGAATTTCGCTACCTTAGGACCGTTATAGTTACGGCCGCCGTTTACTGGGGCTTCGGTTCACAGCTTCGGATTGCTCCTAACCGCTCCCCTTAACCTTCCAGCACCGGGCAGGCGTCAGCCCGTATACTTCGCCTTGCGGCTTCGCACAGACCTGTGTTTTTGCTAAACAGTCGCTTGGGCCTTTTCACTGCGGCCCCCTCGGGCTATTCACCCTACCGAGGCACCCCTTCTCCCGAAGTTACGGGGTCATTTTGCCGAGTTCCTTAACGAGAGTTCTTCCGCGCGCCTTAGCATGCTCTGCTCGCCTACCTGTGTCGGTTTGCGGTACGGGCACCTTCTCCCTGGCTAGAGGCTTTTCTTGGCAGCCTGAACTCATGACCTTCGGTACTGTAATTTTCCCTCCCCATCACAGCTTAGCCTTAA
>NZ_JAFIBU010000001.1:2635000-2907500 GCF_017833255.1 Paenibacillus sp. PvR098
GATAATCGCGTCTTCCTTATTATCAGTATAATATCCCCGGCGAACACCTACGGAGCGGAATCCCTTCTTCTCGTACAGCCGTTGGGCAATCACATTGGACGGTCGCACCTCAAGCGTCATCCGGACCGCACCGTAGAAGCTCGCGGTTCTCTGCATTTCTGTCAGAAGCCGCTCTCC
The DNA here is from genome assembly GCF_017833255.1 of Paenibacillus sp. PvR098. NCBI lineage: Bacteria > Bacillati > Bacillota > Bacilli > Caryophanales > Paenibacillaceae > Paenibacillus > Paenibacillus sp. PvR098. Next base: position 2,635,178 of record NZ_JAFIBU010000001.1, read on the forward strand.
AAGCTTGCGTCCGCGGTACTTCTCCCGAATAGCAATATTAGTGACGTGCGCCTCTTCCAGAATAAGCCACATCCCGCCGTAACCGGCAATCTCCCCGTCATGCTCAATCACAAGATACTGAGCGAACTGATTGCTGGCAAGCTCGTTCTCAAACGCCCCGGCTGTCCAAGGCGTCGTAAACGACTCCCGTTCGATCTCACAGATGACCGGGATATCCTCATCCCGCATCGCTCTAAACTGCACGGCATTTTCAGGGATAGGTTCCGTTACATGCTTACGTTCCATGGCGGACTGTCCTCCTCTACGATCGTTTGGCGAGAAGCTTGGCTTCGGCCTCTGCCAGCTGCGTATAGTTCGGAACCAACCCGTGAACATCCTCGGTTTCCCCCCGCTCCCATCGAATACGACCGAGCTCGGCGATATGGCGGGCCCGCAAGCCGTGAACTGTTTCCTCCACACATCCCGTACTACGGGATGCGAACGATCGAATCGCCTCCGAATGCTGTTCCAGCTCTCCGGTAAACACGATCCTGCCCGGTTTGCGTTCAGCTGCAAGCTGCAGCAGTTCCTCCGTCCAAGCGGCAGTAAGCCGGATGCTGTCGGGAACCGCACAACTCCAACCGGAAGGCCCCGCTTCGTATAAAGCCGTGAACGCCTGACCCCTCCGCGCATCGATGAGCGGAATCAGCCACATCGTCTCCCCGGACTTAATCGTCTCGCCCAAAACGCGATCCATCCCGCCCAATCCGCCTTCATGGACCTCCACCGTTTCCTCGGCCAAGCCGAACGATACTCCGCTCACGGCTGCTTCCGCCCCTCCGAGCGCCATGGCTTCCAATGAAGACACTCCGAGCAGCCCCAGCTTATGCGTCCATGCAAACGTCTTGGCTACCGTCACCCCGATGCGTACCCCGGTGTAAGATCCCGGACCGACACCCACGGCAAACCCGTCAAGCTCCATCGGCCTTACACCGGCCTCCGCCATCAGACGCTGCAGCATGGGTACTAAGTACAGTGAATGATTTCTCTCCGCTCTCGACGTAATCTCTCCCACAAGCACATCACCACGGGTCAGTGCTGTTGTCATGCAAGCCGTAGATGTATCCACAGAAAGCATTAGCTTGGCATTTTGATATGTTTGATCCGTTCCCGTTCTAGTCATCATATATATCCGTTCTCCTTCAGCTTCAGGCACCATTCTTCGTAAGGAGCGCCATAGGGAATCAACTGGAATCGCCGACCCTCCGCTCCGTCATGCTCGATCCGCAGAGCCAGCCGCTCGGGCGGCAGCAGCTCCTCGATGATGGATGCCCATTCGATCAGCGTCACTCCCTGACCGTAAAAATAGTCGTCCAACCCGAGCTCGTCTGCCTCCTCTACAGTCAAGCGGTATACATCCATATGGTAAAAAGGGAGCCGCTCCCCTTCATATTCTTTAATGATAGTAAAGGTAGGACTGTTTACAATTCCCTTTACACCAAGCGATTTGGCCACCGATTGGGAGAACGTTGTTTTCCCTGCTCCCAAATCCCCGTCCAACGTCAGTACCGTGCCGGGAATAAACAACGAAGCCAAGTGTTCCGCAAGCTGAGACGTATCCCCCACGCCGCGAGAAATATATTCATATAAGGGCATGATTCAAACCTCCGTCTCTTTCAGCTGCCAAAATGATTGTACCCCCGTTTGCCCAGAGGTACCACACTGCCGCCGCTATGCACCAGTCGAACGCCTTGATGCTCTGCATTGACATAACCGATTAGATAAAGCGGCAGTCCCGCTGCCTGAAACGTCATCTGCAGCTCCAGGAAATGCTCGGCAGGGGCCGTTCCAACTAGTTGATAGTCTTCGCCACCGTACAAGATATAGTCCAGCGGGTCTTTGTTTACCCTCATAGCATACGTTAACAGTTCTTCCGCAACGGGAATTCGATCCTTGATCAGATCGATCCCGACGCCGGAGGCTTCGGCAATCTCCCAAGCTTCGCTGGCCAATCCATCGCTCACGTCATTCAGCGCATGACGAAGCCCCGACCGCCGGAGCAGCTCTCCAGCTTTTACTTGAGGCTCGGGTCGGCAGTGTGCTTGCACCAGCGACCGGTAGGTCTCCAATTCAGGCAAAGCCTCCCATGCGTCGGATGGTTGTCCGAGCCCGAGCAAATACTCCAATCCTGCGGCAGATCGGCCCAAATGACCTGTGGCAAAAACAACGTCGCCAGCGCGCGCCGCGGACCTCAGCAGCGCTTTGTCCGCTTCGGTTTCACCGATGACCGTAACCGTTAGAGTAACCCCTCCGGCACTTGAAGTGGTATCCCCTCCTACGATCGCAACGCCGTAGCGAGACGCGCAATCATATAATCCTTCATACATCGCATGAACCCGCTCTACCGGCGTACCCTTCGGCATGCTGAGAGCGATCAGCGCAAACCGCGGCGTTCCGCCCATGGCGGCAATATCACTTACAGATGATGCCATAGCCTTATACCCGACGTCCGTATCCCGCATCGTTACGCGCTTAAAATGGATTTCTTCCGTCATCGTATCGCAAGTCAGAATCAACCTGCTTCCATTCGAGACATGAACTACGGCCGCATCGTCGCCAATTCCCGTTTCTACGCCGCTCTCCTTCTGGAAAGCAGCCGATTGCTTACCGCCGGTCAGCAGTCGAATCAAGGCAAATTCCTCGATCGAGCTCAAAGCCATCCGCCTCCGCTTATGTTTTGACCATTATTATAGCCCTACCGTCTTTCCGTAGCAACAAAAAAGCTTTCCCTTGCGCCTCCTCCCCCCTGAAAAGGTGGCAGATGCTTAGGGAAAGCTCTTCCTTCACTTCACTTCCTGAAGCTCCTTCACCGGTACCACACGGGTATCAGCTGGTTGATGCTCCGCATGTACCTTTGCGGTTTCCTCCTCCGCATTGATACTGTCAATCCATACGGATACTCCGTTCAGCTCTACGTCAAATTTCTCATCCGCACTCAAAATTTGCTGCGCACGATACAGATTCATTTCGCATCACCACCGTCCATAACCGACTCCGGATGATCCATCGTATCGGTGGTGCTCTCCTCGATCAATCCGTTATGCGCACTGACCGTGCCGCCTCCCAGACCTTCGTTAATCATACGGTCGATATCCATAAAGCTGCTGTCCCGTCCTTCATGCGTTGTATCGCTCGTGTAATTCCCACCTGACGTATTAGCATCCGTCAACGTCGTTCCCTCCCATATCTATAGATAAGGTTGGCGCCTTTATGTCCGAACGCCACCCGTCTCCTATAGGATGTCCCAACCGCACAGGACTCCATACAACCAAGTCCAGGGCTTCATGAATCCCGCTCCATTTGCACATACTATGATAAAAGAGGACCCTAATCCCTTGGGAGGTATCCATCATGCATACAGTCTGGAAAGGCGCCATCAGCTTTGGTTTGGTACACGTACCTGTAAAGATGTTCTCCGCCACCGAAGACAAAGACATCTCCATGCGAATGATTCATAAAGAGTGCAATACCCCGCTAAATTTCGTGCGCAAATGCCTGCATTGCGAGCGTGATGTGGAATGGGCAGAAATTGCCCGAGGCTACGAATACGAGCCTGGCTCCTTTGTACTTTTTGAAAAGGATGAACTGGAGAATTTAACCGGCGAGGTGACGAAGGAAATCAAAATTCTTGACTTTGTCGATCTCTCCGACATTGATCCCATTTATTATCAGAAAACGTATTTTCTCTCCCCTAATGAAACTGGCGCCGGCGCATATAACCTGCTGCTCGAAGCGATGAGGCAAACCGGTAAAATCGGTATCGCCAAAGTGTCAATCCGTTCCAAAAGCAGTCTGGCCGCCATTCGGATCATCGACCGATGCATAGCGATGGAGACCATATTTTATCCTGATGAAATCCGTTCAGTTGAGCAGGTGCCCGGCTTGCCGGAGCAAATCAGCGTGAACGAGAAAGAGCTGGACATGGCCAAATTGCTCATTAACCAGCTTTCGACGGAATTCGAACCGGAAAAATATAAGGATGATTACCGCGCCGCAGTGCTGCAGGCGATCGAACAAAAAATATCCGGACAGCAGATACGGGTTGCGCCGGAGCAGCACAAAACCAATGTGATTGACCTGATGTCGGCGCTCCAGGCCAGCTTGGAGGCTGTAAAGCCGGTGACGACCGACCCCACGCCTGCTGCTGCAGCGGGCAAGCCTAAAGCGACCGGCAAAGGAAAAAGCAAAGCCAAAGCTAGGGTAAAAGAAACTGTCGGTTCCTAAATGAGCATTTCTTCAAACACCAAGGTTACTGTCGTGCGAAGTTACGCGGCGGTAGCCTTTTTAATGGATGAACTCTTGTTTATTCTATAGAGACCGCATTGCGCTCTTCGCAGGCCGCTTTTTTCATATGGCTAAGCTCATGCTCGAATTTTCCCTCAATCCTTTTCCTGCTTCCGTACAAAATGATCATATCCCCTTCATGAATAAACAAATTGCGAAGGCGGGGATTGCGAATTTTCTCATGTCCTCTTTGAATTAATAAAACCAAAATATCCTCTTCAGGCCCGATGATGTCATCCAGCTTTTGATCCGAAAACTTAGAATCCCTGCAAATCTCGACTTGGGTGATCCAATCATCGTCTCCCGTATATAAAACCTCTTGAAGCGGCAGTTCGTGTAATGCAAACTCCTCTTGGAGACGCCCATGAAACACACGGGTTAGTTTATGATGAATCGCTTTGATTTTAACCAATCCCAAGACCAATCCGAAGCAAAGCGAGACCCCCAGCAGCTGCGGAACACGGAAGCTTTCCGCCATCATATTGCTAATCGTTGAGATGATAACAGCCAAAGAAAAAACGCCGAACAAGATAAGAAACACAGCAATATTCCGACGAACGGGATGCCGCAGAATCAATTCCGATTCCTTGGTGGTGAAGCCGGTCGCTGTCAGCATAGAAACCGCCTGAAATCTGGCAATCTCCTTCTTGAGCCCGCTTATAACAAAAAGCTCTGCCGAGATTTCCAGCACGATAACAATAAATACGAAATAAATCAAAATAAAGAGGAAGCCCACATCTATGCCCCTCCTTTGTCAGAGATTTCTTGACCATATTTACCACTACTGCGCCGATATGAACCTTTTTAGCTGATTGGCACTCGCTCAAAAAGTGTATTAATAAGTAAAAAAGGAGATCTGTTCATGATTCAAGCCCTTGAAGAAAAGCAACTCCAATCCGCTATTTTCCAGTTCGTGTTCCCCTTCTCGCTCAACAGCAATTGCCAAAGCAAGCTAAAGCTTCAGCTCAACCAGGATGGCTATGAGTTTTTCCATCTTAAAAAGGAGCATCTCGAGGCCGCTTACTATGGACCGGGCCATCGTGTGTCACACCGCAATTTGGAACGCTACTATTTACCGTTTGCCAGCAACATCATGTTCCCGCATGAGGAGAACGACCAATCATTTCAGCGGTATTCCAAACGACTGGATTTGACTTGTAAGCTGGAAACCGTGCATACGTCCTCCATGTTTCAGGTTCATTCGGCGGATGTTTTACTTGCGCCCTTCGATCTCGGATTCATTACCATTCGAACGGAATTATCGGGTGAGGATTTAACGTATACACAAGCACTGGAATTTGCTAGCCGGTTCCGGACGCTCCAAAATTTAAAAGCGGTTGATGATAGCACAAGAATTGTGTGGGAAGAGCAAACCTTCGAGGAAACGGAGCCGTTTATTTTTAACGCCATTGTACCGGGCATGCTGCCATTCTTGGATACGGCCGATTTGAAAGAGACTTATTTTGAGAAGCTTCCGTTTTTCGTGGATGAAAGCATGTATGTACAAGCGTTTATTGCTTTTGCAGAGGAGACGGACATCCGTCCAGAGGATCAGTACCGCGCAGCTCGAATGGATGGGATGGATTCGGAAGGAAAGCCGTATATCAGCTCAACCAACCTTGAATATATCCAAAGGTACTGTCAAAAGCACATATATGACCGATGGGGACCTGATACTTATTACACTATTGACGAAACCTCTTTCGTCTGTTTGACGATACACCAATCCGATGTGGCCGTGAAGCTGGCTAACCACATGTATGGCGAATATTATTACGGACTGCTGATGAACTTATTTCAAAAAATCGTGCTGCTGCTGCTGTCCAAGCAATATTCTCATGTGCAGCTGGACCAAAATCCGAAGGAGATTGAGGACCTGATTCGCTCCATCACAACCTTTTCCGCCAAATATTACTTTCTGGAGGTCGTTTCACAGCCCCAAGGAAAAGAAATATTCAATAAATTGCGGGTACAATTGGAGATCGACGATTTGTACGAAGATGTCAAGCAAACGCTAGCCGATTTATTTAAATATCAAGGCAATTTCACATCCAAGCGGTCCAACTATTTGCTGCAGATTCTTACGATTTACACCGTGATCAGCGGTATCTATGGAATGAATCAAGTCATTGAAGACTTTAAAGCTCCCATCCAGTGGGAAAAAGTCGCAGAGTATTCCGTCTTCGAATACATCGCATTGACTGTCGGAGCAACGGGCATTGGCATCTCTTTCGTGCTAGGCGTCTTGGCGCTGATTCATTTGATCGGTGACCTGAAAAAGAAGATTCGGTCATGACAGGCGGTGCTGCGCCATCACAACGTTCCGTCAAACACGCACGCCTCAGGGGGCACATCGACAAAAGCCTGTATGGAGGGCTGCCTTAAGGTGCGTCCCTCTTGCCATCTCCATTCCGCAAACTGAAGCTTGACCGCAAGCCCAGGCTTCACCCAATAAGCCCCTTTCATTTCCGGATGCTCATTATTAAAGGGCTTATCCGTGATCGTGGCCGGCTTCAGCTTGGCCGTTAACTCAACCCAATCGGACTTCTTCAGCTTGCCGGTTCCGACATGACCGATATACAATAACTTTCCTTCAGGATTGTACACCCCGACTAGCACGGCATTCACGATGCCTCCGTTTAACGTATAACCCCCGATGACAGCTATGATGTCCCCATAATTTTTGACCTTAACCCATCGTCTGTCTTTCCCGTTAATGCTGTACGTGCTGTGAAGCTCCTTGCTGACAATTCCCTCCATCCCCTGCTGCTGCATCAATTGAAAAAGAGCTTCACCGTCCGGGTACGAAGGCACAATCTGAACCATGGGGCTCGGAGCAATCATTTGGCTCAGCAGCTCCAACCGGCTGCTTAGCGTTCTGTCCAAAACCCACTCACCGTCATAATACAACAAATCGAAGATCATATAGACTGCGGACACATGCTTCATAGCATATGGCACACGATCCAGTCTACGTATGCCGTCCCGCTTCATGACCTCATGAAACGAGGGCTTTCCGTCCGTGCCCAGAGCGATGATCTCCCCGTCCAAAATAACAGAATCCGCCCGGCAATACTCACGTATATCGGTAAGCTCAGGATACTGATAGGTTCTTTCATTCAATTTACGATTATATAAACGGCACTGCTGTCCATCGTAGTAAGTCAACATGCGGACGCCGTCCCATTTGACTTGATGAATCCACCGGTCCCCGGAAGGAACTTGGCTATCGGACACCGGCTCAAAAGGAATAACAGGTTTCATCGGGCACATCCCAGCCACCGCCTACCTTTCTTCAATGGATACAATGCCCCAATGCGCGAGAAGCTATGAATACTGCTCAAGAAGGAAGTGACGCCACCCATGCCCGTGACATCAAAGCATCAAAGAACAAAAGGAACCCTCGTCGTGGAGGGCCATGAATTGACCATTACCAATCCCGACAAGCCCCTTTGGCCGGAGAAAGGGATCACCAAAGCCATGTATTTGGAGAAGTTGGTACAACTCTCACCCTACTTGCTGACCTACTGCAGAAATCGTTATTTAACGACCATCCGTTTCCCTCATGGCTGGAACGATAAATCGTTTTACCAGAAAAATGCACCGGAGCCTACACCCGATTTTGTGAAAACCGCAGCACTCGAATCAATTCATTACGTGCATCTCGACTCTCTGCCGACGCTTCTGTGGCTTGGGAATTTAGCCGCTCTGGAGTTTCATCCCTCCTTCCACCGGATAGGAGAGACGCTGCCCGCCGAATGGCTGATCGATATTGATCCGAGCGTCGACCCTGAGCCGCGCATCATGGAGGCCGCGGAAATCATCGGAGACATTCTCCATGGCATGAACATCAAGTCCGTGCCCAAAACCTCTGGAGCCACCGGCGTGCAAATTTACGTTCCGATCCCTCCAGAGCGCGGGTATACGTTCGAGGAGCTGCGAAGTATCGGGCAGTTCGTCGCCTCTTATGCGGTACAGAAGCACCCGAAGCTGTTTACAGTGGAACGGCTGAAAAAGGATCGCGATACTTTGATATACATCGACTACCTGCAGCATTGGTACGGTAAAACACTCTCCGCTCCCTATACGCCCCGTGCCCGCAAGGATGCTACCGTCTCGACACCGCTTACCTGGGAGGAGGTGACCTTGCGCTGCGATCCGCGCGACTTCCACTTGCTGAACATCATCGAACGCCTGCAGCACAAAGGGGACCTGATAGCTCAGCTCCCCCCGCAAAATCTCGATCACGTGTTGTCGTTTATACGCAAATGAAGCACAGAAGACGAGCTCCTGCTCCAAAGCTTCTCCCCCTCTCAGCACGAACGGTTTCTTTAAAACAGTTCCACCTGAGCGAGGGAGATCATGGCCAAAGTGGCTTTGAACGCTAATCCTATACCCGTAAGGCGAGCGAGACCCTAAAACAGCGGCGACAGCATCCGCCCTATAACCTCCTTGGCTTTCTGCCAGCGGGACCGCTTCTCGAATGCATCCAGCTTCACCTCGCGGCAATCCTTCAGGTCAAGCAAGAAATCGGACTCCAGCCGCTGCAGCGTTTCCTTATCAAACACCACGGCGTTCAGCTCGAAATTATTGTAAAAGCTTCGCATGTCCATATTAGCCGTCCCCACGGTTCCAAGCAAATCGTCCATCAGCATCACCTTGGCGTGAACAAACCCTTTTTGATAAGCGTAAAATCGGACTCCAGCCTGCAATAATTCTTCAAAATAAGACATCGAAGCATAATTCACAATACGGGAGTCGGACTTCTGAGGGTAAATAATACGAACGTCAACTCCGCTGATCGCCGCCGTCTTGAGTCCCATACAGAGGCTGGCGTCCGGGATAAAATATGGCGTTGTGATATAGATCCTTTTTTTCGCCGCCGTGATCGCTCCAAAATACATTTCCAGAATAGCGTCCCAGTGCGCATCGGGTCCGCTGTCTATGATCTGCGCCGGCTTCCGGCCGCAGCAATCATGCTCGGGGAATAGGCTTGCGTCCGTAAGACGATGACCGCTGACAAACAACCAATCGATCGAAAACGTATGCTGCAGGGAATACACCGCATCGCCCTCCAGCTTTAAATGGGTGTCCCGCCAAAACCCAAGCTTTGGGTTGCCCCCCAAATATTCATCTCCGATATTGATACCGCCAAGGAACCCTGTGAGTCCATCGACCACCACGATTTTACGATGATTTCTGTAATTCATCCGCTTATTGAAGAATGCGATCATAGCCGGCAAAAAAAAGTACACTTCGCAGCCAGCCTGCTTCAGCTCTTCAACAAACATGCTGCTCAATTGGTAGCTGCCGATTCCGTCAAAAATACAGCGAACTTTTACACCCTCCCGCGCCTTGCGGATCAAGATATCTTGAAATTGTTTTCCCGTCTCGTCATCACGGATGGTATAAAATTCAAAATGAATGTGATCTCTTGCCTGCTCCATCGCCTCGAGCATCGCCGGGTAGGCCGCGCTGGCATTGGTCAGCACTTCGACCTCGTTGCGGTACGTGATTTGCGAGCCGGGAATATTGTTCAACAGCGTGAACAATCTTGGCTCATGCCTCCATCCTTTGAAGCTCTCTTCATCCCAATCCGGGTCTGACGCTTTTTGTTTTTTCCCTACATGACGAATATCGTTTATCGGGCGCAACCCTTTACGCCGCACCTTTCTTCTCCGGGTGTATTCTTTTGCCAGAAAATAGTACATGACAAAACCCACGACCGGAATAATAAACAAAATAATAAGCCAGGCCATCGCTTTGGACGGATGCCGAAACTCACTGATCAGAATGGTTAATATCTGCAGAATGAACAACAACAACGCAATGACAAGCCACAGCAAGCTAGCCCCCCCTTACCGATACGTTTCTATCTTTTACCTGTCTGTACGGACCTATTCCCCCTGATTGTAACCAGCTGAAACAAGATTGTCATAATTTTTCGCATTTGGAGAAAAATATACCGGACACCCCCCGGCAAAGCTTGGGTAGTATTCGGTGGGGAAGGGAGGTCGTTACGGTGATGATGAAAAGCAACCGTAAAAAAATAAAGGCAAAAGATGAGAACCGGCTGCAAAAACTGGATTTCCATTTTCTCGACGAGCTCCGCTCCGTGCCGGTGTTCCTGAATCTTGAGGAGAATAAGCAATATTTGAAAGAGCTGTTCAAGGACAGCTCCGATTTTGTTATTCGTGAATTTAAGCTCGAGCAAAGCTTGGATGCTATTCTATTCTTCGTTGACGGCATGACCAATACCGAGCTCGTCAATGAAGCCATGAAGTCGCTCATGATTCTAGAGGGTGATGAGCAGCTTATCGATAACATCTCGAAATCGGTGCTCCCGGTTTCACAAATCCAGAAAGCGAACAACTATGCGGATCTGCTGCTATCGGTGCTCGGCGGGGACACGGGACTGATCGTCGACCGGAATAATGAAGCTCTGCTGCTGGGCATTCGGGGGGCGGAGAAACGTTCGATCAACGAGCCGGAGACGGAGACCGTGGTGCGCGGGCCTAGAGAAGGCTTTGTTGAAAATTTACGGACCAACACCTCCATGATCCGCCGCAAGCTCAAAACACCGCACCTGAAGATGAAGCCGATGACGATCGGGCGCAAAAGCAATACTAGTGTCGTAATCACTTATTTGGAGGATCTGGCGGACCCTAAGATCGTCGAAGAGGTCATCGGACGCCTGGAGAAAATCGATATAGACGCCATCTTGGAATCGGGCTATATCGAGGAGCTGATTCAGGACTCAGCCTATTCACCGTTTCCACAAGTGCAGTATACGGAACGGCCGGACACGGTAGCGGCCGCTCTGCTCCAAGGGCGGGTAGGCATCATGATGGACGGAACACCATTCGTACTTATCGTACCGTTCGTGTTCGCGGAAATCATGCAAGCCGGCGAGGATTACTACGAACGGTTTCAAATCGCTACGCTGTTAAGGTGGCTGCGCTATTTTTTCATGATCCTCTCGCTGCTGACACCTGGCTTGTACGTAGCCATTACAACCTACCATCAGGATTTGCTGCCGACTACGCTTCTTCTCTCCGTCGCTGCGGCCCGCGAAGCCATTCCTTTTCCAGCTGTAGTAGAGGCTTTTATCATGGAGGTTACCTTCGAAGCGCTGCGAGAAGCCGGCATCCGTCTGCCGAAGGCGGTCGGCTCGGCCGTCAGTATCTTAGGAGCGTTAGTCGTCGGTCAAGCTGCCGTGCAGGCGGGGATCGTCTCCGCTCCAATGGTTATTGTGGTTTCCATTACAGGGATCGCCTCATTCACCATCCCGAGGTTTAACGGGGCGATCGCCATCCGGATGCTGCGGTTTCCTATCATTATCGCCGCTGCGCTGTTCGGCATGTACGGCATTATGATCTCCGTTCTTCTCATCATAGGTCACATGGCAAACTTGCGCTCATTCGGCGTTCCCTACTTGTCGCCGATCGGTCCATTGTCAGCAAGTGACCTGAAGGACGTTGTCATCCGCTCGCCTTGGTGGGCGATGAAGGAGCGATCGGCTTATATGCCACTGCAGGATCAAAAGAGAATGGGAGAAGCGCTGCCTCAGGAAATTATGGAACAGGCCGGTCAGAAAGGAAAAGAAATTGAACACGAGTCCACAGAGGTGAAAACGGAATGAGAAAAGCTCTAACCCGACTGCCTCTCCTGATGCTAGCGCTGCTTTCCCTTTCCGGCTGCTGGGATCGGACGGAAATCAACGACCTGGCTTTTATACTCACCACAGCCATTGATCTAGAAGAGGACGGCTCCATTCGTTACAGCGTGCTCGTCCCCCTCCCTGGCTCGATGGGAGGAGCTTCCGGCGGCGGAGGCGGTACGGCTGGCGATAAAAGGTATTACATCGATTCGGAGGTCGGGGATACATTCAGAGACGCACAGGCTAAGCTGCAGAAGAGAATGTCCAGACGAATGTTCCTAGCCCACCGCAGAACGCTCGTGGTTGGTGCAGAATACGCCAAAAAAGGGATTCGAGATCTATTTGACGCCTCGGCTCGTGCGGCTGAAAGCCGGATGTCCACTTATTTAATCGTCTCCAAGGGGAAAGCGTATGAGCTTCTGCAAGCGAATCCGCAGTTTGAAATGTTTCCTTCCGAGGCGATCCGGGAGCTAGTGAAAGCGAGAACCGTTATCGATATGAACATCAAGGACATTGCTTTATCGCTCAGCACCCCCGGCAGCGACCCGGTGGTTGTATATCTTGGCGTAAAAGAATCTGAAGAAAGCAGCAAGCGATCGAAAGAAGTCGAATTTATCGGTTATTCTCAGTTTAGGGATGACAAAATGGTCGGCACTCTGGAAGGGCGTTCCGCAGTCGGATTGGCTCTGCTAAAAAACGAATCCGTGACTTCATATGTCACCATCCCCTTAGAGGAGAAAAAGCAAATTACCGCCAGCATTTATGAGAGCCGCAGCAGGATAAAAACAAAACTTACAGGCGGCAAGCTCACCTATGACATTAAGGTGGAGACCAAATCCAAGGTTGTTGAGAGCACCGACTATTACGATCTTAGCCAAAAGAAAAAAATCGATAAGGTGGAGCAGTTGATTGCGGCCCATTTGAAAAATTCTATAGAAGAGACCTTGAAAAAAGAGATAAATAAAGAGGCCGATTCCGCAAATTTTGGATCACACTTATGGAGAACCTACCCGAGGGTGTGGAAGCAAACATACGAGAAAGATTGGCCGCAAGGGCTAAAAGAAGCCGAATTCCACATCCACGTCAAAAACACGCTTTCGGAGACTGGACTGATCTTTGAGAATGTGACAAAAGGGGGGAGCAGCAAATGAACAACCAATTTCTGGTTTGTTTTGCGCTGCTAATGCTGGTTCTTCTATTCCTGGATGTCAAACGCTGGCCGCATCAATCCAAAGATGTAAAACGAACATATGTTTTGCTCTATGCCGCTGTGTTTGCTCTCTATATTAGCGTGATGTTTGGCTATACCCCCCCGATGCCGACGCAGTATTTTGTTGAAACGGTGTCTCCATGGGTTTTCTCCATTATCCATCCGCAGTGAAAAAACGCGGCGAATGAAAGCGGGTGAATGAACAATGAAGTCCATTCAAGTCATTAATGAGCGACAATTTGCATGGTTGATCGGATCTTTGTTAGCCGGAGGAGGTCTGCTCAGCCTCCAGAATGAACTGGTCCGGACTGCACATATGGACGCTTGGTTTAGTTATCTGATCCCTACAATGTATGTTTTGCTTATCGGCTACGTGTTCGTACAGCTTAGCATGCGGTTTCCTAAAAAACATTTGTTTGAGATCATTTTCGTGCTGTTCGGGAGGCTCTTCGGCACGGTCATTAACTTGCTGCTTGTAGTGCACCTCTGGCTAATCCTAATGAGGGATTTGCGGTCTTTCGGCAAATTTATCGGTACGATTCTGCTCCCCAATACCCCGGAAGAAATACTGGTGCTGCTGCTTATGCTGGTGCTTATGTTCTACGGACGCACAAGCGTCGAAGTGATCGCCCGGGTGAATGATTTGTTTTTTCCTATTTTTTTCTTGTTGGTGCTCTTGCTGCCGTTCTTGTTATCCAACGAAGTGGACCTGCAATTAATTCAACCCATTTTATCGGTTCCGGCAATCAACTTCTGGTATGCCAACGTCCTTGGCATCGGTTGGTTCGGCGATATCTTAGTCGCAGGCGCTTTTCTGCATACGATCTGGAATGGCAAACAAGTCCAATCCGGCCTTCGACATGGGATCATGATGGCTACCCTGCTGCTGACGATCTTTCAATTTCTTCAGGTTCTCGTCCTTGGACCGAGCATTCCCGGCAATATGATCTATCCTAGTTATAGCTTGGTGCAGCAGATTCATATTACGGACTTTCTCGATCGGATCGACTTGTTCATCTTAAGCATCTGGTATCCGGTGATGGCTTGCAGGGTGATCTTAGTCTATCTGGCTTTCCTGATCGGTGTGGCCAGCCTGCTGAAGAAGAGGGATTATACGGTTCTGAACTCACCGGTTAGTCTCATTTTGCTCCTCACTACCATTCTCGCCTTTAAAAACACGACAGAGGTGTTCAGCTTCGGCAATTTCAGTTCGCCCGTCCTTGTTCTGGCCTATCAGCCTGTGCTGATGATTGCCCTCTGGATTAGGATGAGACGGTTCCCTATACGCAGCGCGGGAGAAAACCAAAACGGCTCAAAAAACGATGAGACGGGAGAAGAGCCTCGGAAGCCTCAGGACAGGCAGCGGGATCAAAGCCCAGGCAAGCATATATGGAGCCGGCTGACGAGGGCTTCCCTTCAGACGTTGGTACGGATCGGGAACCTCCTGTTTTGCCTATGTATCGGCTTCGTCATCTTAGGACTCGCCATCAGCTCGGATTACTCATTCGTCGGCATGCTCTGCGCGCTTGGCTATTGGATTTGTCTAATCGGGGTAGTCGTGACTTCGCATATGGAGATGCGACGATCCGCCCAACACTTGGTGAAGAAGCCTTCCGATTCTGTCTCCTAGCCGATTACAGCGTCTCAATGCCGATCATTTTGTTTAAGGGGACGAGTACGCAAAGCTCTTCTTCCTCTTCCGGTCTATTGACGGCCAGTTCGACAAAGTCCTGCCCGGTGCAGATCAATGCTGCTTCAAACCGATCTGCATAAAAGGTGCGAATATTCACTCTGGTTCCGGTTCCTTTACGCGGGACACCGAGCAGCACGATTTCTTGCATGGACGAAGGAACATAATAATGTTCGTCCACCCGTATGAATCGTTTGCCGACGTTATTCAGTACGCCAGGCTCGCCGTCAAAACCTGCAGCTTGCAGCGAGATTTCTTTCTTTAAGTGCAAAGCCAACCGTTCCATTACGTTCATCCGGACGGAATTTAACAATGACAAGTTCATCCCTCCACATTCAGATAAGTCTCCATACTACCTATGTGTATGAAGGAGAACGTCAAGAACAGAACCGAAAGGAGTCGTCATGAATTTCAAGTGGTTTCAAAACAAGCTGACGTTCGTTATCATTCCCGAAGCGAATGAAAGCGTGGTTCGGGTCAAGCTGTCCCGCGGCGCTCTATGGGGGGCCGCAGCCGCCTTGCTTTTGCTAGTGAGCACATCCTGCTCAATCTACCTGCATCACATGCACACCGCTGCTGCCTCGTATTTACAAAGGACGGCGCTGCACGGCAAAACGGCGAAACTCGAGCAAGACTTGCTGAGCAAAAACGCTGCGATCGAGCAGCTTCAAAATGAAATTTTTGAACTGTCCAAACAGGCGGCGGAAGTACATAACAAAATGGAAGAAATAAAGCGCCTTGAGCAGGATTTGCAGAAGCTCACGGCCGGGGCCGTCGGAAGCAGCGGATCTGCCGTTGAGACGGAAGCGCCTGTGACCAGTTCCATAGCTGCCTTTCATGGCTTAGGGGGGCCGGAATCCCCCGTCACCACCGCTGAAATCAGAGAGTTTGCAAGCGCCACAGGCGCCCGCTATACCGCGCTGCAGACGGAGATGAATGAGCTCCAGAACCGCTTTTCTACTTCCAAGAAGCTGCTGCAAGAAAAACTGGAGCGCCAGCGGCGAACGCCGAATATATGGCCTACGCATTCGCGGATCGTAACCTCTCCTTACGGCTATCGGAAAGATCCGTTTACGAAAAAGCTCAGTTTTCATCGCGGCATCGATATTGCCGGCAGGCTTGGCGATCCCGTGTATGCCGCAGCCGGGGGAATTGTGGATTCGGTAGGCTACGACAAGCTGCACGGTCACAATATTATTGTGGAGCATGCCCAAGGCTTGCGAACATGGTATATGCATTTGAACAGCTCCGATGTTCGCAAAGGGGAGCCTGTAGATAAAGGACAGCCGATCGGTAAGCTGGGAACGACCGGCCGAAGCACCGGCCCCCATCTGCACTACGAAGTGCTCATGGGTGGGAAGAGCTCGGATCCGGCACCTTACTTACCATCGTCTTCGTAGAAAGGAGATGTCTACTTCATGATTCGCTTATCCCGCAAAGGCTGTGTTCCCTCCAAATCTCACGGTGCCGTTTCGTTAATCGGAGCAGGCAGCGTCTTCGAAGGCGTTCTGCGCACTGAAGCCGATCTACGTATCGAAGGGGCGTTCAAGGGCGTCCTGCAAACATCGGGAGAAGTCGCTATCGGGGAGGAGGGCTGCGTCCGCTCTACCGAGCTTCGTGCCCGTGACGTGATTATTGCCGGCCATCTGGAAGGACGGGTTCAGGCCGACGGCTTCGTTCGCATCACCTCTACCGAAACCCTCATCGGCACGGTTCGGGCGGCCTCGCTGATGATCGAGCAGGGCGCTATTTTCCAAGGTCAGAGCGAAATGTGCGAGTCGCATCCACTGCAGGAGGAGGTGACGATCGCTATCGCCATGCTATAATGATAGGAAGCTAATAGAGAGAGTAGGAGATACATGTGAGAAAACAGACGATACTGTTTGATATGGACGATACGCTCATTTATTGCAATAAATTTTTTGATTTGGTAATCGACCAGTTTGCGGATCAGATGGAGACCTGGTTTAACGGATACCCGTTTTCCATTGAAGAAATGAAGAAAAAGCAGGCCGAAATCGATCTTGAGCGAGTGCTGGTAAGCGGCTTTTCGCCGGATCATTTTCCCCAATCGTTCATCGATACGTATGAATACTTCACAGATCTCACGGGACGTACCAAGAGCCAAGAGGAAGTCGAGCGTTTGCTTACGCTCGGCGCTTCCGTTTATGGACATAGTATTGAGCCTTATGCTTATATGGAAGAAACGCTAAGAGAACTTCAAGGGGACGGTCACGAGCTCCATCTCTACACAGGGGGCGATCCGGCGATACAAATGCGCAAAGTGACAGAGGCGGGGATTGAACGTTATTTTGCCGACCGGATTCATATTACGAGGCACAAGAACGCAGAATTCCTTAACGGATTAATCCGAGCTTACGGATTTGACCGAAGGGACACCTGGATGATTGGCAATTCCCTGCGCACCGATATCCTTCCTGCGCTGAAAAACGGCATTCACGCCATATTTATGCCTGTCGAAAGGGAATGGGCATATAATCTGGTAGAAATCGATGTTGAGCCGTCTGGCGCTTTTTTCACCTTAACATCATTAAGCCAAATTCCGGAAACGATTCGCGGGTACGCAATCTCGAAGTATGCATCAGGCTCTTAAGTCCCGGCACGATTACAAGCTCTTCCCCATACAATGTTTGGGGAGAGGAGTTGGGCGAATGAACAATACCGAAGCGGTAGAAACCGCCATGAATCGTTTGGCAAAAGGATTGCTGAAGCAGCAATCCCCGGACGGCTCGTGGCGTTTTTGCTTTGAAAACGGGATATTAACGGATGCTTATACGATCATATTATTAAGATCATTAAAGATTAACGATGAGCATCTTATACGGCGTTTAGCTTCCCGCATACTGGACAAACAAAGGCCCGAGGGCTATTGGACATGGTACCATGACGACGAAAATGGACATCTGTCGGCTACGGTCGAGGCTTATTACGCATTGCTGTTTTCGGGAGTGGCGGCTAAGACTGATGTGGTTATACAGAAGGCCAAAAGATATATCCTACGCAAAGGAGGGCTCGGGAATGTCAGCGGACTGCTCACCAAGGTGATGCTGGCCATGACCGGACAGGTTCCTTGGCCCCGGTTTAACAAAATCCCTATTGAAATCATGCTGCTCCCTTCTTCCCTCCCAATCAGCTTCCACGATTTATCCAGCTATGCTCGGGTCCATCTGGCCCCCGTTCTAGTGATGGCTGACCTCAAGTTTGCATTTCGCACCGAATCTTCACCCGATCTCTCTGACCTCTTGGTGAGCGGTCCGGGTGCTGTGATGCGGGAACCTGAGGAGGAGTCACGATGGTTTCCATTGGCTGAGGAAATTAAGGCGGGCATTCAGAAGTTCGCCCTGCTCCCTGAGGAGCTTCATCAACAGGCCTTGCAGCGCGCGGAACGCTACATGCTTGATCGGATCGAGCCGAACGGAACCCTATACAGCTATGCCTCCAGCACCTTATTGATGATCTATGCGCTGCTCGCGCTCCGATACGACACCGATCATCCTGTCATCCAGAATGCCGTACAAGGCTTGAAATCCTTAGCTTGTGAGACGGAAGGGCAGCTTCATATCCAGAATTCCCCATCCACTGTTTGGGATACAGCCCTGATCAGCCACTCGCTGCAGGAATCCGGATATTCCGCAGAACATCCGGCGATTGTCCGAGCGGATGCTTACCTTCTCTCCCGCCAGCACACAAAATCCGGAGATTGGAGCTTGAACCTCGAACACCCACTGCCGGGCGGCTGGGGCTTCTCTGATGTCAATACCATCATTCCGGATGTCGATGATACGACGGCAGCGCTAAGGGCCTTGCGTCAGACCGCTGCGCGTTCCGGCCCCCCGTTTCGTGAGGCTCGGGACCGTGGGCTGAGCTGGGTGCTGTCCATGCAGAACAAGGACGGCGGCTGGCCTGCTTTCGAGAAGGGGAAGGATCACCCCCTTCTCACCCGCCTGCCCGTCGACGGCGCCGATGCCGCGGCGATCGATCCGTCTACAGCAGACCTTACCGGGCGGACGCTGGAGTATTTAGGCAATGAAGCGGCACTTGATCTCACTCACCCGTTCGTTCTCCACGGCGCGGACTGGCTAATCCGTCATCAGAAGCCGGATGGTTCTTGGTACGGACGTTGGGGGATCTGTTATATTTACGGGACGTGGGCCGCTTTAACCGGGCTTATGGCTGTCGGCGTATCAGCGCAGCATGCCTCTGCCCAACAAGCGGCGAGCTGGCTAACCTCGATCCAAAATCCCGATGGCGGCTGGGGTGAATCGTGCCGCAGCGATCAGGTGAAGGCCTACGTCCCATTGAAGGCCAGTACCCTCTCGCAAACCGCATGGGCGCTAGATGCGCTCGTGGCCGTACACCCGGAACCCACGGACTGCATTCAGAAAGGAATTCTTGCTCTGGCGGACATGGCTCAGAGCGGGCATAACGGATGGACAGCCGAATACCCGACAGGGGCAGGACTGCCAGGCAATTTCTATACCCGCTATCACAGCTACAATTATATATGGCCGCTGCTGACGCTCGCGCATTACAAAAAAAAGTATGGTTGATCGAGAAGAACTAAGTCGGTTGATCCCGCTTATTTTACATCCAGCGCCTTGCGCGCCCTCCAAACGGATAAGTTGAACTCCGTCCACGATTCCGATTGACGATACTGGAGGCTGGCCCGAAAGCCCTCCAGAGCATCGTCCACCCCTTGTGCTTCGGGATGCCGGCGCTTAAGCTCGAGCAGATAGGGTACGGCCTCGTAGCTTAAGCTGCCCAGATAAGCCGCATCGATCTCTCCTGTTGCCTCATACCTTTGAATGTTATTGCGGGCGATCAACGCGTCGATATTAACGTAGTTCAAGGAGATATAGCTTGTCATTGCCGCAAACATATACCATTGGAACAGCGGCAAAATCTCTTTGCACGTCTGTACGATGACCAAAAGCGGTACTGCCAGCGAGTTGAGCACGAGAAGAAGAACGTTCGAATACCATACATAAGTAAGCGATAGCAGCAGCATTCCCTTTTTTGTTTCCTCTATTTTAAAAGGCTAAAAAAACACTCTACCATTCCTCCGTCCAAGGCATTGCACTTGACTCTCTCGACTGGGTGCAGTTCAAAAACATTTGGTTTAAGCCATAAATAGCCTCTTATATGAATAAGGTATAATCAGAAAGAGAGCGAAAGGAGATCGGTAAGACGTGAAGAAGCCGAACCAGTTCGTATATCGTAATGACAGATACGGATTTACGCTGCGGTTTCCCTCCTGGTGGAGAAATTATTGCGTCGTCGGTGCAAGAAAACAAGATCGCGATACCGAGTATGAGCTGCATTTTCGCTTCAAGTATAAGGGAAAGTTGTATGAAGATATTTTTACGATAATGGTGTACCGGATGACACGAGAGGAATGGGTGAAGCAGGGCTATATAGAGTCGCCCCTTGCGTTTATTGCGGAGGTGGAGGGCCGAGTGTTTGCCTATTTGACCCCAGGAGAGCTGCCATATACTTTCTACGACAGTAAAGCCGGGGATTATGACTACAAAAAGTACAGAGCCGCTATTGAGCTGCTGAAAAGGATGGTTAATCAGGATGTTCCGCGAATCGTGCAGTCGCTCCGCTTCCCCGGCCGGGCGATCACGATGACATCAACTCCTTATCGCGTAAAAAAAGTCTGCTTATGCCTTACCCACAAACGTGTAAAGCGCAGATAATATAGGCTAACCAGTCTGATGCCGCAAGGGCATGGACCGGTTTGTTTAATTCCTTGCGCGCTAAGAAAACCGTCCGGAAAGGCCATCGGACGGTCCATTGGCGTGCTAATCCCCCTCTGCTACGTTGATTTTCAGCTTAACAGATCACGCGTTCCCCGAGTTCCTACCTCACATGCTAGCTACTACGCTGAAAATCAGCCTTACGGCGCCGGGTCGAGCCTTGCTTGATCGTACTTACGCCGCATGCCCTTACGGCAGGTTTGTGGAACCCATCAGGTAGCGGTCCACCTCCCGGGCGGCTTCCCTGCCTTCATTGATCGCCCAAACGACAAGGCTCTGTCCTCGGCGCATATCGCCGGGGACGAAGGCTCCTTCCACACTCGTAGCGTAGCGTCCGTACTCCGCCTTGGCATTAGAGCGTTCATCCCTCTCCACGCCGAGCTGCTCCATCACAGGGCTCTCCGGTCCCATGAAACCCATAGCGAGCAGCACCAGCTGAGCAGGATACACCGTCTCGCTACCTGGCACCTCCACCGGCACGAACCGGCCTTGGTCGTCCTGCTTTTACTGTGACAATTCTATGAACTGAAGATAATATGTTTAATCTTAGCATTCCATTTTAGCAATTTAAAATAAAGAGATTTTTAGATTCGTTTTGACCCTTTTGGACCGATGGAAAGGAGGTTTATGTAGATTTTTGACGAATGTTATCAGCAACAGGAAAAAGGGAGGGAAGTCCTACCCATGAACGACGGAATCGTACCCGCAAACCTCTCCGAAAAGCTTCTTCTCGATGCGACAAAGGGGGAGACCCATCTGCTTGCCGATTTGGCTCTGAAAAGCTTCACTACCTCTCAATCCGGAACGATCCTGCTCGATGCAGACTGCAACCTGCTGTTCATAAACGACAGACTCGCCTCCAGACTCGGTTATACGGCGGGGCAGCTGACCAAAATGAATCTCCAGGCACTCGTGCATCCGGGCGAGCTTCTTCTCTGTATGCATCACTTAAGCCAGTTGATCTCGGGGGAGCTTCCCCGCTACGAAACAGACATGCGCTGGATTCGCACAGACGGGGAAATCGTATGGATGAACGTTCATGCTTTTGAAGTGAAGAGAGAGAATGGATCACCCCATTATATCTGTATGCATTCTCAAGAAATTAGCGCCCTGAAGCAAACGGAAGCCGCCTTGCGGGAATCGCAGCTGATCATGGCCTCTATGCTTGAAACGATCGCTGATGCCTATCTTATGCTTGATCGGAACGGCAGATTCATCTATGTGAACCGCAGTGCAGAAATGCTGCTCCAGCGAAGTCGTGCGGAGCTTCTTGGAAGAACATTGAGCATGGCCCTGCCGGAGTGGATCGGTTCCAGTCTTTATAAAGCTTGTCAGAGGGCCATGGAGGACGCTTCTCCCGTATTTGTGCAGGAATATTATGCTCATACCAACCGGTGGATTGAAGCGAACTGTTCTCCTTGCAAGCCTGGGGTGTCCGTCTTTATTCGGGACGTAACCCTGCTGAAGGAGCAGGAGGAAACACTAAGGACGACCAAGCAGCAGCTGGATTCGATGATCGAGCACACAGCCGACCACATCGCCATTCTCGACTCGGAGTTCAAATTAGTCAGAGTGAACCGCGCATTTATCCGCTCGTCCGGATTTTCCGAACAGGAGCTCATCGGACAGCGGTTGCCCACCATACCGGAGGAGCTGTGGATCGAAACGGAGCTTCTGTTCCGGCAAGCGTTCCAAGGTAAGCAAATCAGCCAATTCGAAACCGTCCGGCGGTGCAAGAACGGCTCGATTCTGGATATTAGCCTGACCCTTTCTCCGATTGTCGGACCGGAGCACGATATTACCGGAATCTGCATGATCGGGCGGGATATCAGTGAACACAAAAAAACCGAAGAGCATCTGCGCAATTCGGAGAAGCTTGCGGTTGCCGGCCAGCTTGCGGCAGGCGTCGCTCATGAAATCCGCAATCCGCTGACTTCATTGAAAGGGTTTACACAGTTTTTGAAATCGGGGGCGAAGTATAAAGACCAGTATCTGGACATCATGATCTCGGAGCTGGAGAGGATTGACGACATCATCGGGGAGCTGCTCATGCTGGCCAGACCCCCGTCGGCCGTCTTCCAGAACAATCCGATTAGCCCAATTCTCACCCATGTCATATCGCTGTTGGAGCCAGGGGCTCACTTGAATAACGTTCAATTCACTACATACCTCGCACCGGACCTGCCCATGATCTACTGTGAGGAAAATCAATTAAAGCAGGTATTCATCAACATCCTGAAAAATGCTATCGAAGCGATGCCGCGGGGAGGAAACGTCGACATCACCGCAGGCATAAACAGCCATGGGGAGCTGTCCCTCACATTCCGCGACGAAGGCGAAGGTATTCCTGCAGAATTGGTTAAGCGGCTGGGAGAACCTTTTTACACGACCAAAGCGGGCGGCTCCGGACTCGGGTTAATGGTCAGCCAAAAAATCATTACCGAGCATAACGGGCGTTTATCGATTGAGAGCACTCCGGGCCAAGGCACCATTGTCGCTATGACTATACCGACGGCCGCGGAGGACTTTTCAGAGCTGTAGCCCCCTGTACCTCACTGTTATCTTGTGCTATGATAGCTTCGTTACTTCTTGGAGAGGACGAGCATTCAACGTGGCCAAGCTATATTTTCGTTACGGTACCATGAATAGCGGCAAATCAATTGAAGTGCTGCGTGTAGCGCATAATTACGAGGAACAAGGAAAGAAAGTACTGCTCTTTACTCCTGCGGTAGATCACCGGGAAGGCGTTGGAACGGTAGCATCCCGCATCGGCATGCGAAAAGACGGCATCGTCATCGATGACCATCTCGACATGGTGGCACTAGCCGCCAAAGAAAGACCGAACTGCATTCTGATTGACGAAGCGCAGTTCCTGAACAAAGGGCAGGTGCTGCAGCTGACGGAAATTACCGATACGCTGGGAATTCCCGTAATTGCATACGGGCTTCGAGCAGACTTCATGGCCCAGCTGTTCGAAGGCAGCTATCATCTGCTAGCACTGGCGGATCAAATTGAGGAAATCAAGACGGTCTGCTGGTACTGCGACAGGAAGGCAACCATGAATATGCGCTGCGAGGACGGGCGGCCGGTATTCGAAGGCGAACAAATACAGATCGGCGGTAATGAAAGCTATTTGCCGGTCTGCCGTAAATGTTACTCATTAAAAAAGAAACAAGCTCATAACCTGTAACTAGGATATCCACATCCAAAGAACGGAGTGAAGAAGCGCGGACGGCTTCGCTCCGTTCTTTTTTTTGCGGGTTCGAGACGGCAGTCTAGCCCTACAGGGCCCAGTTGCCGTTCCTAATCAACGGCTCCCGATGACCGTCCGAAGTTATACCGTCTACATTTATTTCCCCGGAACCAATCATGAAATCGACATGGATCAGGCTCTTGTTGACACCGCTGTTTGCAAGCTCCTGTTCGTCCATTTCGGTTCCTCCTTGAAGGTTCACCTGATAGGCTTGCCCGAAAGCCAAATGACTGGAGGCGTTCTCGTCAAACAACGTATTGTAAAAAATCAGATTCGAGCTTGAGATCGGCGATTGATGCGGAACCAACGCAATTTCGCCCAGGCGCCCCGCTCCATCATCCGTTTCCAGCAACCGTTTCAGCGTATCGTAGCCTTTATCAGCCGAGAAGTCGACGACTTTGCCGTCTTTAAACGTAAGGGTAAAGCCGTCGATGATTTGTCCGGCGTAATTGAGCGGCTTCGTGCTGCGTACCACACCGTTCACGCCGTCCTTATGAGGCATGGTAAACACTTCCTCTGTCGGCATATTCGGATTAAACCAAATGCCCTTGTTGTTCTCTTTCGCTCCCCCCAGCCAAACATGCTTCTCCGGCAGGTCAACGGTCAGGTTCGTTCCGGGTCCTTCATATATTAGCTGCTTATACCGTTTGTTATTTAGCAGCTCAACGGTTTGAGCCAGTTGCGCATTGTGCTTAGTCCACGCTTCAATCGGGTTCTCCGTATCGACCCGGGTCGCCTCAAAAATACGATTCCATAACGCTTCCACAGCCGCATTCGACGGCAGATCCGGAAATACTTTTTGCGCCCATTCTTCGGTAGCGATCGAGATCAGCGACCACGCAACCTTGTGCGCCATGATATAGCCTCGGTAGGTCTGTAATGCCGAGGCATTGGTCTTCGTTGCTGTAGCGATCCGGTCCGGATCGACATCCTTCATGAGGTCCGGGCTTGGCGAATAGATCGAAAGAAATGCCGCACCGTTCTCTGCGAGCTCCGTCAAGCCTTGAGCCTTCCACATTGGATACTCCCGGAACGCATCCATTGGAGCCAGCTTATATTTGATATGCGCGAGCTTCTCGTCGCTCCACTCCACGTGGACATGCTTCGCTCCTGCTTCGTAGGCTTTGGTGGCAATGTGCCGTACCAACTCGACTGCTTGAAGCGGTGCGTTCACTACCAGTGTTTGCCCCTTCTGCACATTCACCCCGGCATGAACAGCCAACGCCGCATACTTCTCCAATTGCTCTAGTGTTGGAACCATAGCACCCTCCCTAATGGTGGTCGTTTTCTACAGTATAACCTTTTCGGACACCGGCACCAAATCTTTTCCAAAAAAGAAAACCGCCTTATCGGACGGTTTCTTCACGCTATCCTATAAATACAGTGACGCCTAAGATTTTCTAGGCTTGGCACCTGCCACTTCCGAGTCTTTGTTGTTGCCGGGCGCTTGTTTTTTGCCGTTGTTGTTGGCGTTATCTCGTGACATCGATGTCTTCCCCCTTTCCATTGAGGATCAGGGGTAGTGTTTCCTAAAGCGCGGTCAGGCATTCGATTAAAAAGTCATTTTCTACCTTCGTCTCCACCGTAACACGCATATGCTCCGGAAGCCCCCAAGCGCCTCCATAACGTACAATGACTCCAAGGCGAGTAATCGCTCGTATCGGTTTGCCGCGTCAACGTCGAAGACGGTGCGACCTTTAATGCGTTGCCAAAGTAAAGTGATATTATTGAAGACAACCCTTGCTTTCTAATGATTTTCTATAGGGGAAAAAAAGAAACTATTGTGCGGAGTAAAAAAAGTTATACTGCTGACAATAATAGACAACATTTTCAGACTCTCTGATATATTATGTAAGAGTTGATTCCATCTTATATATAGAATTCCCAAATTTAGGAGCTATGTGATTCTTATGATTAACCTTTCGGAACGCATATCGGCATCCAAAAAAAGATGCCAAACCCTCGGTTTGAACCCCATCCTGGTTCCAAAGCCGTCCAGTAGACTGACAACCATCGAGCTGCAAAACAGAAGGGTCAGATTTGACGAACTCCTATCGGTCATGAGCTTGTTTGCCGGTCGAATCATGCATCTGCTGAACAGCACCCCTCTTCTGTTGGTGCTTACCGACGAAAGAGGATATATTCTGGAGATGTACGGCGATCAATTAATCAAAAAAATTGTGTCGGAGCTGGGCATCGTTAAAGGAATCCATTACAGCGAAGAATCCATGGGAACCAATTCAATTCATATGGCCTTGACGGAACATTCTCCGGTTTCACTGGTCGGTCAAGAGCATTATCACGAGGCTTTGCATCAATCGGCTTGCTACAGCGTCCCCTTTCAATTCACCAGCATTCATAATCTTTCAGGCACCATATCCCTGCTAACTACGATCGAACATCAAAATCCGATCTTTATCGCTCTTCTATCCAATATCGTTGACTCCATCGAACGAGAGCTCCTACTTTCCAGGAACAACCACCAACTGGATTTTCTGAACCGGATTTTAATTAAAAACATGCGGCACGGCATTATCATTACCGACCCCTACGGAAGAGTTACCGAATGTAATCCTTTTGCCGAACAAATCACCAATTGCAAGAAGCAGGACCTGCTCGGAAGCTCCATCTTTGACATTCAACCGTTCGGAAAATATATGTACAAAGTACTGGAACACCGGAAATCTTACGAGAACGTGGAGCTAGCCTTCGGCAATCTTCAAAATGGAGGCATCGTATGCCAGTTTGACAGCTATGCGATCTACGACGATAAAAACAGGATCATCGGCGCCTATGCCCAGTTTCGCGACATAACGGAGCGTTTTTTATTGGAACGACAAGTGATCACAGCGGAGAAGTTCTCCGTGATCGGCAAGCTGGCCGCCGGCCTTGCACATGAGATTCGTAATCCGCTAACCTCCATTACCGGGTTTATCAAAATACTAAAAACCAGTGAACATCCGGCGGAAAAAGAACAAAAATATATTGAAATTGTATATAACGAGCTGCTTCATCTGAATAAACTGATTTCCCAATTTGTGCTGATGGCGAAGCCCAGTTTCCCCGACCGTAAACCATTCAATATCCAAGAGCTGGTTCAAGAAACGCTGCTTTTTATGGAGAGCCAGTTTATTATGAAGAACGTATCAGCACAATTACTCCACGATAACTGCCCCATTATGCTGTATGCCGACCCTCTCCAAATCAAACAAGTACTGATCAACATCCTGCAGAATGCGTTGGAAGCCGTTGACGAAAAAGGAAGGATTCAGGTTTCCCTTGAATCCGTTTCGTTCCATGTAAAAATCAAGATTGAGGATAACGGCATTGGCCTGGATAAGGACGAGCTCGCTCAAATCTTAAACCCTTTCTTCACAACGAAGGAAAACGGACTGGGGCTCGGCCTGTCGGTTAGCTACAGAATTATTGAAAATCACGGCGGCACGATTGACATTACTTCTAACAAGCATGCGGGAACCACCATGATAATAACGTTACCCTTATTACAGACTTGAAACTAAACAGGAGGTCGCTTTTTCAAGCGCCCTCCTGTATTGAACCTTCCATAAGCGCTGCCGCTGTGGGAGGTTTTCATATTTGAACTCCTCTTTCTTTGAAAATACGCATCACTACGCCCAGCGCAGCAATAGCTTTCGGGAAACCTACGTATGCCGAGCAATGAAGCACCAATTCCACGATCTCCGTTGGGCTTAATCCAACATTCAGAGCAGCATGAATATGAAAATCGAGTTGATCCGCAGCCCCCTGCGTGATCAACGAAGACAGGGTAACGAGCTCACGCTGCTTGACATCCAGTCCTGGACGGGTATATACATCTGCAAACCCGTTGCTCACGATAAAGTCGGCGAAAGCTGGATAAAAGCTCCGAATCGCTTCGAGCGGTGGAAAATCCTCCGAACCGTTCAATTCCTTTAACACCTTAAGCCCCTGCTCATACCTTCCGTTTGCCATATTCAATCTCCTTTCCATTGGAATAAAGTGTGTCCCGCTCAGGTTAATCCAGGGTTAGCAGTCTGGTGAGAATTGGAGGAATTTCCTCAGGGTCGACCATGATTTCAATGACGGTAGGCCCATTCGAATGCAGCGCTGTCTTCACCGCATCCTGAATGTCTTCCGCCGTTCGGCAGCATATTCCCTCCGCTCCCATGGAGCGTGCGAACATAGCGGCATCCAGTGGCGTTGCATATACGGCTCCTACGCTGCGTCCGGTATTGTAAGACATCCCCTTGTCGACCATGTCCAACCTTCCGTTATTCAAAACAACGAACAAGACAGGCAGTCGATGGTTTACGGCGGTGGCAATCTCCGTTCCGTGCATCATGGCGCATCCGTCCCCAGTAAGGCACACAATGGTGCGGTCCGGCAAGGCCGCTTTGGCTCCGATCGCGTAGCCGATGGCATGACCCATAGCTCCAAAAACATCGTCGAAATAAAAGGTGCCCGGTTGATGAATGTCAAAATGCCGGATCGCATAGAACGTATGACTACCATCATCCCCGAACAGGATCGCATCGTCCGGCAAAGAGGCGCGAAGCGCCAGAATCGCCACCTCTGCAGAAAGAACGCTCGCCTCCTTCGCTACCTCGGGTAACTCCTCCAGTTCCGTGGTCGCTGCCGCTTCATAGACCTGGCTTGTCGCTTGGGCCACATCGATCAGTCTGGCTAAATTCGTCTTGGCATCCCCAAGAATGACGCAGGTAGGAACCGGAAGCGCCTTGCCCACGAACGTCACATCATAATCGAAATGAATGACCTGCTTCGGCATCATCTGCGAAGTAAATCCGGACAAGGTCATATCGCTCAGCTTGGTTCCAACTGCAATCAGCAGGTCAACGCCTGATTTCATATATTCAAGCGCCTGCGCCGTCCCCCCGAGTCCGAAATTTCCCAGGCTGAGCGGATGGTTAGTGGGGAAAGCCCCCTTACCTCCAGGGGTCATAATCACCGGGATGTTCCAGTGTTCGGCCAATATCCGGACTTCATCGAAAGCTTCCGCCGCCATGACGCCTTTACCGATAAACAGTACGGGCCTTCTTGCGGCATTGAGCAGCGGAATGGCTTCCTCCACATTCGGCGAAATCATCTGAGGAATATGATCGGGCAGTTCAATGGTGAACGGCTCTACCTGCGACATCAGAACATCAAAAGGAATGCAGAGGTGCACTGGTCCTTTGGCACCTGTGTATGCCTTCTCTATTGCGTGTTGAAGGTAACGCTGTACAAGGTCTGGCCGCTCGATTCTTGCGCTGAACAGGGTAACCGGTTCAAACATTTTGACCAAATCGGTGCCAAAGCTGCTGGAATCTTGACCTAGCGCTTTACCCGAATCCGAAGCTGATGGCTGGCCGGTAATGATGAGCAGCGGCAAATTATAAGCCTTGGCTTGGCCGGCCGCGGTCAGCAGATTGGTGCCCCCGGGCCCGGATGTGCCTATGGCTACCCCCAGCTTCTTGTTTCCCAGCGCGTAGCCCGCCGCGGCAAAACCCGCACCTGCTTCGTGTCTGGTCAACACAAATTCCACCCCGGTGCTGTCAAAATCAAGCATCAAAGGGGATATCGATTTCCCAGGTATGCCGAATACGTGATTTATCCCCCATCGTTTCACATTGTCCGCCAATATTTGCGACAAGCGCATCGTCTCTCACCATCCTATTTCAAACTGTGATTCATTTAAAGTATAGGGTCTCCAATTCCTCAGCAGGCATTGGAGGACTGTAATAATAGCCTTGGACCTCATCGCACTGCTGCTCTTTCAAAAAAACCATCTGTTCTTGGGTCTCTACACCCTCTGCAATGACTTGCAAGCCCAAATGATGCGCCATCGAAATAATGGCCCCTACAATCCGCGCATTGCTGTCATCGCTTGCGATGTCCTTAATGAACGATTTGTCGATTTTCAGGCGATGAATCGAAAATTGCTTCAAATAATTCAAAGAACTGTAGCCTGTACCAAAGTCGTCGATGCTGATTTGGACACCGAGCTCGCTAAGTTCATCCAATATCGTACTCGCTTTATCCACATCCATGGTCATCGTTTCGGTAATCTCCAGCTCCAAATACTGAGGATCCAGTCCGGTTTCCTTAAGAATGCTCTCTACTGTTCGGCACAAATTTTTCTTCATGAATTGTGCGGTGGATAAATTGACGGCGACTCGGACCTTGGGGAAGCCAGCATCTTGCCAGAGCTTATTTTGCAAACAAGCTTCCTTCAGAACCCACTCCCCCATCGGGACAATCAATCCTGTTTCTTCCGCAAGGGGGATAAATTCGCTTGGAGGAATCAGCTTATATAAGGGGTGCTCCCAACGAATCAGAGCCTCTACACCGGTGATAAGGCCGGTATTTATATCGATCTGCGGCTGGTAGTGAAGAACCCACTCCTCACGCTCCACCGCTTTACGCAGTGCATTCTCAAGCGCCAGCTTCTCATGCGATGATTGATCCATCGAAGGCGCGTACAGCACATACGTGTTTCGTCCCGTTTCCTTAGCTTTATAAAGGGCAGTATCGGCGTGAATCATCAAGGTTTCCGCATCTTGGCCGTCATCCGGGTAGTATGAAATGCCGACGCTCGCCGAGATATGAAATTCCTGCCCATGGATGATAAAGCTGCGTTCAAAATTGTTCAGGATCGTCTCCGCTGCAATGACAGCCGCACCCGCTCCGGCGCTTTGAGGCACGATAATCGTAAATTCATCTCCGCCCATTCTCGACAGGAAACCGTCGGTGGGGAGTCTGTCCTTCAGCCGTTCAGCAGCCTCACACAGCAGCATATCCCCATTCTGATGGCCGAACGTATCATTCACCATTTTGAATCGGTCGAGATCAATGTACATAACAGCGAACGTGCTGTCGTTGTGTCTGGCTGTCTCAAACATTTCACCGAGCTGCTTATAAAACATTCTTCGGTTCGGCAATCCTGTCAAGTCATCATGATAAGCCAGGTGATTGTATTTTTCCTCGGCTTCGTAGAGACGTGTCACGTCCCTGAACTGCCCAATCGCACCGATGATTTGATAATGCTCGTCGTAAATCGGGAGCGCATCGAACAAACAGACAAAGTTAGATTTGGTCTTCTTTCTTTCGAAGATCAGTTGAATGTTCTCGTACTTGCTTCCTTTCTCGATAACATCCGAGATGTACTGTCCCATGGGTCTGAATATACGCACCACTTGATTTCGGTTCAGACCCTTGCTTAGGCCCGTAAGCTGCTCGGCAACTTCGTTCATCTCCACAATGGTGCCTTCTTTGTCCGTCATGATGATCCCGTTACGAGTGGTATTGATCATAATTTGGTTCAGTACGTTCAATCTTTGGTTCTGCTTGATAAGAAGCAGCTCGCGCTCAATGGAATCGACGGCCAAATCCAGCAGATTAAGATAAAAGGGGTTTGCCAAATCAATTGAGGTCATAATGGAAATCGTTCCGAGCAGATCATTATGATCTCTGTACTGAAAGGGCACCGCATAACATGCATTGGAAAATAAATAAGTATGATAATGATCTTCCCCGATCAGCTCTACCGGGTGCCGCTCAATCAGGCTCAAATTAATCACATTCGTACCGCAGGAGTCTTCGGTAAACCGTACTCCGATTTGAATCCCGAGCTGATTGACCGTTTGCTTGATCGTCTCATCCCCTTCCATATCCAGAATAACACCCGTTTCATCGGATATAACGATTAGGATGGGACTGCCTTTGGAAGACAGCAGCAGCTTCTTCACAAAGAATCGTACGACGGAAAGCACGTTCTCATACTCGCCTAATTTGCGGGTCAGCTCGGAAGGCGACAGTTTTTCTTTGAACACGGGCATGGTGTAAGGGCTGATTTGAGCTTCCTGACTTCTTCGCTTTGATTCCATGATATATTGCATCCTGGATATCTTCATGTCGTTCTCCCTTGTTACGCTTTTTCCCAAGCCTCCCGTTTCTTCGTTACTTTGACTATCCATCATCATAATCAACATCCCTTATGTAAAATAAGAACGAAAAATAGGTAAAATATGAGAATGGGCGTTACCTAATCTTCCACACGGACCCGAGGATATCCTGCACAAAATGACACAAAAAAACTGTAGAGTACCTACATTTTTTACACGTAGTACTTAAGAACTAATTGTAAACGTCTTCGCAATGTGCTGCACCTCTATTTTGTACGCCTATGAGCATGATCACCCATACCTTTTGGCCTCTTTTGGAATATGCTGTTCTACATCTGTAAGGGAGGGCGGTTTTGATGTTTCCCAAAGATCAATGGTACAAGCTCGGGGTGCTTACTTATTTATTGGTTTGGTTTACAGGCAGCTTCTGGATGGGAGGAATGATTAAAAGCGGCGCTGTCAGCCACTGGCTCGGCGTAGAGCTGCGAGTTGTAGAAGAGTATGCTTTCTACGCGCTTGCTGGGGCGATCGGAGGTACTCTGTACGCGATGCGGCTGTTCCATGAGTTCTATGATCAAATGTCGGACCGGTGGATTCTGTGGTATTTATTGAGGCCGATCAAATGCGCGGGAGCTTCGATGATGACGATCGTGCTGTTCCAAAGCGGTATCATGCTGCTGCAAACCGGGACCTCAATGGAAGCAAAAATAGGCATCGCTTTTTTGGTCGGCTTCGGCTACGGCAAGCTGATGGAAAAGCTGAAGACTTTAACGGAAGCGCTGTTCAACGGCAACGGGAATCACGAAAAAACGGAGGATCATTCGCCGAAATAGCCGTTCCGAACTCTCGGCGGCGAATTCGACATGAGATGCGGGAAGTACCTACGGATCGAATGCTGGCCAGAAGAAAAAATACGGACATATGCACAAAAAAGACCATTTGATACTTCCAAATGGTCTGGTTGCCCATTCACGGTCGAGGCTCCGCTTCGCACCTATGGCTAGATATGCGTTTCTTCTTGTTCGGCAACCGGCAGCATCGCTTCTGCCAAGTGCGGCAATTCCATATCCGGCCTTAGGGAGCGGTTGTGGGAGATCCCCTCCTGCTGCCGGGTAACCCACATGCGAATGATATCATTCATGCGCTTCGCTTCCTTCGTCGGAATCTGATGTGTTGCGTTCCCCAGAATATAAAGCGAGCTAATCGGCAAATGCTTCTGCAAAATACGGACATAACGTTTGAATCTCTTATCCTTTTGCCCGTATAACAGCAGGATGGGAGCACGGATCTCCTTCAGATGCTTCGTACAATTATATTTCGAGCTAAAGCGGTAGTATTGATGCAGGTTCCGAATATCTCCTTGTATGGAGGACCGATACAGCTGTTTAAACGTCTGCAGGCTGTCGGCATTACCCGCTGTAATGGCAGCCGCAAGCAATCGCTTAGCTCCTGCTGCCGAAAGGGCGGAGGCTAGCCAGATTTCCGTCTTGAGTACGGGGCTGCTAACCTCCGACAAAGCACTGACGAGGATCCCCCCCAGGAAGCGTTCCGGGTAATTCAGCATCGCCTCCAGTGCTATCGATCCGCCGGTGGAGTACCCGCAAAGGTACGCTTTTCGAATGCCCAAGACATCCAACAACTGCCGTATGTCTTCGGCTATAAGCGGGTACGTAATAGGCTCTTTGGAATAAGGACTTTGGCCATGGCCGCGGATGTCGAACGTGATCACTTGATAATGATCCGCTAGCTGATGCTGTTGATAAGCAAATGTGTGTCCCGTCATCAAAGGCGGATGCAAGAACAGGATAGGCACACCCTGCCCCTTGAGCTGGTAATATAGCTTGGTTCCGTTGATGTCGGCATAAGGCATGTCGGCCATCCCCTTTTAGTATCGTCCTGAACTGAATCGCATTTATCCTTTCCAAGACTTGGGGAAGTTATGCAAATATGGCTGACCTCATGACCATCCTCTTACGGACTGCCTATTCCTCCAAGATCAAAGTAAGACCGCATGATGGGCATTCCCGGTCCGCTGCACGCACCCTCGCCAGGCAGGCAGGACACTGTTCATCCATTCGGATAGCAGCGCCTTCACTTTTAAGGCTCGACTCTTCTTTCGCTAGCGGTTCATACAAACGATCTATACTTACTCCGTCCATCTCCAGCACCTGCAGCTCTTCCGTCTCAAACCATCGAATGTGGCCCTGCGCGTCGCAAACGGCGGCCGCCATGATTTCTCCCGCTTCTTCATGCGGAAATAAATCACCGCCAAGAACGCTGGCTCTCGTCGCTTTGTACGCACCAAAGCCCGTACCCAGGAAAATGTATTTCTCCCCGCTGGGCTTATGCAGCACGATTGTTGCCATTCGGGCATCCCCCTTAAACATAATGGCCGAACACTTAATGATCATGGCTCCCTGACAGCGGTTCTATGAATGAGAATCACGGTCCAGGCACAGCTGTGTGAACCTTCCATTCTCCAACAATTTCTTTCACCAGGTTGCCAATCGTAATATCCATATGTTCGGACGAATCAATAAACGTACGATCCACGAACATGCCGAACGTTCGCCCTCCGCTTCCCCTCTGACCAAAGCGCCCGGGTTCTCCCCGTTCGTTAACCGCCGTCACAAGCATTGGCAGCCTTTCGTCATTACTCGCTTGTGAAGGAGAATTGGGCGTATGTGCCAGAAGGCGGATGAACGGTTTTTTCGGCCATTTCTTCTCCTCATACACGATCGTAAAATGGATGCCCCGCTGGTCGTAATACAAGCCTTTCAAATAAACATGCGTGTTCTCCAGCGCAGCCAGCTTGCTGTGCTTCTCCTGATCGTACGTATCATCCTGCTTCCGGATATAATCCTTGAACTCTCTGGCATTCAGCTGAAATTGCAGCCGATTGTTGCGATCCATCAGACGGACCGTTTCCAGAATAATACTCACTCCTGCAGGATGGCTGTCAAACGGAGGAAATGCAGCAGAGAGCCTTCCTCCCCCATCCGTCTCAGGACCGTATTCCCCATAAAATCTCCGCTCCTCACCTCCATCCGTGAGGACCCTTCCGGATACACCCAACAGGGTCTCGCTGTCGCCGACCGTAAGGAAGCGAAAATAAAGGTGGTTCATGGATGTCCCGAGATCCAGCCGTTCGTAATGGATTCTTCTCTCTAATATCGAGTGCGAATGATTCAAAGAGACTTTCACGATCTGCTCGCTGTTCATGTCTACATTCATTGGCAGCCGCAGCTCCGGGACAGGATACGTATGTTCACCCCACCGCACCGATACTTGCCTAAGTACAATCTCTTTAATTCTGGAAACGAGAGCTTTACGATCCTTCTCAAGAAAGGGAGAGATTGCAGAACGTTGATGGTATTTCCCTTGATGCTGTGCTCCTTCCCATGGTGGCCAGTTTAACGAGTAAGACTCTTGATCTGGGGCATTCTCCGTATTCCCGGGCAACGTCGCTTGAAAAGACAAAACGGGCGCCTCCCGATCCTTCAGATGTTTACCGAAGCTTCCCTCGGTCCGCTCGAAGCTGTAGAAAAAATAAACGTGCTCTTGGTTATACCAGACTTCGTAAAGGGACAAAAAAAGGTCGGTTTCGGGTACAGGCACCTTGATGTGGAAGCTTCGGGTTAATCCCAGCTCCTCCGCACGTTTAAGTCCAGGTGTTTTCCCATATTGATATGCCTTTACCCGATCCCAACTGGTCGCGTGCACGATTTGAGCGCCGTCCTTCCTGAATCCTACCCCGATGACCGTGAGGAACAAAACAAGGGTGACCACGACAGCGATCAGGAGCGGTTTGGGAAGTAACATAGAGTTCATCTCATCACCTACGTTTCCAGAAAAGAAATGAATACCTTTTTATACCAAAAAAGCGCTTACAAGTTGCGGTGTAGGTTAATTTTTACGCAAAAAAGCTGCCGACACTTACGCATCGACAGCCTTCCATGTGCATTAATGATTAAAATGCGTCTGATACACCTGCTGCTGCTGCTGGGACGGCTGAACGGCCTCGATCATGGTGCGCATCGTGTGATCTGCGAGCTGAGGCGCTTGGTAGTAGCCTTTGTAATTCATGTATTGGAACATCTCCCAGGCCATCTCCTGACATATATTGGACGATGTGGCGTGGTATTGACGGATTTGCGGATCAACGCACTCACAAGCCCACAGCATACTTATTGCTGAGCCGGTTTTATGCATGTTCAAGGCGATCGTGGCAATGGAGAAGTCCGAGAGCTGCGAGGCGTTCGGGTTCGGAGCCGGTATCGCCGGCTGCTGCAGGCCGGTTTGCGGTCTTTCGTAGATGCGCAGCTCCGGGGTGTGCGGCGGCATCATGTTCATGCCCCGGCCTTGGAGAAGCTGAACGCCGAAGTTGTAGCCATCAAGCATTCTTCTTTGCTGATTGAACAAGATGTCTTTCAAATGCGTATCCTGCGCCATCGAAAAAAGAACACCATACAACTCGAGATGTGCAGCCTTAGTACGCACCGCTTCTTGGGTTTCCAAAAATTCATGGGCGGCAAAACGTTGTTCCATGTACATTAGAACCTCCTGATATCGTTTAAAGGATGGATGTAACATGGATAGGATATCCAAACTTCATATCCCTATGTATTGGAGCTGATTCATAATCAACAGCCGGCTCCGATAGGATGCCGGCTGTTATCATTATTCCGCAGACAATACTTCACTTGTAGAGCCGTCGGGATAAACGATATAGCTGGATACGTTACTGGTACCGTTACCGGCGTTAGTGGAACTCCACATTTCATACCGGTCGACTTGACCGTTAGAGTTCCAGTTGATGAACAGCTGTGCCTTAAGGTCGCCGCGGCGTATCCCTTCCACATCCGCGTTCAATCCTCCGTTTTGGTAATCCTCCTTAGCCCCAAAATCATAACGCCAGACTTGCTGCTTCGAGCTTTCGATCAGTGTCAGGAAGGACGGGTCACCTAACTCCGCTTTGACTTCCTTCTGATGCATGCCCCGCTCCAAACGATACTTGGCAGCCCAGATGCTGCGCTGCACATCGCCCGCGTCCTTCGGCTCAGAAACGACGGAGACCGTACGTGTTTTCGCATCATAGACAGCCCCTGCACCGAGGTTCTCAGCCATGAACCTGAGTGGTACGTAAGTATGGCCTTCGTAATTCAACACAGAGAAGCGCGAGCCTACTTCCTGGCTCGCGCCGTTAAATTGAAATTTTACAGGAAACAGCAGCGCCTGGATTTCATCAGATGCATAAATCGTAGTGGAAGCGGTCAGTACTGCGCCGCAAAACAGCCCCACAATGAACCTTTTCATGATAGTCCCTCCTCGGATGCTCTTCAGCCTATGACTCTATCATACTAGGTTTCAAGCTGATGGGGCGTTGAAATATTATCCACTGCTACCTAATAGAAAGACCTCCCTAGCAGGGAGGCCTCCATTCCTTGTCTAATCATCCGCCGATTGAGCCAGAAAATCGACGAGATGCATCGCTTTATCGTATCGCTGCGGCGGCGGTGCTTCTTTATTACAGGTCTACGGAAGCGCCTCTTTCCTGTCATTCAACCACTCGCAGGTGTCCGCACATGCACACAACGCTTTTTTGACGGAACACCACGACCGCTTGGCATAGTAAATCGGCACTTCCTGCTCTTTGGCCTGCTGCTTGATCGCTTTCGTCAAATTATGATTGACATAGTCGGTGAGCACCAGCACCGCATCGACCTTGTCTGGAATGCCCTTTCTTACCATTTGACACTTCCGACCTGACATATGCATGACTTCGTCAAACCCAATATCCGCTAAATGTTCGGGCATATTGCCCAAGTGATCGGCTCCTACAACCAAGATCGATGCCATATGAACGTTCTCCTTTATAATATAGTTTTATGTCTATGAGATATGTGTTCAGCCAATAATCGAGTATGCCCTCTGTCCGGGACATCCCCATCGTTTTCAACTATGTATGGAGCATGCATTAGTAAACGCACGACCAAGATAAGATGTAGGGTAACGAATAATATTATGATAATGATTCTCAATTTCATCTATAATGTTAATGATAATGTTTCTCATTCTTATTGTCAACTTTTTTGATATATACTTCTTTTCATAAAAGAGGGCTTTATTGAATCATCCACTATTTGCCGACCGGGTGCTTACAAATGAGCTGAAAACTGAATACCGCACTGTAAAATCATAGCTGAGAAGCTCGCAACACCGTAGGCTCAAAAACAAAGCCGGCCACCCTTAGGAGAACCGACTTTGCTTCACCTTCCTTTTTCATTGATGCACGCCAAAGAAACCGCCAGCTCGTCAGAGCTTCACGAGGCAGCGGCGGGGAAATACTTATTGTTAGAGCATTGTATCCAGTCTTGTGCGTTCATTGAAGCCCATGTTACCGGTGGAGTCTGTCTGGCGAATTCTTACTTCGGGCGGCTACCCTGTACCGGTTACAGTACGATTTGCGGCATAGATAAGAGCCGCGGCCTCCGAGACGAAAAGGTGAAATACGAACGACCAGCCAAATTGCTCAGCTTCGATCACCTAGCCGGTTGCCGTCAATCTCTCTAGATCTACTTTTTGAGTTGGACGATAAGCAGCATCACAAATGAAATGACGATAATGGAACCTGTCCACCACCAGGCCAACTCCAGACGACCCGATTCCACCGCCATGTAAATCGCAGTGGGTACCGTCTGTGTCTTGTTCGGGATATTCCCTGCAATCATTAAAGTTGCTCCAAACTCACCAAGCGCCCGTGCAAATCCAAGAACGTAAGCAATCATCAGTGCGCGCCAAGCAAGCGGGAGCGTAATGAAACGAAGCACCTGCCATTCGCTTGCTCCCATCGACCGGCCGGCATCCTCCAAATCCCGATCCACGGATGTAAAGCCTACTTTCATCGTTTGATATACCAAAGGAAAGGCGACAACGACCGAGGCGATGACAGCGGCCCACCAAGTAAAAATAATCGTCTGTGCAAACCAGCTTTCGAAAAAAAGGCCAAGCCAGCTTTTCTTGCCCAGCATCATCAGCAGTATAAAACCAACAACGGTCGGCGGGAGCACCATCGGAAGCATCAGGACGGTTTCCAGCACTGTTTTCCCCTTGAAGGTTCTCCGAGAAAGCGCCCAAGCCCCAGCGATACCAAGCAAAAACACGATTAAGCTTGCTGTCAATGATACCTTCACCGAAAGCAGGATGGGTGCCGCGAACTCACTCCATGAAATGGTAAGCATAAATTCCTATTTCCCCCCAGGAACGGAAAAGCCGTATTTGATGAAGACATCCGCTGCTTCCCTGCTTTGTAAATATTGATAAAAATCCTCGGCTTCCTTGCTGTGCTTGGTCATTTTGATAATTCCCACAGGGTATTCGATCGGCGGATAGCTTTGGGGATCAATGACAGAGGCAATGTTAACCTGTTGGGAAGTTAACGCATCTGTTTTATAGGCGAAACCTGCCTCCGCATTGCCGGATTCCACATAAGTGAGCACTTGTCTTACATCCTTGGAGAACACGAATTTCGGCTCAAGGGCATCCCATAGCTTGGCATGGATGAGCGCTTCTTTGGCATAGCCCCCCGCCGGTACGCTTTGTGGCTCGCCTATAGCGATATGATGGATCTCCTGGCTTGTAAGGTCCTCCGGCTTGGTGAACTTCGCTGCTCCTTCAACTGAAGCCGGCACTACTAAAACCAGCTCGTTCATCAACAAAACCGTGTGCTCCTCCGCATCGATAAGCTGCTGTTGCACAAGCGCTTTCATATTTTCCGCGGCCGCGGAGATGAACACATCCACAGGAGCCCCTTGCTCGATCTGCTGCTGTAGTGAACCGGATGCGCCAAAATTTAAATTCAGCTTGACGCTGCTGTTATGCGTCTCGTACCCGGCTTGAATTTCTTTCAGCACGTCCGTTAAGCTAGCGGCCGCCGACACTGTAAGATCAATCTTAGCGCCGTTTTCCGAGGTATTCGATACTTCGCCGCAGCCCGTCATGGCCAGCATCGCTCCTATGAGCATAAGCAGAGACCATAACGGACGATATTTGATTCTTCTCCTCATCCAATCACCTATTTACATTTGTTATGCTCTATTATATCGAGCTTAAGATCTATAAAGCAAAGCATTTGTCCTACATCTCTCCATATACCGTCCACCATCGAACAAAAAAAGCCTCGGGCAAGGTTGGTTATTCCCTGCCCAAGGCATTGTTACATATTCACTGATTCTTCCCGGCTTTCGTTTGAGTCAGTTTCCGCATCTGGCGTGCCGTGCTTCACGACCTCCAATTTGCGGATACGATGCTCTTCTTTTTCACGTATAACGAAGGTGAGGTTCTCGTACTGCCATTTTTGACCTTCCTCCAAATCCGGATTCTGCCGGTACAACCAGCCGCCAATCGTATCCAGCTCCTCACTGGTAATATCCGTATTCAAAAGGTCATTTAAGTGGGTCAATGTCACCTTGCCGTCTACGATCAGATGGCCCTCACCCAACTTTTCCACTTCGATCGGCTCCTCGGCGTCGAACTCGTCTCGGATTTCACCGACGATTTCCTCCAGTACGTCTTCGATGGATACCATACCGGACGTACCGCCAAATTCATCAACCAGGATGGCAATATGGGCTCGCTCCTGCTGCAACTTCTTCAGCAGTGTTTTGACCGGCATGGCTTCCGAGACGGTCATCACCGGATGGATCAGCTCGGATAGCTCGATGCCAGGTTCGTCATCTTGACGCAGAAAATACTGTTTTGTATTAATCATCCCGACCACGTGGTCCTTACTTTCTTTCACCACCGGAAATCGGGTGTATTGTTCTTCTTTAATAATACGAAGGTTCTCTTCCGGCGTATTGTTGAGATACAGGCAAACCATATCCGTCCGGGGAACCATGATTTCTCTAGCTAGCAGATCGTCAAACGCGAAGATCCGGTTCACATACCCGTACTCCGTCACGTTGATATTACCGCTAGTGTAGCTTTCGGTCAGAATGATGCGCAGCTCTTCCTCCGTATGCGCTTCTTCATGCTCCTTGGCCGGCCTCAAACCGAAGAGCCTCACTAATGCGTTCGCCGATCCATTCAAAACCCAGATAAACGGATACATCACTTTATAAAAGAAAATAATCGGCTTCGCTGTCATTATGCTAACCCACTCAGCCTTTTGAATGGCTACCGATTTCGGGGCAAGCTCACCGAGCACCACATGCAAATAAGTGATGGAAATGAAGGCGATTGCGAAAGAAAGAAGAGAAGTAATCTCTCCCGGCAGCTCGAAACGTTCAAACACCGGATGGAGTATTTTCTCCACCGTCGGCTCTCCTAACCAACCGAGTCCTAGCGCGGTAATGGTAATCCCTAACTGACAAGCGGACAAATATCCGTCCAAATTGCTGGTGACCTTTTTCACGGCAAGCGCATTTTTGCGGCCCTCCATCACCATTTGATCCACCCGACTGGATCGAAGTTTAACGATGGCGAATTCCGTAGCCACGAAAAAAGCCGTAGCCACGATGAGCACTGCTACCATAAACAAGTTTAAGGCGTACATTGGATTCTCCTCATTTATTAGGATGTAATATATATAACCACCAACATATAAAGTTCTTATGAACTTATCATAGACCTTAATGTACTGACACTGCAAAGTCCGTATTTCATCATTTTGGTTTATATTGAAGCAATTTATGCTTAAAATACACCTGTGCATGTGGTATTCTTTTCTTATTAGAAGCTTTGACTTTATTACGAAATAATCTTATGATAAGTTCATATGAACTTCAAATCGAGAAGGAAGAAATCCTATGGAACTGTTCTACTTGACGAGAAAGCAAATGGCAGCTCTTTTATTATCACTGCAGGGAATGAGCTGTAAGACACCGTTGGCCGTCCTTCAGGAAGCGTGGGCCAAATCACATAGGGCCGAGATTCAAGGTGGCAAATCGTTCGGCGCCTTCATCTCCACGTCACTCCCGCCGATTTTCGAAAAAATCATCAAGACAAAGTATCAAAGCGACGGCTTTTCCCTGACGGAAATCGTCTCGCTGGGCAATCAGATCGAATATACTCACTTCTCTATTACCACCGTGCAGAACTGGGTGAAACGGGACTTTAAAGATTTAGTTGGCCCCCCCCAACTTGGAAAAAAATATTCGATCAAGCAGACCGCCGTTCTATTCATCATTGAAGATTTGAAGGCCACTCTGGATTTCGAATCGATCCGTAAGCTGTTGACGCTTCTGTTTCAAAGCCCGGATGACGACACGGACGATTTGATCAGCCCGCTCCGGCTGTATTCGTTATATTCTTCGATCTTCGAGGAGATGGATCAAAACAACGACCAAGTATTGGACCTCTCCGGACATGACATTGGTATCCGAAACCACGACCACATGCTGGAACAGCTGATTAAGCAAAAAGCGGATGATTTTGCGGATTCGCTCGACGGGTTAAGCGAGGAGCAAAAGGAAGCCGTGAGTAATACGATCTTTATTGCGATGGTCTCGGTGCAAACCACGTATTTTCAATCGCTGGCCAGACGCTTCTTGAACGCAACCTTGTTCCTGCAGGATCTGCAATCGTAGATGAAAAGAAAAGCCGAAGGCTCTTCGAATCCGTTTCAGCAACGGCTTCCGGTAGCTTTCGGCTTGTTTTGTTTTACATAAACAAAATAAAGAAGAAAATGGCGGCCAAAGCAAAACGGTAGTAGGCAAACCATGACAGCTTCAGACGTTTGATCAGATTCAAAAAGGTAACTACCGCAATCATCGCGACGACGAACGCCGCAACCAAGCCTGCGATAAACATCCCTAGGTCATCCATTGCCAAGTGATCTCGGCTCTTATATAGATCAAGAATCGTGGCGGCAAACATGATCGGCACGGAGACAATAAATGTGAATTCCGCAGCAGCTTTCTGGCTCGTTCCGAGCAGCATGCCCCCGGAGATAGTAGAGCCTGATCTCGAAAAGCCGGGCCACAGCGCAAGGCATTGAAACACTCCGATCCCAAACGCCTGCTTATACGTAATGTCGTCCACGTTCTCTGCCGTTACCCTTCTCCTGGATTTTTCAGCCACGATCATCAGAATACCTCCGGCGACCAAGCCGATCAATACGGTTTCGGGTCCGAATAAATATTTCTTAATTAAGCTGTGCAGAGCGAGACCGATGACAACCGCTGGAGCCATCGCGAGGGCCACATGAACAATGTTGACACGACGTTCCTGCATGAAACCCGGTTTGATACGCAGCATGCCAAAAAAACGGCGCCAGTATAATACGAACACGGCCAGCACCGCTCCAAGCTGTATGACGATTTCGAACGTTTTGGCCTTCTCGCCCGTAAAGCCGAGCAAATGAGCCGTAAGAATCATATGCCCCGTTGACGATACGGGTAAAAATTCCGTTAAGCCTTCTACAATCCCCATAATGATGGCGATCAGTATATCACTC
Source organism: Paenibacillus sp. PvR098 (assembly GCF_017833255.1). Lineage (NCBI taxonomy): Bacteria > Bacillati > Bacillota > Bacilli > Caryophanales > Paenibacillaceae > Paenibacillus > Paenibacillus sp. PvR098. The sequence goes on from NZ_JAFIBU010000001.1 coordinate 2,678,453, forward strand.
AATGTTCTCCCTCTCTCCTGTCTCTACTTCTTACAAACTCCATTATAGTTGATTCCCCTAGAAAGATAAAAGCGAACAAAGACGGATATTCGTGGAAAATACCGTGGCACTTCCGGGTGTTTGCCTAATGCAAAGGTAGGTCGGTGCGCATAAAGTATGTATGAATACCTATAAACTCTGTAAAAGGAGAATTGAGTTCATGGCCTACCGAATCATCGTCGACCTGTCAACCCGTCAGCTGCACTTGTTGAATGACAACATCGTCGTCCATTCCTATCCTGTTGCCATCGGAAAAATATTGACGCAATCTCCTGTCGGAGAATATACCATCATCAATAAGGCCCCGAACCCCGGCGGCCCTTTCGGAGCGTTCTGGATGGGCTTGTCGAGACCCCATTACGGGATTCACGGCACAAATAATCCGGCGTCTATCGGCCAAGCCGTCTCTCACGGCTGCATTCGTATGTACAACTCGGACGTTCTCGCTTTAGCCCGGCTCGTTCCGATCGGGACGCGGGTCACGATCAGGGTTTAACCTGCCTTGGCAGCCTGTCTGTTCATTTAATAGCCTTGCTTCGGATTCACCAAATTTATCGGCAGTCGGCAACCTTCTTCGATCATGGTCAGCGTATCGATGAAGCTCTGCATCGCTTCTTCCGGTGTGGTGACCGCAGAGATATGGGGCGTGATCACTATTCCCTGTTCGTTCCAGAGCGGCGATTCCGCGGGAAGAGGCTCCTCTGCGAACACATCGAGCACAGCGAGCCTAACGTGCCCTTCCTTCACTGCGGCTATCAAAGCATCTTCTCGTACCGAGGCCCCTCGGCCAACATTAATAAAGCCGCAGTGCCGCAGTGTGTAGAATAAGTCGGCATCGAACAAGCCTATCGTATCCATTGTGAGAGGCAGCGTGTTGATCACCCAGTCGGCTTCGGATAATACTTCACTGTTCTCTTTCCAAGCCACATTTTGCGCAAAAAACGGCTGCTTGGTTCCGCTTCGGGATACTCCGCTTACGATCACTCCAAACGCGCTTAAGGTTCGAGCGATTTCTTGACCAATCTCCCCTGTGCCGCAAATGACAACCTTTTGCCCGCTCAGAGGCTTGGGCGTCAACGGGTTCCACTTCCTTTGTTCAGCGTTATGCCTAAGCTCCTTATGGACCTGCAGCTCCGATAGCATATAGCTCAAGCAGTACTCGCTGATTTTCCTTCCGAACGGACCTGTAGTTCGAGTGAGCAGCACATCCTCCTTCCACTCCCGCCCGTGCAGGAAGGCGTCCACCCCCGCACCCATCGCATGTACCCATTGCAAATGGCCGAACCGAAAGTTCACGGTCGGTTTGAACGCCACATAGGCATCCGCCCAAACGAAGTCGGCTTCGCTCACTTCATGATCAGGTAGAAATCGGAATTCCTTGTCGCTGCGGCCAGCCATCAAGCGCTTCATCTCTTCGTACAGACGACCGGTTACTAAAATCTTGTGTATTTTCATATCGTTGTTCACCCATATTGTTTTTTTGTCATCATGCTGTCCTCTGATTAGCAACATAATCACAAACTGCGGCCCCTGTCAACCGAGTTGACAGTAAAGAGTAATGCGAGTGAACAACCCAAAGGGCTTGACCTCTCCATAAGAGGTAACAAGCCCTTTGGTTTTTACCGCCTGCGTCGGTTCTTGGCCGCGAGCAACCGGTTCATCGTTTCCGTGCTGCGGTCCGTTTCCTTTGGGGCAGACGACGTAGGCTTACCGGCTTCTACCGATGGTATCTCTGTCGCTTCGACCGTCACCGTCACTGCATCCTGCTCCAGCAGCGATAAGCCGCCGGGGGACCGAACGGCAGCTGGCTCGCTTGCGTCTGTTCCCCGGTAGAACGCGCCGACCTTGCGCTTGCGATCCCGCAGACGTTCCATCGCAGCTTCCGCGGCAGGCACCTTCGGCGGAGCACTCCCGCGCCGCAGTACATTCGGCAGTGCGGCAAGGCGCTCCAACGGCAGGGACAGACGGCGCACGGCGATGTCCAGCACCCAGAGAAGCACAGCTAAGATCAGCAGTGAGCGCGTCAGATCGTGCAGCTGCTTCTTCTGCACGACCTCCCTTTGGAACACTTCTTCGGGGCGATCCATGCTGAGTATTCTGCCGCCTGTCATGTCGGCCAACTGCTGCAATTTGGCCGTCGGGTCGCCCGAGCTAGTGCCGATGCGGTACTCCGGCGAATAGGGCAGCACGAAGCCCGTGGTAAAGCTGCCGATGGTGCGGCTTGGATCCTGCTCATCCAGCATGTCGATATTCATCAGGAAGACGCCCGGCTTGGAGATGTCCATCCTTGCCTCGTACTTTCCCGGAGCGGTCGGCGTTACCTGCAGCGACTCGGTTTGCAGCGTTTCATCTGTTACGGATGCGCGAAGCTCGCCTTTGAAATCGGCTGCATGACTTTTCATGTCTATCTTCACTTCACTGCCGTTCAACTGAGTCGTCAGCTCGAGCGGCATGTCTTGAAACTGCGGAAACGTCCATTTGACGATCTGGCTAAATACCTGCGGGAATGCATCCCACGCTACCCAATCGCGCGACCATTTACCCGTGACATCGCTCGTCCAAGCGACCGTACGCCCCGATCCATACTGCCAACGGGCGAGCAGAGGATCCGGCTCCGGACTCACCAGAGCCACCTCTGCCGTTTGCTTCGCCGTCGCGGCTACGTAAGCGTTGATTTGAGGCACTCCTCTTCCGAATAGCGCCCCCCAATCCCCCGGCTGGCCTAATGAGGGCACAAACGGCTGATCCACGATATACGTTCGCGACATCATGACTGCCTCCCGGCTGAAAATCGCCGGTATCGTACTCTGATCGTTCGTGTAGTAAAACCGTCCCTTGGCCAGCTTGGCGATCGTCTCAAGAAGCGCCACGTCCGCCCCTTCTCCAACGGCTACAGAAGACAGCGTCATGTTGTTTTCGACCATGCTCGCTGCAAGCTGCTCATAACTTTGGTTCGTAGAAGACTGACCGTCCGTAAGCAGTATGATATGCTTGCGCTGTGCCTCTACCTTGAGCAGCTGCTGGTAAGCGTCCTGCACGGCCGTATAAACTTCCGTCCCTCCGGCCGGTTGTATGGATTGAATTTGGTTCAGCACTTTTTTCTTATCCGTTAGCTTCTGCGGCTCCACGACCCACCAAGGCGTGGAATCGAAGGCGACAACTCCCACGCTGTCCTTCTCCCGCATCAGCTCGACCGTCCGCATAGCGGCCTCCTTGGCAAGCTCCATTTTGCCGCCGTCCATACTCCCGGACCGGTCGATGACAAGAATAAGACCAAGCGAAGGGATTTCCCGTTTGCCCTCCAGCTCCATCGACACGGGAAGCGCTCGTTCGATCGGTGTTTTGAAATAGCCTCCCATGCCGTAACTGTCCTCGCCGCCAGCCATCACCATACCGATGCCGTGATCTTTGACCGCTTTCTCGATCATCTCCATTTGTAAACCCGACATCCGCGTAGCGGAGACGTTATTCAAAATGATGCTGTCATACCCGGTATAATCCGCCATCTCGAGCGGAAGCATCTCGGGCGCAATCGTTTCGTAACCGATCAGGCCGGAAGCCATGACCGATTCCAGGTTGCCGGAGGAACCCGTCGCTCCTTCCACGATCAGCACCTTCGGAGGGCCGCTCACCCGACTGAACGCATAGCCGGCATTGTTCACCGCCTGCTCATCGCCCTCAAAATAGATCTCAGCCCGATACCGATGAAAGCCCGGTTCCTTGGCCAAGCCCTGCAACGCAAAACGGTTGTCTCCCCGTTCTACAGACACGCTTTGCCTCGTCAGCTCCCGGTTATCCTCGTATACCCGCAGCTCACCTGTGCCGGCAAAGGTACTGGAAAGCTGTACTTCCAACGCATACTTTTCCGCTTGATACAGCTTCTCCGGCAGCTTGAGGCTTTCGATGGCCACATCTTTGCGCGCGGGTGCCGGAATGGGCAGTACATCGACGGCAATCCCCTTATCCTTCAATAGCTCCCCTTGGCGCAGCAGGTCGCCGGCATTCTCCCGTCCGTCCGTAATCAAAACGATGCGCGACGCTGCTTCCTCAGGCAGCAACCCTGCCGCCAGCTGCATGCCCTGCGCCATGTTCGTAAACTGCCGGTTCACTTCGCTGGAGAACGAGAACTGCCTCAAATCTTGTAAAGAGAGGGTACGCTCAACAGCGGCGTTACCGCCGGCAGAGATGACGCCGACTTGATCTTGATCCTCTCTGGCTTCGGCAGATGCCTGCAGCCATTGCTCATAAGACTGGCTTCCTGCAGGCATACTGTCCGAGCGGTCCACGAGGTAAAACACGGCTTGCCGATCCAGCGTCACGAACCACTGCATACCGGATAGCGCGGCAACAAGCAGCAGAAGGAGAAGCGTCCGCAGACCTACCGCCAGCCGCTTACGGCCGCCTTCCATACGAAGCTTGGAGCGCCAGGCCCATACGGCAAAGCCCGCGAGCGGAATCAGCAGCAGCAAAAACCAAGGCTCACGAAACTGAATTCCCACGGTGATACACCCCCCATTCTGCCACAACGATCAGCGTAACCAATGCAATAATCCATGGAAGCAGCGGATAGGGCGACTCTCCCTCACGTTCTTCAAGCTGAACCTGGGACCCGGAATCTCCTGAGCCCAGTGGCTTCAGATTTCCCGCAGTAGGTCTGGCAAACTCCAGTTCCTTACGCTCTGTTATCGCTGACTCTCTTGGATCAGCCGATACCTCCAAATACGTTTTCCGCTCGCCCCCGTCTTCGTCTTTCTCTACAAATTGATACAGCCCCGGCCGATTCGGCACGGTTTGACCGCTGAGGACAGCTCCTTCTGCCTCTTCGGCTGGAACCGGAGATTGCCCTGCAGCTTGCACCTTACCTGTAACCGATCCTGAGGATGCCCCCGTCCCTGCGAGTTCTATCGGCAACCACTGAGCCGATACGGTTTGGGCAGAAACCGGTATGTCCGTCTTCTCCCCCGCAATGACACGTCCTAAGCTTGCACGTTGAGTGCTTCCCAGCCAATCGACCGCATTTTGCACCAGAATCGGAAATTCCGGACGCAGAGGCAGGTCGGACTGCTGCAGATCAAAGGTAAATAGCAAACGCGGCTGCCCATTCTCCAATCCTGCAAAAATTAACGGCTGCAAACCGGCCGATACGATCGGCTCACCCCAAGCCGCTTGATCCTTAGGCTCCACGTGTAAGATTTTGGCGATATGCGTATCCTGAAAACGAATATACTTGGTTACGGGATGCTCGCTGATTTGGTAATCGGCCTGAGGCGGATTTGTTTCCGTCCCTTGATAACCGCTGCGAATGGACCAGACCGGCTTCTCGCGAAGCAGCCGCTGCCAAGCCTCTCCGGTAATGGCGCCGCTTTGCAGCCGATCCAGAACGACCAGGTCGAACTCGCCTTGGGGTGGCGCTGTCATCCCTTCCGCCTGTACTTTAATAACCTCTGCCCGTGCGAGCTGCAGCGCTTTTTCCAGAAACAAATTCCCTTCAGTCAGCAGAAGCACCTTGCGGTTTTGGTCACCGGACAAGAAAGCAAACGCTTCGTTATCTGCCGCATAATCGTCTTTGGCTTCCATCGACAGCTTGTAAACATCCGAGCTTCGTATATTGTCAAAATGGAGCGTTCTCTGCTCGCCCGGTTCGAGCCGGATCCGTGCCGTTTCCGCTGCAGCGCTATCCGCATACAGCGTAACGTCAGTTTCCAGGATCGAGTTTCCCGTGTTTTTTAAAGCGGCAACACCGTTAGCAACTGAGCCTGCGGCTGCTCCGTTCCTGACGCCGAACTGTACGATCGCAATATTGTTCAACGGGGCATCCCCAACAGGTTCCACCCGGACTGGCACACGGAATGTCAGCCCTTCCGTTCCATCACTCCATCCTGCATCCGTTAGCACGCGAATTTCCGCGTCCGTATCGTCCTGCGTCAAAGCCGCCGCCAGGGACATCGTTTCCTTGTAAGCGGTTCTTCCATAGGAAGGCTCCACACTCTGTAAAGCAGCCAATACCGAATCCGTCTTTCTTTCCCGCGATACCAGCACCTCCGGCTGTCCGCCCATCGAGATGACCGTGACAGCACTGCCGGACGCTTCGCCCTGGACTACATCGGCCGCCATGCGCTTGGCCAGTTCGAGTCTTGTCAGCTTCTGCTGCGAGTCCTCTGGATCGGGGGTGAGCGCATCCATGCTGGCCGACCGGTCCAGCACGAGCACGAGGTGCCCTTTCACGCCGCTTTTGGCCCATACCCACGGCTGCATCAGCGCAAGCACCAGCAGCACTGCAATGAGAAGCTGCAGAATCAGCAGCAGCTGATTGCGCAGCCGCTGCCAAGGACGGTTCGCTTCAAGGTTACGCAGCACCCGGTTCCACAGAAGATGGCTCGGCACCTCGGTATCGACATATTTGCGTTTAAGTAAATACATCAGAACGATAGCAGGCAGCGTCAAGCCAAACCATAGGCTGACAAGCGATTGAAACTGCATCTGGTTGTCACCTCCATTCGCGATGTTGATCTTTATGGGTATAAAGCGTCACTGGGAGCCGCCTGCTCTGAACAATTTACAGCAACAGTCCGTTCACCCGAAGCGAGCGCTGAACGGTATCGGCTACCGGGACGTCGGTCGTCGCAAGCAGGTAGATCATCCCCCGCTCATGGCAAAATCGCCGCAAGCTCTGCGTATACTGTCTGACCGCTGAACGGTACGCTTCGATCACCCTGCCGGTGACGGCCACCTCTTTGCCCGTACCGAACTCACTGTCAATCAGCCTTAGATCCCCGGACAACACGGGTCGTACTTCTTCCTCCGAGAGCACCTGAACGACGACAACCTCTTGACGGGCCGCGAGCAGGAAGCTTAACGTCTCTTCAATCCCGGTTTCATACAAAAAATCGGAGAATATCCACGTCATCCCTGGCTGCCGGGGAATGGCTCCCGACTTCATTACAGCATCAGCTATATCTCCTCCAGATACCGCTTCCGCCTCTGACAAAAACTGGAATAGACGATGTGCGGAGCCTTTGCCCCTCAGCATCGGGAGCTCCCGTTCGACCCGGTCACTGAACAGGCGCGCGCTCACCCGGTCATAGCCGGACAACGCAATGAAGCCCACACAAGCCGCCAGCTGCTGAGCATACAACAGCTTGTTCCTCGCAGCATCATCCTTCGGAAAGCCCATCGAACGCGAGACGTCGATATACAAGTTCACCTGCAGCTCCTGTTCATCCATGAACTGCTTGATGAACGGCTTGCCTGTACGGGCGTATGCGCCCCAATCGAACCGGCGGATGTCGTCGCCCGGCGCGTACATGCGGTAATCGGCAAACTCCAGCGAGGCGCCGAGCTGCTTGGAGCCCCGTTTGCCCTGCATCGTACCTCGGATGCGCCGCTTGGCTGCTAGCGACATCTGCTCGAGCCGCAGCAGCAGCTTCGGATCGAGCCCTAAATTCGGCGCGCTCATCTTCGTTTCTCCATTGCGGTCAAGATATCCTCAATCACCGCATCGGTCCCCACACCCAACGCCTGTCCTTCAAAGTTCAGGAAGATCCGGTGGCGAAGCGCCGGAACGGCCACCTTCTGAATATCGTTGACCGACACGTGCAGCCTCCCCGCAATCAGCGCCCTTACCTTCGCCACAGAAATGATCGACTGCAGACCACGCGGTCCGGAGCCGAAACGCACATATTGTTTGACCGAATCCGGTACGTCCTGCTCTCCCGGATGTGTCATCATCATCAGTTGAACGGCGTAATCCAGCACATCCTCAGCTAACAATATTTCTTTGGCGCCCTGCTGTATGGCAGACAAGGCAGCGGCATCCGCCGTTTTCTCCGCCGTGGTTTCCTGCGAAGCCGTTGTACGCCGAACGATTTCCTTCAGCTCGTCCCGGGAAGGGTATGAGACGTTGATCTTCAGCAGAAACCGGTCGAGCTGCGCTTCAGGCAAAGGATAAGTGCCTTCGTTCTCCAGCGGATTCTGTGTCGCCAGCACGAAGAACGGCTTCGGAAGCCGATGCGTCTCCGTTCCGATCGTCACGGTCTTCTCCTGCATCGCTTCCAGCAGCGCGCTCTGCGTCTTGGGGGTCGCCCGGTTAATCTCGTCAGCCAGAACCAGATTGCCGAAAATCGGACCCGGCTGGAACTGGTAAGATGTCTCCCCCTTCAAACCAAACTGGATCACATTCGTTCCGGTAATGTCGGACGGCATCAGATCCGGCGTAAACTGAATGCGCGAAAAACTCATATCGAGCGCATCGGCAACGGTACGGACCAGCATCGTTTTGCCGAGTCCCGGTATCCCTTCGAGCAAAGCGTGCCCCCCTGCAAAAATGCACCACAGCAGCTGCTCCACCACATCCTGCTGACCGACGATCACGCGGCCGATCTGTTCCTTCACCGCAGCGATCGCAGCCCCCCACTCTTCGACTTGCTCTCTCGTTTCTATCATGAACGGTTCCTCCCCTTGCCTGTGCCCCTTTCATCCATCAAGGGTTCGGCTGAATCTCCGTAAAATAATCCCGAACTAAATTTTGCATATTCTGAGGCAGCGGATGGCGATCTAAAGCACTCTTCGCCTCTGTCGCATAGTCGGAATACACTTCCTCGTAAGGCCTTGACGTTCCGTCGATCATCGGCGAAGGGCCTCCCTTCTGCAGCTCTCCTCCGCCACCTGTCGTAGGGCCTTGGTCGGACTGTACGTTGCCCGAGCCTTCCAAACCGCGGGGCGTTGCCACCAGGTTGCGGTGCCCATTGCCGACACCGCCCTGCAGGCCGCCCGTGCCGCCTCCACTGCCACCACCGGCTCCTGCTCCTGCACCGGCTCCCGCACCTGCACCTGCGCCAGCACCTGGGCCTGGACCAGCTACAGCACCTGCACCTGGCTGCGCACCGCTTGGGCTCGCGGGTGCTCCGGCTGCGGTCAGCGCGCTTGCGAGGCCGCCCGGCGCCCATGCCCCAGGCAGCGCTGCCCCCTGCGCCGCGAGCTGCCCCGCCATCGGCAGGCCGAGCTGCGCGATGCCGGCCGCCTGCTGCGCCGATGCAGCGAGCTGCGCTGCATTCTGCTGCAGCTGCTTCATCGCCTCGGCGAGCTGCTGCTCCAGCTGCTTCAGCTGCTCTTCCAGCAGCTTCGGATCCACCGCCGCGCCTTCAGCTGACGCTTTCGCATTCGCCTTTAGCTCGGCTGCCGCCCGCTCCATTGCTTCCCGCAGCTGCTTCTCCGTCTCCACATCCGGATTCGACGCCAAAGAGGCCAACTTCTCCAGCTGCTCCGCAAGCGCCTCCTTCTGCTCAGGCGTGAGCTTCAACATCTGGCTCTGCAGCTGCTCTATGGATTTGCTCAGCGCATTCTCATCCATCTGCCGCAGGCTCTCGCCGATATCCTGCAGCATCGGCTCCTGCTTCATCCGCTCCGCCCACTCCTCGGCCTGCGCCTGCTGTTTTTCGAGCTCCTGCGCTTCAACATCCGCTTCCTTCATCGCTTTCTCCATCTCTTCAAGCGCTTCCGAAGCCGTCTTGCTTTGCTCAAGTCCCTCCTCCAGCCGTTTCAGGCTATCCCCCAGCGCTTCCTTGCCTTCGGGAGAAAGCTCCTCGGGAATGTCCGCCTTCAGCTCCTCCACCTTTTGCTCCTGCTCATCTACCCACTGGGCTTCCTCTTGTCTCTGGGCCACAACACTGTCCATCGGACTGGGCATAGCAACCGCAATGACCATCGCAGCCACGCTCCCCGCCGCAATCCACAGCCTTCTCCGAAGCAGGGGGCTAAGCTCCCATTTCGGTACTTGCGATGCATACGCTTCCGCGTACCGAATCGCGCCTTCGCGCTGCATCCGTACGATCGGCTTATCTTCGTGCAGGTATTCCAGCGCGGTTCGCACCGCGTCGTCCCCGCCCGAAGCGTCCACCGCCTCGGCCGCGATCTCCGGCGTTACTCTGCGCAGCAGGAGCACGTAGACGACGCCTGCCGCCATCCCTACCGGTACCATCGCTGCCGCGATCACCCGGTAGTAAGCTACCGGCAGCATCCAAGCGGCCACCGCCAGCAGAAGGCCCGCCACGGCGCCGACAATCGCCCCGAGCAAGCCCGTCTCGGCTGTACGCAGCCACTGCAAGCGAAGCCTGACCGGCCTCAGCAGCTCCAACAAACGCCTTCCGTCCATCCTGCCGCCTCCTTACTTTCCTCGTTTTTTGAGCACCGGACGAATATACCGGATGCTGATCAAAAGCGCCGCTGCCGCCAGCACGGCATAGACCAAAACAAACTCTTGCCAGAGCTCGATCGGAGGGTTCTGATTCACTGAATGGTTATTCCGCGTATTAAACGCCTCCCGTGAAATGTCCGGTTCAAACAAGCTGAGGAGCGCCGCCACCGGATTTAATCCAAGCACGTAGCCGATCCAGGAATAAGCGTACGTGCTTCCTTGATAAACCTGTCTCATCACGCCTTGAAGAAACAGGAACAGCAGCCCCGTAGCCCCGAAAATAAACATCGTAAAACCATACGTTACGATAACGGAAACCATCGTCCGCTTGAAAAGCGTGGAGAACATCACACCAAATGCCCCAAGCACGAACATCATGAACACATAGAACAAAAAGACAAGCGCCAGCTGTTTCGGCGAAATGCCTCCAAACAGGAAAACGATGCTGTACACCGGCAGCGTCGCCAGAATGACAAGCAGCATAAAGCTGAGCGAGGAGACCAGCTTGCTTAAAATGATCGTAGCCGAACTTTGCTGTGTCGTGAGCAGAATACTCAGCGTCTGCTTCTCCCTCTCCCCGCTGATCACGCCTGCGGTTAAGCCCGGTGTCATGAAAGCGATAAGGACAAGCTGCGCCACGCTCAATACATAGAACATCTCCCGGCTCTGGTTCGGATTGAACCCGACAGGTCCGCCGTTAAAGCCGCCCACATTCAAATAAATGAAACCCAGCGCCACGAGTCCGATCGTCAGCAGGTAAAACATAAGCGCGAGCGGCGAACGAAACGTTCTCATCCGTAAACGAAATTCTTTGTCCAATACAGGGTTGATCAGCTTGCTCTGCCAAGACATCCGTTCCATCATGTCGCGCCCCCTCCCTTGGTAATTTCCAGGAACACATCTTCCAGATTCGTTTTCGCCTCACTGAACGACACGATACGAAAGCCCTTCGCCATCAAAGTACCAAGGAGCTTCGCCTGCTCTTCATCCTGTCCGCCGAAATGCGCGTGTACGCCTTGTTCATCCTCCAGCACCATAGAGACATGCGGTTGGTCACGCAAAAATTCTGCGGCTTCCTTCTCTCCGTCCATGAGCCGGATATGCAGCATCCGCTTGGCCCGCATCCGGTTCTGGATGTCCTGCACCTTGCCCTTGGCTATCAGCTCGCCGTGCTCGATGACGCCAATCTCGTCAACCATCTCCGCAAGCTCCGGTAAAATGTGCGACGAGATCAGGATCGTTTTGCCCATCGATTTCAGCTCTTTTAAAATCTCCCTCATCTCAATACGAGCCCGGGGGTCCAGCCCCGATGCCGGCTCGTCAAGGATCAGCAGCTCCGGGTCATGAACGAGGCACCGCGCCAGACACAGCCTCTGCTTCATCCCTCTGGACAACGTATCGACGTAAAAATCCGCTTTGTCCGTCAAATTCACGAGTTCGAGCAGCTGCGGAATCATTCTTTCCCGCTCCGCTCGGGGAATCCCGTAGCTTGCACCGTAAAAATGTAAATACTCGGTCGTCTTAAATTGATCGTACACGCCGAAGAAATCCGGCATATAGCCGATCAGCTTACGCACTTCCTTAGGATGCTGCGTGACCTCGTAGCCTCCGACCTTCGCCGTCCCGGATGTTGGTGCCAGCAGCGTCGCCAGGATCGACATCGTCGTCGATTTACCCGCGCCGTTCGGTCCGACAAATCCAAACACCGATCCTTTGGCAACCGTCATGTTCATCGATTTCAATGCTGTGAAGCTGCCATAGGTTTTGATTAAGTTCTCAATCTCGATCATTGGGGCCGTCATCGTTTCACCTTTCCTTCCAAAGCCACTTGCGGATAGCGGAAGCCTAGATCCTGCATCACCGTTGCCTTCAGCCGAATTGTCCGGCCTCCGATGAGCACATCGTTCTGCCGGCCGTCCTGGAGCACGAACACGGCGCGCAAATCAAGAGGATCCCAATCTTTCTTTGTTTCGTTCCATATTTGAAGCGATAAAAAAGGCGGTAAAGCTCCTACGCTCTGTATGCGAAGCGTATCGTATTCCGCTCCTTGAATGACAGGCAGCTTGTATTCAAACGTGAAATCACCGCTGCTGACATACATGTTGCCATCCGGCTCGGTATGCATCTGCTGCAGATTGTTCTGTACCATGGAAGGATTCAAGTATCCGTAAGGAATAGAAATTTGATCTCCCTGTACGACTTGAAACTCCACTTCCTGCACCCACATATTCAGTTGATCGGATTGTGTCTTTTTCCCATTGACCTGGTATAACGACTCTTCGTCCTTACTCCAGCCGATCACCATCGCTTCGCCGCCTTTCCCGGCATTCCCTAGTCTGTTCATGTAGGAGTTAACCATTTGCCGCTCCCGGTTAAATTCATCCTGTCTTGCATGATGCGTGAAGGGAAACATGATTTGGCCATAATCCACATAGCCTTGAGGCATCGTATTGACACTCCCGCTAATCGCTCGTTTCTCCCCCGCCTTCAAATCGCCTATGGCAAACAGCTGACGGTTATAGAATACATTGACGTTCGTTAGGTCCGATTTCGTTTGGTTCGTTACCTCGCCCTTGATCCCGTTATTGTTGATGCTTGCCACTACTTCAAATTTGCCTAGCGGCTCGCTTTCCGCATGCTCAATCAGCGCCTTCCGGACAGACCAGTAAGGAACATCCGTCCATGCTAAACGCGTGGCTTCCGGCTCCATGAATAAATATTGATCGGTTGTTCCAGCCAATTGGCCATTCTGATTCATCGATCCCCTACGATCATTGAAAGACACCACTTGGGCCGATTTCGGCAGTTGCAGCTCGTAAGTCCCGCCGCTCGGAACGAATACCGCCGTTGCCGCACTCCGCGTGCCTTGGCCGCTCCCGCTAAGCTCCAGCGTATTGAGCGTATGAGTCATGATCGAGCTTTTGTCTGAGGCGCCTGCGGCAAAAATACCAAGGCTGGACACGATCGAAAGGACGGGAATAACGACCCAGGCCCATTCCCGTTTATCCATTTTTTTCAGCAATATATATAGCAGCGGGGCCGCCAACAAGACGTATACCAGGAATAGAGTCAGCAATAAAAAGAACGATGGCGGGTTCATGGACGGGAAAAAATCTAGAATATACTGCAGATCCCAATACCGGTTCATCATATGGTTTTGGCCACCATTCTTGGGATTCGAGGCCACCAGTTGAGGCTGAAGCACCTGCTCCCAGAGCACCGCATTGCCTGTCCACGAAGCCAGCGGCTGCAAGGCTAAATCATAGCCCACATACCAAACTCGGCCTTTCTCCACTTCTCTCTGAACAAGAAGCGGAACCTGGCCTTCCTGTGCCAGCACATCCCCGGACTTCACTGCGGCCGAGGACACGGTGAACGGTTCGGTCAGTTTCAACTCTTTGGCCGCCAAGCTCTCAAAGGAGGTCAGCTGGCTCAAAGAGGCCGTACCTTGATAAGTGACCGGCGAGAGGCTTTCGAACGCTTTGGCGGTCTTGGAGTATCCCGCACCTCCGGCCAAAATTAAGCTTCCTCCTCTAGCTACCCAGCCATGAATGGCCTGTACCTGCTCCGGTCCAAGCTGATCTGAAGCAACGTCGTTCATTGCAATCACGTCAAGACTGTCAAGCATCATCGTTTCCGTCGGCAGGTCCGCGATATCCAAGTGGGATACACTCACGTCATAGCCCTGCGTATTCAAAAGAGATAAAAAATTCAGCGTATCCGGGTCGCGTGCCAGTACCCCTACCTGAGTGGAACGCATGACGGTTGTTTCAATATAATCATTGCCTTTCGCAATCGGCACTAATGTCCCGCCGTCAGACGAGCCCTGGTAGAGCTTCACCACATTATTGCGGTTGTTCAGCGCCATGCCCGGCAGCGACATCCATACCGACTTCGTGCTTTGCTTCGGCAGCTCGATATGCTTCACATAGGTGATATCCTTGCCTCCGGATGGATTTACCATTTGCACGACTAAATCACCGCTGATATCCTCCGAAGGACTGGTCAGCGTGAATTTTACAGGAAACCATCGTCCTTCTTTGGTCTTTCCGTCGATGCCTGCCTGAATTTGCAGCTCCACACCGGAAGACACCGGCGCTGCGCCGACCGTGCCTGCCAAGGCTTGAATGGCAACGCAGAGCGCAAGCAGCAGGGGGAGCAGCCATCGGACCACCCTCGTTCTTTCTATCTGAAACCCTTCCATTGTGAGATCCTCCTAAGCGTTGTAATATCCACATAAATCTTATGACGAAAATGCTCTTTTAAAGGTTGCTCTTATAAAGGGGAAATTGGAATCTTGCTGGTAATCCCTCCTTTTTTTCAATACTATGGATTTGAGGAGTGAGGTCATGAGTGTAAGATACTTGTTTCATCTATTGACGAGCATACGGAACGGTACCCCTGCAGCTGCAAAAGATTACCACATGCCGGAGAAGCAATTTCGCGATACGTTAAGCTTTTTTGAAAAGCAAGGTTACCTGGAGCCTAACCGCAGGCATCCGTTAAGCCCTATAAGTAATGGCCATATCCTTACGTCCAAAGGCATGAAATTCCTGGAGGAACATAAGCATCTGGAGAGCGAGATGCCCTTGGAGAAAGGACAGATTCCTCACTGGGTCCGGTTCCAGGGGAGAACTTACATCGCACCGGGAAAAGCCGTAAAGGTGACGGCACCGGTAACAGGTGCCCACAGTTATGCGGATTGGGCCCGTTCACTGACGGCATGCTACGAAGCATGCCTTGCCCAAGGCAGACAAAGCCAGCTGATGATCGGGAACAGAGCAACAAATAATCAAATTCGCGCCGTTGAATCCAAGCTCGGCAAACGGCTTCCGGAATCGCTCCGCAGCGTGATTAGCGGCTTCTCGAAACAGGTGAATTTTCATTGGTTCCTGCATGAGTCAGAAAAGCCCCTTGTCTTGCGAACCCATGCCCAAACCTATCGAAGCGACAACGAAAACGTACCTGAATTCAAGGAACGGCACATCGACAGCGGCGGCTATTTGGATGGCGGGCTGTGGGATCTGGATCAACTGGAGGCCTTGGAGCATATCAGAGAGGACCTCGACTACCTTGACGAAGAAGGCGGAAGAACCTACTGGGCTGACTCGCTGCTGTTCTGCAGACATGGAAACGGAAGCTATTTTGGGATTGACCATACGAGCGGAGAGGTGCTTTACTTGTCTATGGACGGGATCATGCACGGCTGGCGGCTCGGTTACGACTTTGCGGCTTTTATGCACCACTGGATTCACGTGGGCTGTGCCGGGCATTGGGGACAGGACTTTATGTTATTCTCTTCCGCTAGCGCACCATTTGTCGATCATACCAGCGATAACGCTCTGATCGTAAAGCAGCGTCTCGGGCTGCAGCATCTCAAACCGCAATAATTTTGCTAAAATAAATGAAGAGGATTTCCGCTTGCACTGCGGGGCAATTGATGAATTTCGATTTCAATAAGGAGGAAATAACGTTGAAGCAACCAAAAATCGCTATCGTAGGCAGCCTGAACATGGATATTATCGTTTCGATGGAACGTATGCCTCATGCCGGGGAAACCGTAACGGCGCAGCATGTAAGCTATTTACCAGGAGGAAAGGGCGCTAATCAAGCGGTAGGCTGCGCCAAGCTTGGAGCTGATGTATCGATGATTGGAGCGGTAGGCCAAGATGTGTTCGGCAAGCAAATTGTAGGGAAGTTTCAAGAGCTCGGCATCGCAACCAACCGCTTGGAGCAGCTGGAGGATGCTCCCACGGGTATCGCTAGCATCTACCATACTCGCGAGGATAACTGCATTGCTGTCGTGCCCGGTGCCAACGCCTTATGTACGCCGGACCTTGTCTTTGCACATGCACAGGCGATTCGGGAGGCCCGACTGCTCTTGGTACAGTTGGAGGTGCCGCTCCCAACCGTTCAGCATGCTCTTGAGCTTGCTCGTGAGACAGGCATCACTACCGTGCTCAATCCCGCTCCGGCGCGAGTGCTGCCGTCCGAGCTGCTTGCGCTCGCGGATTGGATCACCCCCAACGAATCGGAGTTTGCCCTCTTGTCAGGCGGGAATCCAGGGAGCGAGGCTGAATGGGAAACCGCCCTGCGTGATTTTCAAACCGCAGCCGGCCCCGCCGTTATCGTCACCCGGGGACAAGCTGGCTGCTCTTATTTAGACGATAGCGGACGGATCCGAACGGTACCCGCTCCTACGGTACAGGTGGTGGATACGACCGGCGCCGGAGACGCATTCAACGCGGCATTATGCTGCGGGCTGGCATCAGGCTGGGCATTCGACGAGACCGTCTCGTTTGCCATTCACGCCGCTTCGCTCTCGGTTACGAGGTTCGGCGCCCAAGACGGCATGCCGACCATGGAAGAGGTAAGAAGCAGCATGGAAACTGAAGGTTGAATCGATAGATGAATGACCCTTCTTCTTTTCATCTATCTATCAATCCATCGAGGTATAAAAAATGCTAGATTAGGTCATCCTAAGAGTACATTGAAACGCTCTAAGGAGGCCCGGCATGATGAGAAACAGAGGGTTGATCATGATCATGATCATTGCGACATTGGTGATTTGGAAAGGATTCGATGTCAGCGCGAAGGAAGATTCTGATGCACAATGGCTGCTTTCGTTATCCAATCAAGTCATGGAAGGTAATCAAAAGGTGCTCATCAAGCAATTTAGCCCTTATTCCATTTTTACGAATGAAGACGATTTTGTTAAGACAGCCGCTGAGTTAAGCACAGCTTTCGCTCTGCCCGTAAACGGCCAAATTACCCATGCGGAGGATCATCTGGCATATAAAACGGAGGCATCGATTCATGATGTACGGTTTTCTCTACTCTATATAGGAATGATGCAGGACCGGTCCTCAAGCCTTGTTCTCAGCTTGAAAACAGATAACGACACGGGACTGGCGCATATACTGGAACTTCAGGAAGAGTTAGAGCATACAATGGCAGCCCTCGGCATACCGATCCACTGGAACGTGATGGTGCAGGGGGAGTTACAAGGCGATCATTCTGAAGGCAACAAGTTTCTAGAGTGGCTTCCGGATACGTTGGATGCCAAGGAAGTGGAGCGTTATGCAGATCATGGAACGGTCAGCGTTTCTTATTTTTCGCGTGATCTCCAGACGAGACTACTTACTGGAGACCGACAAATGAACATCCAAGCGGCCGTTCATGAGGATTCGGTCACGGGCAAGCAGAGAGTAACCTTGGGCATCCCCGTCATCACAACGGAATATTAGGCAGTGCGGCTGTATCCAGCATACGGCGGCTGATAAGCGAAAATCGTCTATCCGCTGCCGCCGCCGGCAATCTGGCTCACGTCACGCTGATTTCCAGCTCACAAAGCGTGAACCGACCGCCAACTGTACCCTTCCACGGTTGCTCTAGCAGCCGTGGATTTTAGTATGCTGAAAGACCGCCCCCTATAGGAACGGTCTGCTTCGTCATTCTCTCTAGAGAGCCGGATTATTGCTGTTGATTGGATGAATTCGACGACTTCGACAGAAGATCCATCGACCAGTCTATCATTCCGTTCATCATCGTTAAGATGAGATTGACGGCATCTTCGTCGCTCATCGGTTTGTTGGAGGATTGTTCGGCAATATAATTACTCATCTTTTCTTCCAACTGGCTCGTTAAATCCTTCAGCTTAGAGAAATCTTTGGCCAGTTCAGATATGCCTGAAGCACTAGAACCACCAGAGCCATTGGAGCCATTGGATCTGCCTCCATTAGAACCACTGGAACCACTGCTCTGCGAATGGCCTCCGCCGGCGTTCTGGGAATTTTGGTTTGAGGAATTCTGTCCTTGATTCCTCATTTGCTGCTTCAACATTGCCTTGATTTGTTCCAGTTCTTCCGTCAAATACTGGTTTTGCTCGGTTAATTGATCCATCTGACCTTTTAGCTCGCGGTTACTGATCATCGTCAGGCTCCTAACGTAATTGATGATGCTCTTAACGTAACCAAAATATTATATATTATCCATTTCCTCGGCTTGATTTTCCCGCTGCATCCGTTCAAGCCTCGTACGCACAGGGGCTAAAAAACAGAACGTAATCGCTTAACCGATTACGTCCCCTAATGTCTATCCCATCTACACACGCCTGCGGAGATTCATGATGTTCATAATGGATACGGCAATCCCGCCAATCCGGGTAACGAAGCCTACTACTGGAATCCAACTGACCAATGACAGAACGACATTGATGATCGTCATCATGAGCGTTCCATTAGAGGTCAGTACCGCAATAATCAAGCTGATAACCGCTAGTGGTACGACCCAAGCCCCGGACCAAGCGTATACGAACGGAATCATGCCGATCAAATAACCTACAGCAATGCCGATCTCGGAGATCAGCTGAATGAGGTTTAACGTTCTAGCCGTTTGCGGACTCATAGAACTCACCCTTTCTTTCCATATAGATACAGCCATATTATACAATCTCTATGCCTTACCCGCTACCAGTGTGCATAAAACATCTGTGAAGAGATGCTTATCCGCATCTAGCCAACCGCACCCGACGGTAAAAAGAATAACGAATAACAAAAATTCATATCCTTCCCTTCTTCACATTCATTGAGGTTATTATGCTTCATTCCGGATTTTGTAATGACTCCGTTCCTGACTTCATGATATGAATTCCTGCAAGAAAGGTATCGATCAAGAGCAGGAGACTCACATTGAGGTCGAGCGGGAGCCCGAATCCTCCCCGCTGCTCGAGTGAAGCGAAGCCGTGGAGAATGCTTCGCAGTCCGCGCACGGCATGAAGCGCCGCTTCGTCTTCCAAATCGTAGGCGCTCAGCACGCGGACGGCTAGTTCCACGATCTCCGCTCCCGCCCGCTGAATGTCCGGGTCCTGCGGATCAGGCGCGCGAAGAGTAGCTTCGTACAAGCCGGGATGCGCGCGGGCAAAAGAGATATAGGCTTCTGCCAGCGCACGCACCGCATCATCTCCTGCCCTCCCCACCGCAGCGCGGGTCATGACAGAGTGAAGCTGTTCGAGACCGTGGATGGCAAGCTTTTTGCGCAAGCCGTGCAGTCCGTTCACATGATTGTAAAGCGATGGCGAACGAATCTCCAATTTGCCGGCAAGCGAGGCAAGAGTCACTTCATCGATTCCATGTGTATCGGCAAGCTCCACAGCGGCTTGTATAATGGTTTGCAAATCAAGACCCATTCTAGGGGACATAGGGTATGCTCCTTTAGTTCATAGTCTGTTCTAAATTTCGCCGGGCGTCGGCGAGGGCTCGATCCATAGCGGCTTCCGGCTGCTTCAGCATTCGTCCGTGTCCCACCGCCAGCAGCGAAGGACTGTACTCTCTTAGCTTGCGTACACTCTCCAGCGCCACTTGCTTATTCCACGTGGCCATGGCAGGGAATGGGAACCAGGGTCGAAGCTGCCCTGACACCGCGATACCGCCCCTGGTTTGCAAGGCATCGCCTGCGATCAAAGAGCGGGTACGCGTGTCTAGGAAAGCCATCGAGCCCGGCGTATGGCCTGGGGCCGCCACAGCAAGCAGCGAACCGATTCGCTCTCCGTCCTGGAGCTGGACATCCGCCCGCGTTCGGAGTTTACGGGGTACGCCGCCGCGAATCGGGGTATCCGGTTCGTCCGGGTCTAGCGTACGGTCTCCGCCGAGCAGTCGCGCATCCCTCGCCGAAATATACACGGGAACCTCGGGAAGTACTTCTTTGAGCGCGTCGAGTGCACCTACGTGATCCTCATGCGCATGGGTTAATACGATCCGTGTAATCGGCTTACCGATCTGAGCGGCCGCCTGCAAAATTCCCTTCGAGCTGTAAGGCAGTGCAGCATCCACCAACGTCAAGCCTTCATCTTCCTCAACTAAATAACAATTTACCGGAAACCAACGCGGTAGAAAAGTCAATTGGTATATGCTATTTTCCTGAATGATTCGCATGAAAACATCCCTTTTTCACAAAAAAACTAATAACATTAGTTTTAATATAACTAATGTTATTAGTTTTTGCAAGTGCTAATTTTCCAATATCAGGGTTGTTTCATATTAAAAATAAAAAAGAGGCTGCGTCTCACGGACGATAAGCAGCCCCTTCGTCCATCACTCTGTTACTGTTCTTCATCCCACAACCCTGAAACCTCAGGATGCTGCCGGTCCATCATACAGTTCGCACAAACATGAAGATGTTCGTTTAGAGCACTTAATTCCACAGAGTCTTCAACACTTCCGCAAACTTCACAGATCATAGGCATTCCCTTTTCCTCCTGCCATAATTCCAGTATCAGCCATCCAAGCTAGGGTCCGCAGCGGCATTCTCTGTCTTGACTTCAAATCCCAGTTCATGAACAGCTTGCTCAAAATCACGAAAGGATGCCGCTGTTTCGTCATAGAATAATATCGCCTCTTTGCTGCTCAAGCTAATCTCCACCTTTTGTATGCCCCAAACCTCATGAAGGGCCTGAATGACTTTATGGACATCCTCCTGGTCATCCATTCCTTGAATGACAATCGTTCTTGCAATCATCTCGACACCCCGTTCAGCACAGTTAATGAGATTTGTTCAAGCCTTTACCCATCCCCTGCAAAAACTTGGTCATCATGGATAAAGAGGCGCTGGCTTCCCGCCCGCGCAATGTTCTGAGGATATCCCATAATCCTTGTTTTTTGGCGGGTTCATCTTGGGCGGCATGCTCTACCCCTGAGGCCACGCCTTGCAGGATCGTTTGAAGCTTGGCCGGATCGATTTGGCTCAACATTTGCACAGCTCCCATACCATTCTTAATTATCCGGTGAGCACCGGGTTTATTCAACTGATGGATCCCGATCAAAGCGATTTGCTCGCTGTTTTTCAACATTCCCTGCAGCGCGTCCAGCACTCCTTGCCGGTTCAATTCATGTAGTATATCCAAAAATTTAATCAGCGGTACAGAATGGTTCGCAGCGGCTTGTAACAGCTGCTGAATCGCTTGTGAATCTTCTTCTACCTGATTGGGGATGTTCTTTTCAATGTTGGTAATTGCCTTCGCCATGGCTTGCCCCCCCATCAATGATCTCCGAAATCGGTATATAATCGGAACGCTCCCACTTCTCTTCTACCTTAACGCCGAGCTGCGGCACACGATTTCCGAAACGATGATTCACACGCGGCAGCGGCCGCTCTCCCTTTGCTTCCAACACTTCCATCTTTACACCCATTTCTTTATAATTCGGCGTGTGCGTAATCCGGTCATGATAACTGCTCGTCAAACGATTCACCGCAGACAAGTCTTCTGCTGAATTCATCGTTAAATACAATTCATTCCCCTTCACCCGATCCGTCACCTCTACTCGTACCTCCACTACTCCATAAGGCGAGGTGAGACGAACCAATGCGCCATTATCGATGCCGCGTTCTTTGGCCAGTTCGGGTGACACCTCTAGCCATTCACTTGGCACCTTATGTGTAATCCCTTTGGATTTGTAGGTCATATTTCCCTCGTGGAAGTGCTCGAGCAATCGACCGTTGTTTAAATGCAAATCGTATCCTTCTCCTGCTTCATACGGCGGTGTCCATTGAACCGGGAACAATTTGGCCTTTCCATCGGGAAATCCAAACTTCTCTAGATAAAGCAGAGGTGTATCTACTCCGTTGGCAGCGACAGGCCATACCAGGCTTTTCCACCCTTCCAGTCGTTCATAACTGACCCCCGCAAAAATAGGAGCAAGGCTTGCCGCTTCATCCATAAGCTCACTCGGATGCTTGTAGTTCCAATTAGCCCCAAAACGATTAGCTATCTCTTGGATGATTTCCCAATCCGGCTTGGAATCTCCGAGAGGCTCGAACACCTTGTAAAAACGCTGAATCCGTCTCTCTGTATTGGTGAAAGTCCCGTCTTTCTCAAGACTAGGCGCCGCGGGCAGCACCACATCGGCAAACTGGGCGGTTTTTGAAAAGAAAATATCTTGAACAACGAAGAACTCGAGTTTTTCAAAGGCGGCTTGCACGTGATTCGAATTGGAATCAACAAGCGCCATATCCTCCCCAAACAAATACATGGCTTTCAGTTTTCCGTCATGAATGCCCTCAACCATCTGGTGGTTATTCATGCCCGGTTTTTCCGGGAGCTTAACCCCCCAAGCCCGCTCATATCGGGCACGAACTTTCTCGTCCTGAATCGCTTCATAACCCGGGAACCAGGCTGGCATCGTCCCAAAATCACAAGCCCCTTGCACATTGTTATGTCCCCGCAATGGATAGGCTCCTGTTCCTGGACGTCCATAGTTACCTGTGATTAACAATAAATTGGATATTGCCGTGCTGGTGTCCGTTGCTCCAATATGCTGGGTGACCCCCATGGCCCATAAAATACAAGTCGATTTGGATTCATGAATCATCGTCGCAATCTGAATTATATTTTCTTTCGTGAGTCCTGTCCGTTCTTCCGCATATTCCAATGTGTAGGGTTCCAGGGATTGAACGTATTCTTCATAGCCGTTCACCCGCTGTTTCAAGAACTCTCTATCTTCCCACCCTTGTTCAAGGATGTACTTGGTCACGGCGGACAGCCAAATCAAATCGCTGCCCGGTTTCGGACGAAGGAAGAGGTCTGCCCTTTCCCCCAGTTCATGCTTTCTAAGATCGACGACCACCAATTTCTGACCGTGGAGCTTATGAGCACGCTTGACCCGCGTTGCCAATACCGGATGAGATTCCGCAGGGTTCGCTCCGACCACTAGCACCAATTCCGCACTGGCGATATCCACAATGGTTCCTGAATCTCCCCCAATCCCTACCGTACGCATAAGCCCTGCTGTTGCCGGAGACTGGCAATAACGGGAGCAATTATCCAGATTGTTAGATCCCATCACAGCGCGGGCAAACTTTTGGAAGATGAAGTTCTCTTCATTACTGCATTTGGAGGAAGCAATATAGCCGATCGAATCGGGGCCATATGTCTCCTTCATTTCTTTCAATTTGGTTGCGATCAAATTCAAAGCCTCGTCCCATGTGGCCTCTACAAACACATCGCCTTTACGAATTAATGGCTTGGTTAATCTCTCCTCGCTGTTTACAAAATCCCATCCAAACTTTCCTTTGATGCACGTCGAAATCCCGTTTACCGGCGCTTCCACCTGGGGTTCGATCTTGAGAATTTCACGATCTTTGGTCCACACTTCAAAGCTGCAGCCGACGCCGCAATAGGTACACACCGTCTTGGTACGCTCGATCCGGGACTTTCTCATCGCCGCTTCGACTTCGGATATGGCGAAGATTTCCTGATAACTAGGCTCGACTTCTTTGGTCAGATCAATCATAGGTAAAAGCAGACTATTGGGAATACCCGTCAAATACCCCGCTTCTCCGAGCATCGTTTTTTCCATTAGCGCATTGCATGGACATACGGTTATACAGTGTCCGCAGGATACACAAGAGGATTGATCAATCGGAACTCCATTATCCCAAAGGACCCGCGGCCTCTCCAGACTCCAATCGATCGTTAGCGTTTCATTCACCTGAAGATCCTGGCAGGCTTCAACACACCGCCCGCAAAGGATGCACTGATCAGGCTCATAGCGATAAAATGGATGCGTGTTGTCCGGAGGATACGGCTTCGGCGCAAATTCATACTTTTGATGCTCGACTTGCAAGTATTCCGCCGTATTATGTACGGTACAGTTCCCATTGTTATTGTCACAAACGGTGCAATAGAGCTCGTGATTTTGCAAAAGCCGCTGCATGGCCTCCATTTGGGCATCCTTCGCCCGCTTCGACTTGCTATCGACTCTCATTCCGGGTATCGCCGCGGTGGCGCAGGCCCGTTTTAACTCACCGTCTACCTCCACCATACAAGTATCACAAGATTGAATAGCGCCCAAGTTCTCATGATAACAGACATGTGGGATGTAATATTTGTGAGCCTTGGCTACCTCCAAAATACTTTGGTTAGGAGTATATGCGTACTCCTCATTGTTAATTTGAATAGAAAATGTTTGTTCCTTCATGTTTACACCACCTAGTATAGCTATCCTAATGCCCATATGGTTTCCAATTAAAGAAAATCTAAACTCAAGAGCGAACAAAATGGAAGCTAATCACTCAATGATGTAGTATAATGCTTAGAAAATACCTGCAATTCGGGGAGGATTTATGTGCGGCAGATATACGCTTACCGTGACGCTAGAAGAATTGATGCTCCACTTTTACTCCAACGTATCCAGCTCGGTTGCCTATCAGCCCCGATTCAATATAAGCCCTTCTCAGATGGTTTTGGCTGTAATCCATGACGGACACGAAAACAGGATCGGACCGTTAAAGTGGGGACTCCTTCCCTCTTGGGCAAAGGATGAAAAAACGATGATGACGAATGCCCGTGCTGAAACCTTGAAGGATAAGCCGGCATTTAAAGTCCCCTTTGCTCGCAAAAGATGCCTGATTCCCGCAGATAGTTTTTATGAGTGGAAACAGACGAACGAAGGCAAACAACCGATGAGGGTCCTGTTAAAGTCCGAAAAGATGTTTAGCATGGCCGGCCTGTACGACACATGGATTGCACCGGACGGCCGGAAGGTTAGCAGCTGCACCATTATTACGACAATGCCGAATTCGCTTGTTGCCGATATTCATAACCGCATGCCGGTGATATTAACCCCACAGAACGAAGCTGTTTGGTTAAACAGGGAGATCCAAGACATGGAATCGCTCCTGCCTCTTCTTAAACCTTTCCCTACGGAAGAAATGAAGGCTTACCCCGTATCTCCAATGGTGGGAAATGCAAAGAATGATGTTCCCGAGTGTATACAAGAGGTCATGGCTGGCGGCTAATGAATGCTTTAAAAAACCACTCCATGGCTTTGGAGTGGTTTTAGTGATGCTCTTACATATGATTTGGTGTGAAATTATCATTCCGTAATAGATCCATTTATTGCTATAATTGTCTTCATATAAAATATTCTAAAAGGGTGTCTATCAAATGAAAAAAATCGAGAGAGTGTCTGTTATCGGACTTGGAGCCATTGGTGCCGCCTATACGAGCAGATTGCAGGATATGAACCCCGCATGCGTTCAAGTGATTGCGGATCAGGAACGAATTCAACGTTACGAAGCTAGTGAATTGACGGTCAATGGGAAAGGTTACACTTTCCGGTATGTATCACCCGATGCCGAAACCGAACCTGCAGATTTAGTCATCGTTGCCGTCAAGTATGAAGGACTTCAACAAGCCATCCGTGATATGAGGCTTCATGTTGGTCCCCATACGATCATCCTATCGCTTTTAAATGGAATATCGAGTGAAGAAATTCTTGCCTCGGCCTATGGCACCGATAATTTGTTATACGCCATGTGCGTAGCTATCGATGCCGTACGGGATGGATTATCCATTCACTTCTCCAAAATTGGAAAGATTTGCTTTGGGGAAAAGATGAATACAACCTATTCACCTAACGTGCAGCGCGTAAAGGAACTATTCGAAGAAGCGAATATTCCATATGAAATCCCAGAAAATATGCTGCATACGATGTGGTGGAAGTTTATGATTAATGTCGGGGTCAATCAATGTTCAGCGGTTCTCAAAGCACCCTATCGGGTTTTTCAGGAAATACCGGAGGCACAGCAATGGATGGCTGATGCGATGCAGGAAGTGATAATCTTGTCGGAGAAGGCTGGAGTTCATCTATCCCAAGGGGACATGGATAACTTTATCGACATATTACATCAGTTATCGCCAGAAGGTAAGACATCTATGCTTCAAGATATAGAAGCAGGCCGTAAAACAGAAGTGGAATATTTAGCGGGTAAGGTTCGTGAGCTTGGACAAAAATATGGCACTCCCACCCCTATCAATGACATGCTGTACAAAATGATTCGTATCCTTGAGGAAGCCGCATTACTACAGCAAAGGGCATAAAATAACCCACAAGCCGCGGCTTGTGGGTTTCTTCTTATTTGGAGGAAGGTTGAACGACAGGGAACCATCCCGGCGTGTTCATAATCGCCTGCCAGAGCGGATCTGGAACGACTAGACGCTGCTGATCATCCTTGGTTAAGGTAGTCGCAATTTCGCTTTCACGGCCTTGCTGCACTTTCTCTACCCAATCCGGTTCTACAATGAGTTCACGTCCGAGTGCAACGAGAGGCACGATGCCCAAAGCCTTCGAAGCGTCATCTGCAGTATGAATCGACCCTACCCCAATGATAGGCACTCGATCTCCGGCACGCTCTTTAATGATTTCAATACGGGATCTTGTGTCCTCCACTCCGCGTCTTGGTTTCGACCAGAAATCCATCAAGGAAACATGGAGATAATCAAGCTCTTGATCCACCAAGGCATCCACTAATACTAAGGTGTCCGCCATGGTAATCCCAGTGGTTTCCTCTTCTTCCGGCGAAAAACGGTAGCCCACAAGGAACGGCTCTTTAGCATGTAACGCCACGGCTTGCTTTACTTCCTTAACAACCGCCAGAGGGAAGCTTAGGCGCTGCTCCACATTGCCGCCCCAACGGTCGGTCCGGCGATTGGTATGCGGAGAGAAAAATTGCTGGATCAAATAACCGTTAGCTCCATGGATCTCAACCCCGTCAAATCCAGCTTCAATCGCTCTTCTTGTGGTTTCTCCAAAAGCCTTAACAATCGACTCCACTTCCGAATCTGTGAGCGGTCTAGGAGCTTTGGCTCCTTCCTCCTTAGCGGCTACATCGCTTGCGCTGACGATATCCCCATTAGGCACTAATTCTGGTGGACATGCCCGGCCACCGTGGAAGATTTGCAATACGGCTTTGGCCCCTTGTTCTTTGATTGCAGTAGCCAGACGCCGTAAGCTTGGGATCATCTCATCCGTGTCCGCACCAAACTCTCCCGGAAACCCTTTACCGTTTGCCGTTACATAAGTACACGCCGTGATGACCATGCCTACTCCTGACGATCTGCGGACGTAATACTTCAATTCCTCGTCTGTCACCGTGCCGTCTGGATTGGAGGAAAAATTGGTCATCGGTGCCATAACCACACGATTTTTCAGCTCAATTCCGCTTCTTACAGAGAACGTATCAAATAATGGCTTCATTTTTTCATTCATAATTTTTAAATGCCTCCTCAACGTCTAGACCCGAGTCTAGTGCTATTTTTTGTTGTTTTAACGAAACCTATTCCGGCCCGTCTTACATTGGGCCATGGATTAGCAGCCATCCACTCCGCAAGCCATGCCTTCACCAAAATCCAACAGCTTCGGCTTCTTGGCGAGCTCCTCTTCTATGATCCGTTCGATCGATTCCTTGGAACGAACCCCTTGAACGACCGTTTCTCCAATCTTAAACGTGGGAACTGCCGTAATTTTAGCCTCTTCAACTGCATGCTCCAAAGCCTTCCGGTGAATATCTTGGTATTTACGGGTTTCTAAAGCGTGGCGGAACTCTGATTCATTAAGGCCCAGCTCGCCGGCTATTCGGGTAAGCACATCGATTTGACCGATGTCCTGCTCCTCCTGGAAAAAGGCCCCGAACATACGATGCGTATACTCATTCCCCTTGCCATGTTCCTTAGCGTATTGAAACCCTTCAAATGCCAAATGGGTATGCGGCTGCGGCGATACGTTAGGCAGCACCATGTTCAAACCGTATTGGGCTGCCATCGGATATACAGATTGATTCCACACTCTAGGTAAGTATTCGTCTTCCGGACGAAGAGTTTCGTTAGGATAAGGACGAAGCTCATAAGGCATCCATTCGACCTCTACATCCTTGCCTTTCACGGCTTCCTCCAGCGGAACCTCCGCTATATAACAAAACGGACATACATAATCGGAATAAACCTTGATCTTGAGAGTCATCATCCTACCTCCTTCACTTCACAAAGAGTCGAAAAAGCCGCTGCCTCCTCATGAATCATATTTTTAATTTGTTACTAATTATTTATTAGTTCATGCTAAATAATAATAAATGTTCCGGATGCCCATGTCAAGAAATGGACAACTGGACTCATCCTGCTGTAAAAAAGAAAAGGCCTTGGCCATGGGGCAAGAACCTCCGCCTACATCTATTTTCTTCATGCATTGTTCTTTGTATTCGATCCGAACAAACTTCCAAGCGAATACAATTTACTGCCGCTAATGGCAAGATGAATGGAAATAGCGAGCAAAACCAAATCAAGTTCATACCCTGCCATTTGGCCATTACCGGCAAAACCTGCAGCTAATTTTACTTTTAGGATAGCCCCAACCATGATCAAACCAAACAACACGGATACAACCCTGGTTCCAATTCCTGCAATCAGTGCAATACCGCCCGCAACCTCAATGATAGCAATGGCGTATGCCGCAAATCCGGGTAAGCCGATGCTTGTAAACCAACCGGCAATGTTATCTATACCGCTCTGAAACTTAATCAATCCATGAACCAAGAAAGTAATACCTACTACCAATCTCAAAATAAGTGAGCCTACCTCGTATTTCGTGTTCATTATTCATTCTCTCCCATGATTTATATTTTCATTTAGAATTGATAACTCAAATAACTTAAGGTTCCAAGATCATAGCTCCGATGGATGATCTTTGGCGCCGATTCCAGATTTCCGCTGCCCATTGCAATAAAAAACGGCACGAAATGCTCTGGTCTCGGTACAGCCTGACGCGCGTACGGCGCCAGCTTTTCATAGTTGAAAAGCGATTCCAGATCTCTTTTTTCCACCTTATCAATAAGCCAGTCGTCAAAAGCAACCGACCAAGGCTCCGGCGTGGATTGTCCCCAATGAATCATACCCAAATTATGAACGGTTACCCCGCTGCCGATCACCAAGATATCTTTTTCTCCCAACCCTTGAAGGCACTCGCCAATCTCAAACTGTTTCTCAGGTGACAAATAAGGATGAACAGAAATTTGTACCACAGGAATGTCAGCTTTGGGATACATCCGATATAATAGAGTCCAGGCTCCGTGATCAAGTCCCCTGATTGTATCCTTCTTAACCGGGATGCCTCGCTGTTTGAATCTTTCTTCTACCATCGAAGCTATTTCCGTTGAGCCTTTGGCCGGATATTTAATCTGATACAGCTCATCAGGAAATCCGCCAAAATCATAAATAGTATCGTACGCACCGTCCAAAGACGAAATCGTAAGAACTTCGCTTTCCCAATGCGCGGTAAAAATGACGATCGCTTTGGGCTTCACCTGCTGCTGAGATAAGGTGTTCAGAAAATCGCTGTAAACCGTATCTTCAATGGCAAGCATCGGGGAACCGTGCGCTAAAAATAAAGACGGAACCATAACTCAACCTCCTCATCATTAAGTCAACTAGTTACTTTATGTAAGTTAATTTATATTAATAATAAGTTTCTGTCAAGTAATTAATTTTTAAAGTGTAACTATATTATTTAAAATGAATTTAAGCTATAATATGGTTATAGTGAGGTGACAATAATGAACCACTCTTCATTGTGCCCTAGGTTTGAAAAAGGAATGCAAATGGTAAGTAAACGCTGGGTTGGATTGATCATTCATCAGCTTCTTTCAGGCCCCCAACGCTTCTGCACCATTGAATCGGCACTTCCGATCAGCGGCAGACTCCTGTCAGAGCGATTGAAGGAATTGGAACAGGAAGGCATTATCCAGCGCGATGTCTTTCCCGAAACGCCCGTTCGAATTGAATACTCTTTAACGGAAAAAGGGCTTGCATTAGAACCTGTCATTAGAGGAATCGAGGGCTGGTCCTTAACCTGGGTTGAGCCTGTCGAGCTTTAAATAAAACAAAAAAGACGCTCGTTTGGGTAGAAATGTATCTTCTGCCTAAACGAGCGTTCTCTTATGTCATAGACCGTATTTATTGCTTAATCCAATAAGACTCGCCAATGGCCATGACATTTAATATATCTTTCTTTAATTGCAGTCGATCCCACTCTTTATACAGCCTTTCTAAAGCTTCCGGTCCCGTATCATCGGCAAGCCTGTACGCTCCGTAATGCATAGGAATAAACATTCTCCCTTTCAATTCCAGGAATGCTTTGATCGAATCTTCCGGATTAATGTGAGAAGTGGCCATAAACCACTCAGGTTCATAAGCGCCAATCGGCATGAGGACGATATCGATTTCATACCGATCCGCTATATCTTTAAAGCCTCTAAAATAGCCGGTATCCCCCACGAAATAAACCGATTTGGCCGTCTTCGGATCTTCTACAATCCACCCGCCCCAATGAGAAGTATTGATATCGGATACGGTCCTCCTTGTCCAATGCTGCGCAGGTACGAAAGAGATGGTAATCTCTTCATGCGTAAACCGATCCCACCAATTGGCTTCAATTACGTTCTGGTAGCCTCTCCGGATAAAGGCCGATTTCAACCCGACCGGAACATAGAATACGGGAGATCCTTTGAGCTTCCTGATCGAGCCGAAATCCAGATGGTCATAGTGGCCGTGGGATATCAATACGATGTCGATTTCCGGAAGAGCGTCCATGGGAAGTCCCGGCTCCGTCAATCTACGACCGAAACCCATCCGCTTAGCCCATACCGGATCCGTTAAGATATTCAGACCATTCATTTGGATCAAAAAAGTAGAGTGCCCGATCCAAGTCATGGAAAACAATGTGCGATTTTCTTGAAGTCTCCGGATTTCCTTCTGGGCTGCGTGAGGAATGGAGTTTGATAAATCTTTCTTTTTTGCCTTTCTTTCTTTGTACCAACGAATCATGTCAGAATACGTATGTGTATTTTGTGTACCATCATAGTTTTGATAACGGCTTCTTTTCATAAGTCCCCCTATCCGCGTTTGCAATAATGTTGCTATGTTCATTATATCTGTTCAGAACGAAAAACTTAAATGCATAAATTGAACTCCAAAGGCAAAAAATGACTTCGTAAATAATGCCGATCTTGGAGGATAAATGATGGAACACAACATGACAAATGGAACCCATGTAGAGGGATCAGGCGGGCCTGGCGACCAAAGGATGGGCACGAATGAGAACGAAATGACTTTAACGAATCGTCAAGGTCACCCCATAGCCGATAATCAGAATGTACGAACCGTAGGCAGCCGGGGTCCGGTGACACTGGAGAACTACCACCTCCTCGAGAAAATTTCGCATTTTGACCGGGAAAAGATTCCGGAAAGAGTCGTCCATGCGCGCGGAGCGGGCGCCCATGGTTATTTTGAAGCCTACGGTAAGGTGGGCGATGAGCCGATTGCGAAATACACCCGTGCGAAGCTTTTTCAACAAGCCGGAACACAGACGCCCGTGTTCGTCAGGTTCTCAACCGTAGTACACGGAGGACACTCGCCGGAAACACTGCGTGATCCTCGCGGATTTGCTGTCAAGTTCTATACCGAGGATGGAAACTGGGATTTGGTTGGAAATAATCTG
Organism: Paenibacillus sp. PvR098; assembly: GCF_017833255.1. Classification (NCBI taxonomy): domain Bacteria; kingdom Bacillati; phylum Bacillota; class Bacilli; order Caryophanales; family Paenibacillaceae; genus Paenibacillus; species Paenibacillus sp. PvR098. The sequence goes on from NZ_JAFIBU010000001.1 coordinate 2,710,007, forward strand.
AAAATATTTTTCATCCGCGATCCCTTGAAGTTTCCAGATATGGTGCATTCCTTCCGCCCGGACCCTGTCAGTCAAATATCAAATCCCGAGAGAATGTTCGATTTTGTGTCGAATTCGCCGGAAGCGACCCACATGATCACCTTTCTTTTCTCTCCGTGGGGAATCCCGGCGAATTACAGAGAAATGCAGGGGTCCGGAGTCAATACATACAAATGGGTAAATGCAGAAGGACAAGCGGTTCTGATTAAGTATCACTGGGAGCCGATAAAGCTTGGCATCCGCAACCTGACTCAAAAGGAAGCCGATGAAATCCAGGCAAAAAATTACAGCCATGCGACTCAGGACCTTTACGAAGCGATCGAGCGCGGCGATTATCCGGAGTGGGAGCTGTCCGTTCAAATCATGAGTGATGATGAACATCCGGAGCTTGATTACGACCCACTCGATCCGACCAAAATTTGGGATCGCGAACAATTTCCTTTCCTGCCGGTTGGTAAAATGGTGCTCAATAAAAATCCAGAAAACTACTTTGCTGAAGTGGAGCAGGTGGCTTTCGGCACAGGCGTCTTGGTCGATGGGCTTGATTTCTCCGATGACAAATTGCTTCAAGGACGCACGTTCTCTTATTCCGACACGCAGCGTTATCGTGTGGGCACCAATTATTTGCAGCTGCCCATCAATGCGCCCAAAAAACGGGTTGCTACAAACCAGCGGGACGGTCAAATGACTTATTTCGTCGATCGTGCACCCGGACAAACCCCTCACGTCAACTATGAGCCTTCCTCCTTAGGAGGCTTGGAGGAAGCGGCCCGATCCGGTAAAGACCACGAGCCGTCCTATAACGCCAAGCTGGTTCGGCAGCCTATTGAACGAACCAATAATTTTAAACAAGCGGGAGAAACGTACAGAAAATTCGAGCAGTGGGAACGCGATGAATTGGTTGACAACCTGGTTGACGCCTTGAAGGTTTGCCACCCCCATATCCAACAGAAGATGATAGAGCATTTTACCCAAGCCGATCCGGAGTATGGCAGCCGTGTTGCAGATGGCCTAGCCAAAGCAAAAGTAAACACGTCGCATATGGGATCCGACACAGCCAGAACGTCCATGGAGATGGCAGACGAGTTGGGTAAACAAACGGACGGGTATTGACCCGCTTGAAGAAAAAGTTTGAATTGCAGCCGTAACCGCAGTTAATATCGTTTCATAATAAAAAGGCGATCACTATTCGGTAAACTACCGAATAGTGATCGCCTTAGTCATCATCTTTTAATGATAACTTAGCTTACTTGTCTTTCTTTGCGTGAGAACCGTCGCAGTTTCCTTCTGCGTTTTGAGTGTTGCCGCATGCGCATTTACCCATTGTAATAACCTCCATATGTATAATGTTTATTGATTAATTACAGTATAATACAATCGCTTACTATTGTAAAGCGATTTACTATAAATAAGTATTTGAAAATGATTCTCTTTCTCATTGGGATTAACCGGTTGCGAAGGCATATATTTTCCCTTGCACACAGAAGGATGCTTTCCCGGTTTCCTCGGATACTACGATCACAAGGGCGTCACATTGTTCTGTTAACCCTAAAGCGGCGCGGTGCCGGGTTCCAAGCTTACGGTCTGTTATCCGGCCTGTTAACGGAAGCACGTTAGCAGCTGAAGCTATTTTATTGCTTTTCAACAGAACCGCTCCATCATGCAAAGGACTGCCGGGAACAAAAACCGATTCCAATAAAGAGTATGTTAAATTGGCATCAATGGAAACTCCCGGGGTAATCAGACCATCTAACGAATCCTCTCGCTGCACTACTATCAACGCCCCGTGCCGCCGTTGGGAGAGGTTACGGACGGAGCGGGATATTTCCGAATACTGGTCGGTATAAGTGGATAAATAACACTTTAAATAAAACGAAGCAGCAAGCGATTCAATGGTGTTGATCTCTTCGCCGATTTGACCAAAATCATTCAATATACATGTGGTTTCTTCATCCAACTCATGTAACGTTTGCTGCATTTTATCTATAAGGGCTTGAATTTGTTCTTTAAGCTCCAATTTCAATGGGGAAAAATCACAATGTTGATCCATACAAGTCACTTATCCTTTGGTTACAAACGGATTTGGTCTTAAAGCTAGGTTCTCCAGGTCCATCATTTCTATGCGGGCGATTAAGAGAAGCGATCCTGCTCTGCAGTTATTACAGAGAGGATCGCCTGTTATTCATATAGTTAACCCTCCGCTGCTTACTCCAAATTGGCATGTCTGCCAAACATCGTACCGGAGTCCAATCCCTTCTTTTCCATCAGCTTTAATATGACAGCATCGTAAAATAATAACAGGGTTTGCTCGAATAATGCTCCCATCGGCTGTATGGTTTCATATCCACTGTCCGTTTTGTCCTTAGGTGCTCCAGGGAGCTTGACCGTGATATCCGATATAGTCCCAAGGGTTGATTCAGGGAAAATCGTCACCGCCGCAACGATTCCATGTAAAGCCTTCGCTTTCTCAGCCATGGGCACCAAGCTTTTCGTCTCCCCTGAGCCCGATCCGATGATGAACAGATCCTCTTTTTCAAGGTTAGGCGTTACCGTTTCACCAACGACATAAGCTTCAAAGCCCATTTGCATCAGCCTCATAGCAAAGGCCCGTCCCATCAATCCGGTCCGTCCTGCACCAGCCACAAATATTTTCTTGGAGTGAAGAATATGGTTTACTAAGGCTTCAGCCTGATCTTCGACGATTTGTTCTACCGTATGTTGCAGTTCATTTACAATTTCAGCTGTGTATTGTATAGTCTGCATAATGGCGTTAACCTTGTTTGATTAATTTTTGCATTTCCGCGGCTGCCGCCTTCTTATCCTCTTGTCCGGTAATCCCGCCGCCGACAATGACCAGATCCGGTTTGGCTTTTATTACTTCCGGCAAGGTGCTTAGCTTGATGCCCCCTGCGATCGCCGTCTTAGCCCTTTTCACTACACCTTTAATTTTCTTAAGGTCTTCAAACGAGTTTTGTCCTACTGCTTGAAGGTCATAGCCCGTGTGCACACAAATGTAGTCTACGCCGAGCTCATCAAGCTCCTTGGCCCGTCCTTCAATATCCTTAATGCCAATCATGTCCACCAAAATTTGCTTCTTTTGCTTTTTGGCCTCTTCCACCGCCCCCTTGATGCTCATGTCCTCAGCCGCTGCCAGGACCGTGATGATATCCGCACCAGCCTCGGATGCCTTCATCACCTCATATCCGGCTGCATCCATGATTTTCAGATCGGCCAGTACAGTCAAAGAAGGGAATGCTTCTTTGATTTCTTTGACTGCTCGCAGACCTTCGTTAATCACAACCGGCGTACCGATTTCTACGATATCGATATGCTCTTCCACTTCTTTCACCAGCTGTTTGGCTCCAGGAATGTCTACAAGATCCAAAGCTAACTGAAGCTTCATGATGGGGTTCGCTCCTCATAAATATATTTGTTCATTTGGTATTATGGTGAATTCGCACGAAGGTATTCCGTTTGTCTGATGGGAATTTTACATAACAAATAAAAAAAGCATTCCCAAATGGGATGCTTTATCCTGTCCTGAACTATGTTCGCTTACCTGCTCTTGATCAGCAGTTCCACAGCCTCCTGAACCAGCTTGCTGGTGTCTTTACCGGCTTCTTTCTCTTCATGAATGCATTGTTCCAGATTAACCGCAACGATGTAAGCCATGGCTTTATCCACTGCGCTGCGCACCGCCGATAATTGACTGACGACATCCTTACAGTTTTTTTCTTCTTCTATCATCTTCAATACACCGCGAACCTGTCCTTCTACCCGGCGCAGGCGTCTTTTTATGTCATCATCGTAATTCATGATCGTCATCCCCTCATACATATATAGGTACATTATACCCGAACTGGGGAGAACACGCTTTAAATAAATAGGTGGTTTATTAGCACATTAACTTCCCATCTGCATAATGCCTCTCCTATACAGGCCTCATTTTTTATCCGGAATGTTAAGCATTTGAGAGATAGTTACGAAATGTACCCCTTCTTTCTTCAGCTGGGGTATAATCGTATCCAATGATTGGACCATACCGGACAAATTCTGGGTCCAGTGCCCGCCGCTGTGCATGAGAACAATCGCCCCCGGGTGCATATTGCTCATTACGTTTTTATGGACGGTGGCAGCATCAATTAGAGTCCAATCCATCCTTTATATTGAAAAAATGATGGAGAAGCATTTTGACGAGGAAATCCAGTAATTCATTTCATTTCTTCAAAAGAAACATATAGATCCCCTTGGACTTGGAGATAGGGTTAGAGCAAAGTCAAGAAATTGGGACGATGCGCATTTCCAGGAAATATATCCTCATCTGAACGTGACAGTCAAAACAAAGATAAACATCATTCAAACCGGCGTTTGGGAGTAAAGCTTTTATTTTTTCGAGGGAGGAATAAGGTGAAACCATCCATTAACGAACGATTTGTAGGTTCTCCTTTTTTCGTTTTCTTTCTTATTCACTCTAGTCAAGTGGGCGTAAGCCATTACTGACGGGGAGCCCACAGCATAATGGAAACGCCGATGACGCAAACGATGGCTCCAATCCAGTCATAGAGGTCAGGTGTCTTCTTATCGATCCACCAGCCCCAGAGAACGGCGAGAACGACAAACACCCCGCCATAAGCTGCATAGACTCGCCCAAAGCTTGGGAAGCTTTGCAGCGTGGGAATGACTCCGTAAGCAACTAGCACCAAGCTCCCAACAACACCATACCATAATGGTTTGGATTCCCTCAGCCATAGCCATACCAAGTAACCGCCGCCGATTTCAGCCAATCCGGCAAGAATGAAAAGCATAATTGCGCTAATCAACCGATAACACTCCTATCTTATGAAAACTTCCGCCTCGACGTAAGAAACAACACCGCTCGGAACCCTAGTTCATCCCATGCTCAAGGCATGTGTTATTCTTTCGACTTGGAAGATTCATTTCCTCCTTGAAGATAGAACCTGATGGTCAAATTCACCTGATTACATCCGGAACAAAAAATCTACCAGGTATGAAAAAAATCCCGAACCACTATGGAACTGTGGAACGGGATTTTTTTCATGCCTGCTTTAAGCCTGCTTCTTCATCTATTGGAACGACAGCATCATGCAAATGCTTCTCCAGCTCTTCCGTATAATATCTTTCCAACTCCCCGCTCCAGCCCAGCTTTTCAGCCATATAAGCTATAACCGAAGCTTTATGCTGCTGCACCCAAGCCATATCAAATAACAAAGCGCCGGTGCGTCTAATAAAGAAATCCTCGGGCTTGACCGTCATTTCTTCTTCGATGGCGTACTCCAGCATGGCGAATACATCCAGTGGCATTTGAGAAGCTGCGGCATGCTTAGCATTCCGGGCAGCCAGTGTATATAGTTTGTCGATATTCGAGCCGTATCTTCTGACCAGCCGCTCCGATTGTTCCGGAGTAAAGCCGAGAGCGGTTCCCTCTCTGGCCTTCTTTTTACAATACTCCGCGAAGCTGGCTGAGCCTCCTACTTGTCCCCCCGAGATCGGCATGTTTTTAGTGCTGCTGGAGGGGAAAGACCTGCTGTCCTCTTGTTTCAACAAATCAACGACCAGATCGACAACCATCTCCGCCATTTTCCGGTATCCCGTTAATTTACCGCCTGCAATGGTAATTAAACCGGATGGCGATTGCCATACTTCGTCTTTCCGGGATATTTCCGATGCGTTTTTCCCTTCCTCAAAAATCAAAGGGCGAAGACCGGTCCAGCTGGATTCGATATCCTCGATCGTAATATTCACGGAAGGAAACATGTAATTGATCGCATCAATGACATATTGACGGTCCGCGGAGGTCATCCGCGGGTGCGCCGGGTCCCCTTTATACACCGTATCCGTCGTTCCCACGTACGTTTTGCCGTCACGAGGGATAGCGAAGGTCATACGGCCGTCCGGGGTATCAAAGTAAATGGCCTGCCGGAGCGGAAACCGGCGCTGATCTATGACCAAATGAATACCTTTGGTTAATTGAAGATGCTTCTTCTCTTTCGATTTATCCTTCTCCCGAAGGGTATCCACCCATGGCCCGGCGGCATTCACGATCTTCTTGGCGTAGATCTCAATGACTCCGCCTCCGATGCGATCCTTCACTTGAACGCCGGATACTTTGCCTTCGGTGTAGAGGAAGCCTACAACCTCCAAATAATTGACTGCCGAGGCCCCGCGGTGAACCGCTTCTTTCAACACCTCTATCGTTAGTCGCGCATCATCCGTGCGATACTCCACGTAAACCCCGCTGCCTTTTAACCCTTCCTGTTTCACTAAGGGTTCTCTTTTCACGGTTTCCTCGACATTTAACATGGTACGGCGCTCACTTCTTTTTACACCGGCCAAGTAATCATATACTCTTAAGCCCAGCGAAGTGCTGAATTTGCCGAACGTGCCCCCTTGATGCAGCGGCAGCAGCATCCATTCCGGAGTGGTCACATGGGGCCCGTTCTCATATACGACAGCCCGCTCTTTACCGACCTCCGCCACCATCTTGACTTCCAGCTGTTTAAGGTAGCGCAAGCCCCCATGAACAAGCTTCGTCGACCGGCTCGACGTGCCGGCGGCAAAATCCTGCATTTCGACTAGCACGGTCTTCATCCCGCGGGTGACCGCATCCAAAGCAATTCCAGACCCCGTAATGCCTCCGCCAATGACCAGCAGATCAAAGGTCTGCTGGGCTAACTTTTTTAACAGCGCTTCTCGTTGCACGCCCGAAAACGAATTTTCCATGGCCGTATCTCCTCTATTGAATCCTTCCGGTGTGGTTATATCGAAATCAAATCTTTCACATCAAACTTGATGATCAAATCGTAATCTTCTTTCACATAGTCATGCTTGATTCTAGCGGTTTTTTGTTCCATATCGTAATACCAGCCTGCCGCACTTGCCTCCCACTCTGCCGGGTCCAAAAACATCGGCAGCTTGTTCCCCTGCAGAATCACCTGTACCGGAGCAACCTCTTTACAAATGACATCGACAACAGCCTTTTTCAATGACGTTACATACCGGCCTTCTTTGACAAAGGAAATTTTCGTTTCTTTATCGTTGCGGATGCTGATGGTTGTTTTCAGATAATCACCGGTTTGGTAGTTGTTCGTTTTTCCGTCATCTTCATAGTATACAAAGTTGGATTCCTCGGACGGTTCGATGAGCAGGTGAAGCTCTTCTACCACATCGTTATGAATATTCTTGAGTCCATGTGCCATCGGGATAATCGCTCCGCTTCGGATAAACATCGGAATGGAACCCAAAGAAACCTTCTGTTCAATCGTTTGTCCTCCACGGTACCGCTCTTTGGTGTACCAGTCGAACCAATCCGTACCTTCCGGCAAGTAAACGCTTCTGGTTTCCACACCCTTCTCAAGGACATTTGCGACCAGCAGGGAGCGGCCGAGCATAAAATCAAAGCTTTCTTCCCATACCTTGACGTCCTGCTGAAACTCATATACTAAAGGACGCATCACAGGAGATCCCTCTGTAGAAGCTTCAAACAATAGAGAATAGAAGTAAGGCACCAGTTGATACCTAAGCTCAATGGCTTCCCGGATATATCGGGTGTAGCCCGGATACATCCAAGGCTCCGTTACGGTATTATCCGTGTTACAGGAGTGGATGGAGAACCTCGGTTGGAAGATTCCGTTCTGCACCCATCTTACGAACAACTCCGGCTCCGGGGCAGGCCCGTAAAAGCCGCCTATATCGCAGCCTTGGTTCGCCACACCGGAAAGCCCCATTCCAAGAATGACCGGGATATTGAACTTCAGGCTTTTCCAGCTGGTATTGTTATCTCCGGCCCAGGTTTGGGCATAACGCTGTATGCCTGCAAACCCCGCTCTATTCACGATATAAGGCCTCACATTGGGATCGACCTCAGCTATCGCTTGCTTGGCCATCAATGCCATCAGGTTAGGCATAATCGGTCTTAATGCGCCTATCTCTTTTCCGGAGCCCTCAAAATCACACTGCGCATCCAAATTATTCAATTCGTATTCGTTATTATCGTTCCAGATCGACGTGATGCCTAAGGAGATATAAGAGGCCTTCAGATGCTTCTTCCAAAGCTCCCTGCCTTTCGGATTGGTAAAATCCACGAATGAGGCCGCTCCTCCCCAGTATCGGTCTATCTCGGGCTGGTCACCCTGCTGGTCTTTGATATAGGCCCCGGATTCGGCAAATTCAGCATACAAAGGATGAGTTTTCAACATGCCCGGTTTAATGTTTGGCGCCAAGGAAGAACCTTTGTGCTCCATTTGCTCCACAAAGCCCTTCGGATCGCGGAACCTATCTCGGTTCCAGTTAAACACATACCGCTTTCCGTCCTGTCTGGTTGTATATCCGGAAGACAAAAAGAAACCGTCGCAGGGAATCCCTTCCTGCTCGCATTTTTCCACAAATTTCAAAATGGCCTTATCCGAATCCTTCTCCAACTCCGTATAATACATCGTTGAGCCCATATAACCGAGGGAATACTTGGTAGGCAATATCGTCTTTCCGGTCAAGTCGGTATAATTTCGGATGACGTCCTTGATTTCCGGACCCAGGATAAAGAAGACATCCAGTTCTCCCCCATCCGCACAGAAGTAGGAGTACTTGTTCCAATAGCCGCTGCGTTCACAGCCCATATCGAATACCGAATCATAGGAGTTATGATAAAACAGACCTGAAGCGACTTTGCTTTTACCGTTTAATTTAATATAAAAAGGAATATGCTTGTATAAAGGATCCGTAAGCTCTGAATCGTACCCGAGCGTATCCACATTGTGCATCCGCATTCTTCGTTTATTTTTGTTTAAATATCCCGATTTTTCCCCAAATCCGTAGAAATAATCGTGATCATCCATACACGAATAGTGATACAGTCTGCCCAAGCCATCCTTGACATAGCTTTTTTCTTTCAGATCCGAATGCAGCACCTGACCGTTTAGGTCGGTAATCTCAATGGCGAACGGTTCTTTATACACACGTACCTTCAATTTGGACGTCTGCAAAAGCAAATGTGTATCTAAGTCCTCATAAGGGATTGGAAGGGCCGCTACCCGGATTCTCTCTTCCAACAGGTTATCCATTTTATCTTCCCAAGCAGTCATGGTCAGCGCATACGAAGCTTCCTCAGGAAACTGATCATCAAACGTACAGCGGATTCTCACGATCTCATCGTTTAGAAGCACTACTCTGTACTTAGCCGCGTTGGTCTCCAGCTCCAGAAAGTTAGCGCCGGAGTTTATACTTACAATTTTATGGCTTATTTTCATGATAACATCTCCCCTTCTTCCTGAAGATAATAAACACAAATCGGATAACAGCCCCGATTCCAACAACAATATTCATCAAAAATAAATAAGACCGGGAATAAAAAAAGTAAAACAAAATCCGTTCACAAAAGGATTCTTACTTATATGATATCATTAATGATTTACATTGCTTTACCATTATTGCTGTATATTTTACCGATCTTGTCTGATTTCTGATGGCTTATGACTACTTAAAAGCTCTGGCCGCATGAACCGCTTTCTTCCACCCGCCATACAGCTCTTCTCTCTGGGTTTCCTCCATACTTGAGCGGAACGTACGATCCACACTCCATTGGGAGTTAATCTCCGCTTGGTCTTTCCAATATCCAATCGCTAATCCAGCTAAATAAGCAGCCCCTAAGGCTGTCGTTTCGTTGACCACCGGACGGTCTACCGGCACACTCAGCATATCGCTTTGAAACTGCATCAGAAAATTGTTTTTGACTGCACCGCCATCTACACGTAACGCTTTTAACGAAAGCCCCGAGTCTCCCTCCATGGCTGCAAGCACATCCTTAGTTTGGTACGCCAGGGCTTCCAACGTAGCACGAATAAAATGCTCCTTGGTTGTCCCGCGCGTTAGTCCAAAGACAGCCCCCCGTACGTCGCTATCCCAATAGGGAGTACCTAATCCCACAAAAGCCGGGACGACGTATACCCCGTCGGTCGATCCTGCAGACAGGGCAAACTCTTCGCTCTCCCTTGCGTCGGCGATCATCCGAAGTCCGTCCCTTAACCACTGAATGGCCGAACCCGCCACGAAGATACTGCCTTCTAAAGCGTACTGAATTTTCCCGCCGATCCCCCAAGCGATCGTCGTCAGCAAGCCATGCTCGGAATTCACCGCTTTTTCACCGGTATTCATCAGCATAAAACAGCCCGTACCATACGTGTTTTTTGCCATTCCCTCTTCAAAGCAGGCCTGACCGAAAAGTGCCGCCTGCTGATCCCCCGCAGCCCCGGCAATCGGTATGGACTGTCCCGAAAATAGATCAACCGAAGTATAACCGTAGATGCAAGAAGAAGGCCTGACTTCCGGCAGCATGGCACGAGGAATATGAAGCAGGCTGAGCAGCTCGTCATCCCAAGTTAATTCGTGGATATTGTACAGCATCGTTCGGGAAGCATTCGAATAATCCGTGACATGAACGCTTCCCCCTGTGAGCTTCCAAATCAGCCAGGAATCCATCGTCCCAAACAGAAGCTCACCTTTTTCCGCTCTTGGCCTTGCGTCTGGGGTCCGATCCAATATCCATGCCAGCTTTGTGCCCGAGAAGTACGGATCGATCAGCAGCCCTGTTTTGCTCCGGACCGTTGCTTCCAGCCCTTGAGTGTGTAATTGCTCACAAATGTCCGCCGTTTGCCGGGACTGCCAAACGATGGCGCGATAAACCGGCTCGCCCGTTTGCTTGTCCCATACAACCGTTGTTTCACGTTGATTGGTGATGCCGATGGCTGAAATTTGACTCGGCCGGATTCCCGATTGGGCCAAACAACTGGATATCACCGATCGGATCGATTCCCAGATTTCCTCCGCATCCTGTTCCACCCACCCCGGTTGGGGATACATTTGTGTAATTTCTTGCTGAGCTGAATGGATGATTTCACTTTTGCCATTAAATAATATCGCCCTTGAACTCGTGGTGCCTTGATCCAAAGCTAATATATAGGTTTCCATATCGATCCCCCCATCGGTCTGACCCGCAGCAAACGGTATTGACAAAAAATTCCCTTAAGTAACAGCACCTACTTGCGTCACTGTTACTTATAGGGAATCAGAAGTATACTAACGAGCTTTAGCCTTTCATACCCGAAGTGACCATTCCTTTGACGAAGTAGCGTTGGAACATCATAAACACCACTAAAACAGGAACCATCGTGATAATAGACATTGCCAACAAGCTGCCCCAATCCACGTTGTACTCACCAATAAAGTTAGAAAGAGCCAATTGGATCGTATACAGGGACGGATCGCTAATTCCGATCAACGGCCACAAGAAATCATCCCAACGCCACATGAAGGAGAAAATCGCCAGTACGGCTAATATTGGTTTGGCAATAGGAAGAATAATGCTCCAATAAATTTTCCACTCCGAGGCTCCATCCATCCGGGCCGCTTCGAGCAGCTCATCCGGTACCGTCAGCAAATACTGCCGCATCAGGAAAACGCCTGTCGGCGTAGCTGCCGGAGGGATAATAATACTTAGCAGATTGTTGTAAAGTCCCAGGAAGCTGATCACCGTGAAGATCGGAATCATGATGACCTCCAAAGGAATCATCAGCGTCGAAATAAATCCGACCAACAGCACGGTATCCCCTTTAAACCGGTACTTTGCCAAAGCAAAGCCGGCCATCGAGTTAATTAACAGCAGCAACACAGTAGAACTGACTGTAACGATCGCACTGTTTAAGAAATAAACGCCGAAATTACCCTTCTCAAAAGCGTTGAAATAATGTTCAAAGGTTAACGGCTCAGGCCAGAACTTCGGCGGAAAGCTGTACAAATCCGGCGTTGTTTTTAAAGACGAGAGCAAAACCCAAATCACCGGGAATATCCACAGCAGGCTGAGCGCAAACAGAAACACATACACGATCCATTTGGCCGAAGACTTCATTTCCATGTTATACGGCGCCTCCTTTCGCAAGGCGGAATTGCAGAATCGTAAACAGCGAGATAATCACAAAAAGTACAACGGACATCGCACTGGCTACTCCCAATTCTTGTCTCATAAAGCCTACCTCGTATATATATTGCACGATAAAGGTCGTCTCTCTTCCCGGACCCCCGCCCGTCAAAGCAAACATCAACGGATAGGACTTGAACGCATCAATCAGAGAAATCATAATCACCAGAAAGCTTGTCGGCTTAAGCAGCGGGAGCGTAATGCTCCAAAAGGAACGCAGTTTAGAAGCACCATCCAGATGAGCCGCTTCATAGTAATCCCCTGGAATGGCTTGCAAGCCGGCCATGAAAATAACCATAAAGAAACCAAGCCGCGACCACACGGTAGCGATGATAACAGATAAATTCGCGTAAAATGGAGAGGATAAAAACGGAATCGTATCCGCTCCGAACAGGCTAAGAATATAGTTAAGAATACCCAAATCGCCAAAAATCCATTTCCATGTTAATCCGACAATAATAAACGAGATCATGGTCGGCCAATAGAAGATGGCCCGAAAAAAACCCTTGAGCCGAATCTCCTGAATCAGCAGCATAGCCACGGCCAAAGACAAACAGTAAATCAGCGGCACCACAATGGCGGCGTATAATGCGGTTTTACCAAGCGCCGACCAGAACATTTCGTTTGTAAATACGTTCATATAATTCTCAATCCCTATAAATTCCATAGGATTTAAGCCGTCATACTCATTAAATGAATAAATAAAGCCCATGATGGTTGGGACGATGATAAAAATACTAAAAATCAAGAAGTTCGGAAGCACAAATAAATAGGGAGTTAATTGAAATTTCTTCTTCCGTTTACCCGGCTTCATCGTTGCCGTACCTGTAGCCATCACCGTTCCCCCTTCTCTTTAGGAAATAAACGGCTGTCGCCAACTTTCAGCGCAGCCGTATGATCATTACTTCTTGTCATCGGCAATGGCTTTATCAATGGCTTGCGCCGTTTTATCCATTGCTTCTTTGGCCGTCGTTTTACCGGCAATGACTTCCACCAGGTTGTTCTTCAAATCATTGCTGAATTTAGGAACAATCGTCTGTTTGGACCAATCTTCCGCTGCTGCTGCACTCGTGTTGTTCAATTCATCGGAGAAGATTTGAAACATTTCCTTACCAAAAGCATAATCAAGATTTGCGCTGTCTTTGCGCGGACTCATGAACAAGGATTCTTGGTTATACTTCGAATTTACTTCTTTCGTAGACAAGTATTGGACGAAATCAGCCGCTTCCTTTTCAACTTTCGAACCGTTGAAGGCCATTACGAATTTACCGCCCGGTACGGAAGAACGCTGTGTAGCTTTAGGCATATAGGTTACGCCCCACTCAAAATTGGTAATATCCTTATAGTTGCTGACCATCCAGTTTCCGGCTAAGTGTGCTGCAACCGTACCGGAACGGAATAGGTTATTCGGATTTTCTCCTCCGAACCATACGGAAGTCGGCATCGAACCATCCGTATGAAGCTTCTTGAAATACTCGACTGCTTGTACGCCTGCTTCATTATTGATTGTCGCCTTCGTACCGTCGGAGCTGATCATGCTGCCGCCATATTGATACAGAAGCGTCGACCAGCGGTGAGGCGTGAAATCCCATACCAAACCGTATTTGGCTCCGCCTTGGTCCATAACTTGCTTCAGAGCCGCTTGGAACTCTTCCCAAGTCCAAACATCATCCGGAGAAGACGGCACTTTCACTCCAGCTTTATCAAATAGGGTTTTGTTATAGATCAAACCGTTCGCCGTCACATCCATCGGTGCGGCTATAACCTTATCGTTCACAACATAGTAAGGCTTGATGGAATCCATGAACTGCGCTGTAAATTGGTCGGCTCCGCCCACATAAGTGCTCAGATCCAAAGCCCGACCGGAGAACGCGCCGATTTCCGTTGTACTGATTCGTGCCAGCGCAGGCGGTTGGCCGCCGGTAATCATCGTTCTCAGTTTCGTCGCTAAATCCTTGTAAGCAATTTCGATCAGATTGACCTTCACATTCGGATTTTGGGCCTCATAATCTTTAATAATGCCCTTCATGACTGCGCCTTCATTACCATCGGAGAACCATACAAAGTCAAGCGATACATTTTTGCCGCCTGCCGCTCCTTCGGAACCGGCATCATCATTCTTGGCACAAGCCATCGACATCAATGCCAAAAGAACAAACACCATCAAAATCGATACGATTTTAAAGTTTTTCTTCAATTTTGACCTCTCCCTATCTTCTTAAACTTAATTTATGAATAGCATTTGCTTTAAAACCTACGTTGTTAAACTGAGCTTCCGGAAATTTTGAGGAGATACTCCTGCATATTGTTTGAAGGATCGGCTAAAATGGACGGCTGTGTTAAAGCCCAATTTCTCCGATATGCCCCCGACCGGTTCATCGGTGGTCCGCAATAATTTCTTCGCCTCTTCGATCCGTTTACTCATCAAATAATTATTAATCGTGTAACCTGTGACTTCCTTGAAGCAATGACACATATAGTACTTATTTAAGTGAAGCGCTGCGGAAAGATCAGCAAGATTAATGCTTTCTGTGAAATTTTGATTAATATACTGCAAGATCCGTCGTACGTTGGCCTGACTATGCGATTGTTGCTGTGAAGGAAGCATTTCAATCAAGTGCTTAGACTTACGGTAAATTTTGATCAATAATTGAATTAACAGCGTTCTCAAAACGACCTCGTGACCGAAAGATTCCCTTTCATTTTCCTGGTAAATCGATCGATAAGCGCTTTCAATTTCCCCGCGTTCTTCCACATTCCACCGAATCAATAAACCGCTTGGAGCATCAAATAACGACATCAGCTTCTCAAGCATCGCTTCTTGTAAATGCCCTTGCAGGAACGATGCGGTAAAGTTAAGATAGCTGCGCAGATAGGGAACATCCTTCTGAGGATTTACACGATGTATTGTGCCTCCATTAAAGAGCAGCATATCTCCGGGTAAAAGATCGTATATATCTTCCCCTACGACGTAATTGGCATTCCCACGAATAAAATAGTAGATCTCAAAGCCTTCGTGAGTATGCACAGGCCAGTTATACTGCCAATCGTCCGCACCCGCACGAACATAAATCCCATTTCTTTTGAGCGCAAGATTGGTGGGAGTATGAATCATCAATCCAAATCAACCCCCTTTCCGGATAGCAAGATTGTGCAAGACCAGGTGTTTTTTCGACAAAATTCGTACGCTTACAACTGAATATTAACATAGATTAATCAAAAACACATAACGGATATTGCTGTTAATTTGATCATAGTTGCTGAAAACATGATAGGCGTTTTCATATCATCCTCGATCTTCACAAGAAGGCGGACGTCCCTATCTCCAGCATTCCAATAAAAAAAAGCTACGTCAGACCGCACCGCGGTTAGCTGACATAGCACTTTTACGCATCATATTTATTTTTGGTTAGCTTGGATAAGTTCCTTGATCATGGGGTTGGCCACCGGTTTGCAATGAAGTGTACACTTCAGGCAATGTCATCGGAGTTGGACCTGCCCCTACTGCAGACCAAAAATCTTGAATGGCCGGGCTGCCGACAATACGAATCTTTCCGGCCTTCCCATAATTATTACATGATGATCTACAGATGAATCATGACGTTCACTGTCTTATTTTGAGTATAGCTGTACAATTCCTCAATACCTTCTTCGGAATCAATTCCGCTGTTTTTCTGCCCGGTATAGGGCACCCCGATGAAATGACGGGAAGTTCCATTAATCCAGGTAAATCCGGCCTCCAATTGATCGATCATTCTGAACGCTTTGTTGATATCCTTCGTCCAGACCGCTCCCGTTAACCCATAGCTGGCATCATTGGCCTGACGAATTACCTCCTGTTCATCCTCCCAGCGAATAACGCTTAACACCGGGCCGAAAATTTCTTCCTGTGCAATGCTCATATCGTTCGTAACCTCAATAAATACCGTAGGCCGGATATAATATCCTTTTTCAAATTCATCCCCGCGGGGACTCTCTCCACCCGTCAAGCAGATAGCTCCCTGCTCTTTACCCATCTTGATATAATGATGTACTTTGTCGTACTGGTTCTTCGATATGATACAGCCCATCTGTGTATCCGGATCCAACGGATGACCCACACGAATTTGTTCGATGGATTCCTTCAGCTTTAGAACAAACTCGTCATGAATGTCCTTGTGAAGAAACAATCTGCTTGTCGAGCCGCAGGACTGCCCCTGCCAGGTGAAATTCATTCCGCTCACCGCGCCTTGTACGGCTTTCTCGATATCCGCATCGGGAAAAACAATCATCGGGTTTTTGCCGCCGAGCTCCAGGCTCACATGTTTAATGGCTACTTCCGCTGCCGACATTTGAATGCGCCGCCCGGTTTCGAAGCTGCCAATTAAGGCTATCCGCTTGACTTTCGGATGACGCACCAAGGCATTACCGGTCGTTGCGCCATCACCGCTGACGATGTTAACGACACCCTTCGGAAAAATATCCTTGATTAGCTCGGCCATGAACAATGGGGCTAGCGGGGCTTGATCAGGGACTTTCAGAACCAGAGTATTGCCGGTCAGAATAGGCGCTCCAATTTTGGATGCCGCAAACATGATCGGATGATTGAAAGGGATGATCCGGCCAACCACCCCGTAGGGTTCCCTGCGGGTGATATGCCAGTTATCTACGGTAGAGGGTATGGTAACTCCTTTCATTTCCATAGCCGCTCCACACTGGTAATTCAGCATATTACAGGCCAAATGTACATCAGGAACCATGTTTGCAATCGGATTGCCTGAATTAATGGAATCCATTAATGCCAGATCCTTCGCGTTTGCTTCCAAAACGGAGATGAATTTTCTTATGAGGGCAATTCTTTCCGTCAGAGGAGTTTTGCGCCATGCCGGAAATGCTTCTGACGCCGCCTTGACAGCCCGTTCCATATCACTTTCTTGCGCAAAAGGAACTTTAGCCAAATGCTCTTTCGTCGCCGGACAGTAGGTGTCATAGGTTTCTCCCCCCAGAGCATCTACCAATTCTCCACCGATCAGCATCTTCCAAGGACGCTGCAACAGCTCTCTTGCGCGGCTTTCATTTAAATCTCTCTGTTCTCTGGACAATGATTGCCCCTCCTTCTAGTGCATACTTGACCCGCCGTCCACGTTGAGCATTTGTCCAGATACAAACTTCGCTTGATCGGACACCAGGAAAAGAATGACCCCGCTCATATCTTCAGACACTCCCGAGCGGCGAATCGATTGCCTCGATATAGCCCCTTTAATGGCAGCATCGTTAATCGTTGTGCGAGGCACATCCGTTAAAGTTAATCCTGGTGAAAGTGTGTTTACATTGATCCCAAATTCACCGATTTCTCTGGCAAGCGCACGGGTAAATCCAATGATACCTGCTTTAGACGTTACATAATGAAGGTAATAAGGCCTTCCTTCCAGTACAGTTGCCGAAGTTACATTAACAATGGTTCCCGAGCGCCGCTGCTTCATATGCGGCACAATCGCCCTACAGGATAAGAATGCGCCTCTTAAATTAATGGCCATGGCCCGATCCCATTCCTCGATAGAAATTTCTTCGAATGGCTTCATTTGTATGGTTGAGAAATAGGCCGCATTATTAATGAGAATATCGACCTTGCCCCATTGTTTAATCACTTCGTCTGCCATTCTTTTCGTGCTTTCTTCATTAGAAACATCGACTTGAACCGAGATTGCCTCGAGATGTTGATCTCTTAATTCTTGGGCAACGCTTTCAGCTTTCTCAGCATTGATCTCTGCGATGACAACTTTGGCCCCATGCTCAGCCAGTGTTTTTGCATATGCCTTTCCCAGTCCTTGTCCGCTGCCCGTAATTACAGCGACCCTGTCTTTTAAGATCATACTGAAGCAGCCCCCTATTGTATTTTTGCGATGTCATAATTTCTTTTCGTCTGCAACCCCTTCATCTCGTCAGAAATAATCTTCAAAAACAGTTTTGAACACTCAATCCCTTCACGGACCGCCTGCTGCGCCTCCAGTGTGGTGGCATGCTTCTTTAAAATCATTTCCGGTAAATTAATGGTATGAAATATCTCATCTTTACGAATTTTGTCTCCGTATAATTCAGCTACTTCCTCATCATAGCCAGCGATATTCTCCGCAAAGACGGCGGTGGCTCTTAAACCAAACAAACGTTCATTCACCAACTGCGTAGTAGCTACGACATTTAAAAAATTAAAAGGATCTTTTACATTTGAGGCTCTGCTTAAACGCCCCAGCAAGTAATCCCAGAACATAGCGTAGCCTCTGGAAGGAGTCCTTCCCAAACTTTTCGGATCATAACCGCGTTTATTCAATAGATTATTAATCCACATGGCATGGTTGTGCTCATCCTGAACCTGCTGCAATAACGCCTGCTGCGTTTTGACATCCGGCGCAATCTCCAAAGTGTGCATGACCGAGTCTCTGATGTAAATCTCGTTATAATAACCGACGAATAAACGGTTTAAAACCGACGCCTTCACTTCCTCCGGGTCTTTCTCTTCTTCATCCTTAGAAAGCCACATTTCCGTATACCCTTCGGTATCAAAATATTGATCAACTTCCTTCGTAATGTGATCAATAAAATCATCCGGATGATAAAGAAGTACATCTTGATTCGTGGTTGTCATATAAAAAACTCCCTTCATCAGTCGGTTAATGTTATGTGCTATTTTTAATCTGGAATATCCGAGCTTTTCGTGCCGCCGAAAGCAGGGATTAACTGCCCGTCGCCGCGATATCTGGATCGGCGGACCAAGTCCATTCTTGCATAGAACTGTTCGTCGTCCAGCCATCGGCTGCGGTCATAGGTTCCCTCATGAACGATCATCTCTTTGTCATGCCGATATCGCGTTTGCTGATAATTTACTGGATAGCCGATCGGCAGCGTACACGGGATATCGAAGCCGTCGGGTATGTCGAACAATTCTTTTAATCTGTCGCGATGAAATTGAAATGTCGACGCCGATGTTGTAGCGAGCCCAAAGGTTGTTGCCGCCAACCAAACAAGCAAGAGAGCCCCGCCAACGGAATGATGCAGAATTTCCTCGCATGTCCTATCTTCAATTTGCGGATAGGCCCTCTTTAGCCGGGGATCAACGAGCGGAATAAGATAAACCGGTACATTCAACATCCACCGCTTTGAGTCTACGGGAAAGCCCGGATCTGTGTTCAAATACTGCCGGTCATAGTAATCCACGTAAATTTCTCCGATTTTTCGGGTCATTTCCGGATCCTTTACGACAATGAACTCCCAAGGCTGGCTATTCGCTCCTGACGGCCCCCATCTGGCTGATTCCAAAAGACTGTTGATAATCTCGTCTGATACCGGTTTCGTCTGATAGCCCCGAACCGCACGGCGATGCTTGACAACATCCATAAAATCCGAATACAGTCCATCCTTCACATACATGCATAACCCTCCTTACAAGTTGTTTGATTTTTCTGAAAATAAAAGAGAGGCCTAGGATACAGCCTCCATAGATCGAACGTAAAATGAACTTGATCTA
This sequence comes from Paenibacillus sp. PvR098, assembly GCF_017833255.1. Lineage (NCBI taxonomy): Bacteria > Bacillati > Bacillota > Bacilli > Caryophanales > Paenibacillaceae > Paenibacillus > Paenibacillus sp. PvR098. The sequence continues at coordinate 2,729,533 of NZ_JAFIBU010000001.1, forward strand.
AGGCATACCCAGCGGACCATGCTTTAGTCGGAGAAGAAACCATAAATGCTTCATAAGATTATTGTAGCTGGGGGAATCAACCAAAGTAAAATGAGAATTTTTAATAACATGATGCAATTTATCAATACTTGAAAGAGTAGAACACCTAATCCGCAAAAGTTTCGTTAAGAATACTTTTCCTTTGGTTAGCGCTTTCTTTTAAAAGATTATAAAATAGGGAAAACAGTTCTTTATGCGGACTTGCCCGGTAAAAAAAGTAAATACTGCTTGATAGGTCCTTCGACAGATGGCATGGGATTTCCACCATTTGACCCGATTGTATTTCTTCTTCCACACAAAGATAAGGAAGAAACGTTATGATATTGCCCTGCTTGACCAACTGCTTAGCCAGCTCCAGGTTATCAATTACCATTTGGGGCTTTAATTCAATCTGTTCCTCTTTACATAGCTCTATCAATTGATGGCTGTAGTGATAAACATCCTTTTCCGGGCTGAGCAGGGCCAAAGGGTATCGGGTGAGATCATGGGCCTTAACATTACCGACCATGGCTCTCTCCGGACTTGATACCAGAACGGTCGGCTCCTTCCAGAGCAATTCTACATGATTTGCTTTTGCAATGTTGTAAGCGGAGAGCAGAACCACATCTATAATTCCTTTAGAGAACATCTCAATTAATTGATAAGGTTGGCTTACGGTTCTGATGTTCAATGGTATATATCCATAATGCTTCTGAAGGCCGGGAATAATATCCGACAGTAAATACCGTGCGCATAGGGGGGTAACACCTATTGAAAACTCGGAGTACGACGAAAATTCCAGAAGCGTCTTTGTCGCTTCATCCGAAGCAGCTATGATTTTTTTGGATTGCTCAAAAAAATATTCACCCGCCGGTGTCAATTGTATGATTTTACCTTGCCGGTGCAGCAATTTTTGCTTGAGTTCTTCTTCCAATGCGCGGATACGTGTGCTTACCGTCGGTTGGGATATATGCAAGCTCAATGCCGCTTTGGAATAGCTTTTTAATTCCACGATCTGTACGAATGTTTTGAGTTGATCGATATCCATTGCCACCACACCTGACCGATTTAATAATAAATCATACCAGCAACCACCATACACTTGTAAGCTCTATTGTAACAGTCTTTAACTGCATTCATCCACAAAAAATACAGGGGGTAACAGTTTTAGACATACAGATGAACCTATTCAAAGAGCACAACATAACAAGCTGTCCGCCGCGGCAGACAGCTTGTGCGTTATTCATGATCCGAGCAAGTGCTATTGGCCTGCCTACACTGTGTTTTTGCCCTGACTCCAGCTTCTCTATGTGTAGAGAGACTGGACGTACGCGTCACCTAAAGTTATTTCAGAACACAACGGGAACAAATATGTAAAAAGCAGCTTGCCTTATTTTGTAAGCGAGCTGCTTTTTGTAGTTTAGCTCTGGGTTCATCCAGCTTTTTCAAAGTATGCGTGAAGGCAGAGGTCTTTTATTATTCTTTATCACCAGGTAAAGATTTTGGTTTTTCATTAAACCATTTCATATAAATCCGCTCATACGTTCCGTTTTTGGAAAGCGTACGTAAAGCGTTACTGATCCGGCCGGTATAGCGGCTCCTTTTGGTTAAAGCAATAGCATATTGTTCGTTGGTCAGCGTTTTACCCACCATTTTTATTTTTCCTTTCCCGCTATGTTGAACAAAATATTTGGCATTCGGTTCATCGAAAATCACGGCATCTACCTTCTTATCCATTAACGCCTGATAGGCTTGAGATATATCCGGGTATGCCTGCACTTCCTTGATCCCTTTTTGTTTACTCAAGAAATCATATCCGGTTGTTCCGATTCGGGTGGCGACCACTTTCTTTTCTAAATCCTTGGCACTTTGGATATTTTGATTATCCGCCGCTGTAACCAAAACAAGGCCTGTGTCATAATAAGGGGTAGTAAAATCTATTTTTTTCATGCGATTGCTTTTAAGGGTGATCCCAGCGATGCCGGCATCGATTTTTCCTGATTCCACCGCCTTCACCATTTCACCCATCCCCATGGGTTTGAGTTCATATTTGAATCCGGCTTCCTTGGCAATCGCGTCCCATAATTCGATTTCAAAGCCCTTTTTTTCCTCATTCTCAACATAACTCAGCGGCTTGAGATTGTTTTCTATACCCACTTGCAACGTTTTTTTCGTTCCGCATGAGGCTAAAAGGATGACTAAGATCAAAAGCTTGAAGATCAGCAAGGCTCTCGGACACCAGTATTTCAACCTAATTCCCCTCCTTAGCGTGTTCAGGGATATTTTATCTCAGCTCATAAGTTCCTATACGAGTAACAACCTTACCGAATGAGTAATGGTTTTACGTCAGCAATGATGTGTTCAAGCTGGTTTGAGCATTGCATATACATTTGTTTTACAGCCTCATTATCCGTTGAGAGCCCGAACATCTCCATGTCCGCTTCGCATTTCTTTAATTGCGCCAATAATGAAGCCTTCTGCTGCGGCGCGGGAACTTTAAGCTGATCATCATATAAATCGACATACAGCTGCCCGTATGAATCGACTTGCCCCAGAAACACGTTCTCGATGGTTACACCCACCTTCCCCAGCTCGGTATAAAGCCATTCCCGACTTAATCCCATTGTTGCGAGAGGCTCATCCATCATTTTGCCGTCCATAATCACCGTCTGAGGTTCCTGCTCCGGTCCGACTGTAATACCCAAATGAGAGGGGGTTAAGGGCTGGTGTTCTTTTTTGACAAGAACGTTGATTTCTCCGCTAGGTTCAATGACCGCAAATTCGACGTCAGCTGTTTTGAACACATTCTTTTTTCGAAGCTGCTGGAGCAGTTCATCCGTTGACAGGCGTTCTTTCTTTATGTTATCTTCGAGAACTTTACCGTCCTTGATGAGTACGGTCGCTTTGCTGTCAATGAAATCGCGTAACCTTTTACTTTTCATTTGTAAGAATTCTATTCCTAAAGAAACCATTACCCAAACAAATAAAGATACCAATCCCAAATACCAAGTAGCTTCCATATCTAATGAAATGTATGCGGCAAGGCTGCCGATGGTAATGCCGGTAATGTACTCGAAAAAAGAAAGCTGGGAAATTTGCCGCTTCCCCAAGAGCCTTGTCATCAAGAAAAGAATTACCACAGCGAACAAGGTTCGCAAACCGACCTCTAACCAATCGGGCATGTTCCCCAACCTCCATGAATTCAACCTTCATATATCAACACATAGATTATTTGCTCCGAAGCTCGTTTTTAATGATGATAAATAATGGAATAAATATAAAACCCCACCCTTTCTTCGCTGACCATAGGGTCCGCAGCAGACTGTTGGATCGCCTGTGTAATCATTTCTTTAGCAAGCGATGCCGCAGCTTCCGCTTTTTTATATGTGTTTGCGTCAATTTGTTGTTGTGCCATGTTCAGTTAATCCTCCTGTAAGTGGTTTGTAGAACACGTCTATTGTCTTCACATGAACATTTAATATGCATGATCAGGCATCCAACAATGTTATCCACAATGTTATCCACAATGAACAAAAGCATATTTCACCTTATACCTATTGGAATGATTTTTTATTCACATATCCACATCTGCACTTATGCACAACGTTGACATCATAAGATTAAGCATATTAATATGTTTATATCGCATAGTACTTACTACCCATATCAACTCCGTTCGAACATCAGGGGCACAAAGGCCCAGAGGTTCTATTCTTGATACATACTTCTTTGGGCAGGAGCTGATGCATTGCATAACAGAAACTTTTTAATCTCAAGTTCATTCCTTGGTTTGATGCTGCTGTTTACATTAGCTTACTTGGGTAACTTTGTTAACCTGTCTCTCTTTTATGGAGTCGACTTTTTGTTTGGAAGTATCTTTATCTTGATTCTATTGAAATGGTATGGATTGAAGTGGGCGCTGATCGGATCGGTCATTGCCAGCAGTTATACTTTCCTTTTGTGGAATCACCCGTACGCCATGATTGTTTTTATCTGCGAAACGATATTCATTGGCGTTCTATATCGGCAAAAAACAAGCAATCTTGTTCTATTAGTCGCTTTGTTTTGGGTTTTTCTCGGTATGCCGATGGTTTGGTTATCGTATCATTATGTATTGGATATGAACGCCACCGCCACTTTAACGGTGATGCTCAAGGATGCGGTTAACGGTATTTTTAATGCATTAATCGCAAGCCTGATTCTTACTTTTTGGCCAACTCCCAATGGGTCTGGGCTTCATTCGAAAAAGGCTTCCATTTCTTTTTATGATACCCTCTTTAATATCTTCGTCGCCTTAATCATTTTCCCCATACTGCTGATTACCGTCATGGTTGGTCAAGAAAGAGTGAGTACCATCCATAGCGATATTCAACAAGTGACCGAGGCTCAATCTGAAATCATTCTAAACGACATCAGTCATTGGAGAAATCACCATCTTCATGCGGTAGAACAATTATCCACATTGGCTTCTGTAACAGATCTGGAGGATGTCGGCAATCTACAACTGCTTACGACTCATTTTACCCGTCAATTCCCAGATTTTCATAATATGTATATTGCTGATGCTAAAGGGACAACGATTGCTATTGAGCCCTTATATAATCAAGACGGAGACTCTACTTTAGGCTTGAATTTCTCAGATCGACCTTACTTTCAACAATTGATAGAGAAGACACGGCCCGTCATATCCGGTGTATTTTGGGAAAGGGGAGCCGTTTCGGAACCCATCGTGAATATAAGCGTTCCCATCCTGATCGAACACCAATTCCAGGGCGCTGCCGTAGGAGCTCTAAACCTTAATTATATCAATGAAAAAATCAAAACCATGACTGGGCAAACGAACCTTCACGTCACCATCCTGGATCACCACCAGAACGTCATAACAAGCACACGCCCTGCTGCTGTCGTGTTGACGCCATACAATTGGCAGCAGGGCGGGGAAATACGTTCTTTGACAAGTGATTTATATCATTGGTTCCCAGAAGAAATAAAAAATCCAATGCATCGTTGGGAAAAATCTTCGTATGTCAAGATTATGAAGATGAAAGAGCATGCCGAATGGACTATCATCGTGGAGTCTCCCATGGCCCTCTACAGGGATAGTTTGTATGTCTTTTATAACAAGATTCTAGCTATCCTGCTGCTTTTCGGACTGGTTGCTATTTTTACATCAACCATCATTAGCCGCTCGATTGTAAACCCTATTACTCAGTTAGCAGATACCACAACGGACTTACCTGACAAGATCATGGGAAAAAACTCGGTTCATTGGCCGGTTAGTTTCATGTCAGAAATTGTTATTCTAATTCACAATTTTAAGATGATGGCTGAAAAGCTTCAAAAGATGTTTCATGAAATTCAGTATTTGGCTTATTACGATAGCTTAACCGCTCTGCCTAACCGTCTTCTCTTTAAGCAGCAGACAGAGGCTATATTAAAACAAACAAAAATAGAGGGGCAGACAGCCGCTATTCTATTTTTCGATTTGGATCGGTTTAAGGTCATTAATGATACGCTTGGCCATTCGACCGGTGATCTACTGCTTCAAAAGGTTGCTGAAAGATTGAGAAATTGCTTTAGACATGATGACGTCCTTTCTCGCATGGGCGGGGACGAATTCACTGCTGTTTTGCCGAACATCACTCGTGAGCAAACAGCAGAAGTGGCTCGGCGCATTCTGGATGCCGTGTCCCAACCGATCCATATTAAAGGTCATGAATTATTTATTACCGCAAGTATTGGAATCGGCATGTACCCGGACGATGGACTGGATCATCAGGCACTTGTTAAGAACGCCGATCAAGCCATGTATTCAGCTAAAGATAAAGGCAAAAACACGTATTCATTCTATACGGAAGAAATGGATGAAGCCTCCTCGAATCAAATAATTCTTGAAACCATGATGCATAAAGCATTGGACCAGCAGGAATTTTTGCTTTACTATCAGCCTAAAATGAACGCGATGTCTGGAGCTTTAACCGGACTGGAGGCTTTGATTCGTTGGCCGCATCCGGAAAAAGGGTGGATTTCCCCGGCAGACTTTATTCCTGCCGCTGAAGAAACGGGCCTGATCCATCCCATTGGAGAGTGGGTATTGCGCTGCGCCTGCGCCCAAAATAAAGCTTGGCAGGACGCCGGGTATCCGGCGGTTTCCGTTTCCGTTAATCTGTCTGTAAGACAATTTAGAGAGCAAAGCCTGGTTCATCTCATCTCTGAAGTGCTGCAGGAGACCGGGCTGGATCCACAATATCTGGAACTCGAAATCACGGAGAACATCAGCGTTCATAATATGGAATATGTGCTTTCTGTTCTGCATCAAATCAAAAGGTTAGGAGTCAAAATTTCAATAGATGATTTCGGGACGGGCTACTCTTCACTTAGCTATCTCAAAAAGTTTCCGATCGATCAGTTGAAAATTGATCAGTCCTTCATTCGGGATATCCAGCATCAACGGGAAGACTATGCCATTGTTAAAGCGATTATTTCCATGGCGCACAGTCTCGGGCTTAACGTTGTTGCTGAAGGCGTGGAGACAGAGGGTCAATTCTCTCTATTACGCAAAATGAATTGTAATGAAATTCAAGGTTTCTTCGTCAGCGAGCCCTTTCCGCCTGAACAGATTGAGAAGGTTTTAACAACAAAATAATTTGAAACGAATTACCGCAAGTAATAAGAAAACCCCAAAAATCAGCTTAGAAGGGCTGACTTTTGGGGTTTTATACCATTATCGTTTTCTTAGAAGTTCACTTTCTCGCCTTTAAATGCAGCGATGTAAAGACGCTTCATATCTTCCGCAGTCACATCCCGCGGGTTGGAAGGCGTGCAAGGATCATGAATTGCATTGGCTGACATAGAGTCCAGATGCTTCTCGAATTCGGCTTCATTGACGCCAAACTCCTTCAGCGTTAACGGAAGCCCCATTTTTTTGTTAAGGCCCTGAAGCAACTCGGTTAAGGAATCCACCAGCTCGTCATCGCTGTTTCCGCTTAATCCAAGCATTCTTGCAATATCGGCAAAACGGGAAGCATCGGCTTTTTTATTGAAATCAATCACGTAAGGCAAGTAAATGGCATTGGCGCAGCCATGCGGAATATTCAGGATGGCGCCACTTTTATGAGCCAAGCTGTGTACAATTCCTAGAAAGCCGTTAGAGAAGGCGATGCCAGCCATAGCTTGAGCATAATGCATGGCCTCTCTTGCTTTTTTGTCACCCGCAAACGATTTTTCAATGTTGTCCACGGACATTTTGATGGACTGCATGGCCATGGGGTCAGTAAACGGATTGTTCGCTCTGGACACGTAAGCCTCAATCCCGTGGGTTAAAGCATCCATACCCGTGTAGGCCACAATCAGAGGCGGCATGGAATACGTGAGCTCCGGATCTAAAATCGAGATATCCGGAGTGATGTCATAGGTAAACACAGGATATTTCGTCCCTGTTTCATGATCCGTTATGACGGAGAAAGGCGATACATCCGTCCCGGTACCGCTTGTCGTTGAGACGGCCACAAAACGTGCCTTTTTCCTCAGCTCAGGAATCGGATTAGGAGCTTTAATTTGATTAAAATTCAGTTCAGGGTATTCGTACATGATCCACATCAGCTTGGCTGCATCGATCGGAGAACCGCCGCCAACAGAAATAATCCAGTCAGGCTCAAATTCCAGCATCTTTTGGGCGCCTTCTTGAGCGGCTTTGATGGTCGGATCGGGTTCAATCCCTTCAATTAACTGGGTTTCAAAGCCCGCTTCCCGCAAATAGGATTCGGTTTTTTCGAGATACCCCGATTTCTTAATCGACTGGCCTCCGATAACGATCGTTGCTTTTTTTCCTTTAATTGTCTTCAAAATTTCTAGGGAACCTTCCCCATAGTATATATCTCTAGGAATGGTATAACGGTTCATTGTGCAATTCTCCTTCGCTTGCGAAATGGTAGGGAAGCTTTAGGGATACAAAAATAAAGTTCTTGCTTAGGCTCCCCTCGGAATTTTAAATTTATTTATGACCTGCATGATCAATCATATATAATAAACTTACAAAATGTAAGAATGCACTTTTTTGTCCGATAGTACCCAAAACCATACTATTGTGCAGGGACAGAGATTGAAAACCGCCGTATTGGATCCCCGGCATTCACGGTCACGCTGAAGGTGTACTGAAAAACAACGGGCCCGCTGCCAGGATTCAGCCTAGGCTCAGGCCGCATTCAGGGAATATTCAGCTTTGTAGCGGATAATTCAATTCATACGGAAGACTTACACGGGAGGCCATTCGGATGAAAAGCATGAAAGGTATCAAAATACTGCTGGTCGATGACGAACCGCACATCTTGCAATTTCTGGAGCTGGGATTGACGAATGAAGGTTTCGAGGTCCGAACTGCGCCCGACGGCATGAACGCCGTCAATCTGGCACAAGAGTTCGGACCGCATGTCGTCATATTGGACGTAATGATGCCGGGCATGGACGGTTTCGAAGTGTGCCGGCTGCTGAAGAAAAGCGGGAGCAATGTTGCTGTCATTATGTTGACCGCAAAAGACGAAGTGGATGATCGGGTCAAAGGATTGACCCTGGGAGCGGACGATTATGTTGTCAAACCATTCAGCTTTGAAGAGCTGCTCGCACGCATTGGCGCACGGCTGCGCAATCAATTTCCTAGCCTCTTCGGCGAAGTAGCGTTCGGCCCCTTTCGGATTGATGACCGCAGAAAAGAGATTATTTATCAGGAGCAAGCGCTGGAGCTCTCTCCAACGGAATACGAGCTGCTTAAATTTCTGGTGATCAACCACGGCATCGTACTGAGCAAAACGAAAATTTTAGATAAGGTTTGGGGATACGACTTCGGAGGGGAAGAGAATATCGTCGAGGTATACATTCGTTCCTTGCGGGATAAATTGGCTGACAAAGAGCACCGGTTGATCCGGACGCTCAGGGGTGCCGGTTACCGGGTCGATTTGCCATGATCAGGAGCCACCTCAAGCCTGTAAAACGGTGGTTGGCTCCCCACTCGCTGCGTTTCCAGCTGCTTACCCGCTCCTTATTCATTTTGGCAGCCCTTCTCGTGCTGATCGGGGCGCTGCAATATGTGTTAATGAAAAATTTTTTATACCAGAACAAGGCGGAAACGATGACAGCCCAAATGAGGACATTCCCACGGGATGTGTTAACCCGGCCCAATCTGCTTTCAGACCGACCGGCCGGAGAAAACGCACCTGGGATGAAGCCTGAACCCAGCCGTTCAAGGGGGCCTGTTCTGTTCCTTCCAGATACGTCGCTTGCCTATATCGGTCATAACGGAAGCTTTACCGATTTAACCGAGGAGAATGGGGCGCCCTCGCCCCGTTTATCCGATGAGGAATACCATGCCTTGCAGGAGCAGGATCACCGGGGGCGGACCGCTTACCGGGTTGTACGAAACGAGGAAGGGACCGAGCAGTTGATTGTGTTCCGGCCCATCGGCGGACAGGATGGCGGAGTGCTTCAAATGGGGACGGCCACGAGTCCGATCCAGGACGTGGTCATGCGGCAGCTTCTGACGTTCGGCGCGCTGGCCTTTCTTGCTTTAGCAGGCGGCTTGGCGCTCTATTTGCCGGTTCTTCGCCGCACGCTGAATCCGCTTAATAAGATGGTAAGAGCTGTCGAGCGAACGGATGCCGGAAATTTGGCCGAAAGGTTCCCCACTGGGCAAGGGCAGCTCGAGATCGACCGCTTAGCCGAGTCCTTTAACAGCATGCTTGAGCGGCTGGAAACGTCCTTCAAGGCTGAACGGGAAGCGAAGGAGCAAATGCGGCGGTTCATTGCCGACGCCTCCCATGAATTGCGTACACCTTTGACGTCCATTCACGGCTTTCTGGAGGTGCTGCTGCGCGGGGCTGCCGACAGGCCGGAGCAGCTGTATCCCGCCTTGAACAGCATGCACGGAGAATCGAAACGGATCAAGAAGCTCGTAGAGGATCTGTTGATGCTGGCCAAGCTCGATCGTTCCCCCCAGCTTCTATTGAAGGAAACACGGCTGGATGGACTGATCCAGGAAATGGAGCCGCAACTGCGGATGCTTGCTGGAAGCCGGGCCGTTCGATTCGAACTGACAGCAGGCATCCGCGGGATATACGATTCAGATAAAATCAAACAAGTCATCTTAAACCTGTTTCACAATGCAGTTCAGCATACTGACCCGGAGAATGGGGTGATTACGGTCATCTTGTCGTCCAGTCGGAACCAGGCCGAGCTGAAGCTGTGCGATAACGGTCCCGGTATCACCGAAGAGCACGTTCCCCATGTGTTTGAACGGTTCTACCGCAGCGATGCTTCGCGAACGCGCAAATACGGCGGCGCAGGGCTCGGGCTGTCGATCACCAAATCGATTGTGGAAGCCCATAACGGTATCATCGCTGTTGAGAGCAACCCCGGTGAAGGCTGCCTGTTTTCCGTTCGTCTGCCCGCTCTTTGAACTATAGTATTTAGTTATAGGATCTGGTATCAAAACAACCCATCCCACACGGCAGCTCTCTCAAGCATACCGCAGCAGGACGGGTTATTTGGTCTCTCACAATCGTTTGTACACGGATCGCGTTATCTTAACGCTTCCCCGCAGGAACGGCGGACAATGAGCGTCGGTTCCAGCAGTATCGTTTCCAATGCAGAGTCCGTTTTGTTATTAACTCTGCGGATCAGGCGCTCAGCGGACACCTTACCCATCTCGTAAGCAGGTTGTTCAATGGTTGTCATGGGCGGATCGAGATGCTTTGCCCATGCGGTTTCATCGTAGCCCAGCACAGCGATGTCTTTGGGTACCGAAAGCCCCAGCTCCTTCAAGGCATCCAAAATCTCCAGCGTGAGGATGCTGCTCGTGGCAAATATCGCATCCGGGAGCCCCGTTTCCAATAGCTTTCCGATTTCGGTTTGGCATTCCTCTTTGTTTCGGACGATTTTGATCCAATCCGGTTGGACCGGCAAACCGTTTTCTTCCATGGCTATTCGGTATCCCTCGATCCGCTCGAGACGTGGACTGATCCCGTTGGGCGGATAAAGAAAAATGGCAATTTTCCGCTTATGGAGACGAACGAGATGCTCCACGGCCATGCGCGAGCCTTTGATGTTGTCTACAACGACCGTATCGGCTGTCACGCCCTCCACTTTACGGTTGAGAAACACCAACGGGAATTGCTTTTGGGACAAGGTCTGGAATAATGGGTTCAACCCCGTTGTAGGGTTCACGATGATGCCGTCCACCTTGCGTAAGCCGAAGCCCCTGATATGCTCCTCTTCCGATTCCAGACTGTCACGGGAATTGGCGATCATCAGGTTGTATCCGTAATGTTTGCAAACGTCCTCTATACCCTCCAGTACTTGCGACCAGAACGGGTTCCGCAGATTCGAGAGTACAAGTCCCATTACGTTTGTCTTCATCGACTTCAAGCCTTTGGCCAGCGCGTTCGGCCGATAATCCAGCTGTTCAATCGCTTTCAGCACGCGTTCTTTCGTATCTTCTGCAATGTATTGATAGTTTTTATTCAACACGCGCGAAACCGTCGCCTTGGATACCCCTGCCTTAAGCGCTACATCATCGATGGTTACCTTCATCCATATTCTCCCATTCGCAAAAAAAGTTATACCTCTATTGTATAGAATGAAAATCACCACATGTCAATAAACGATGGGATTTGTCAGGCTAAATTCCAGCGCAGGGCTGCCTGATGGACCTGCTTTGCTCTTTCAATGACCGGTCGGTCTACCATTTTGCCGTCGACCGTAAAAACACCGAGTCCCTTCGCTTCATTCTCCAGAGCATGGATGACCCGCTTAGCCCAGTCGATTTCCTGCGCAGCCGGTGTATATACTTCAGTGATGACCGGAATTTGCACGGGATGGACACACATTTGGCCTGTAAATCCTGTTGTTTTCGTCAGCCCGGCGCGGATGCGCAGGCTATCCGAGTTGTTAAAATCAGGAAACACGGAATCATAAATGCCCTGGATGCCAGCGGCCCGGGCCAGCGTCACGATACGGGATTTGAAGTAAAGCAGCTCCAAACCGGAATCCGTCAGCGTCAAATTCAGATCCACTGCCAAATCAACGGCGCCTAAAGCGACACCGGTGATCAGCGGCGATTCCAGAATGCCCTCCAGGTCGCGAACGCCCACTGCCGTTTCGATAAGGACGATCAGCTCCCCCTTGCGGTCCATAAGCTTCCATGCCTGTTCCACTTGGGCCGCACTCTCCGTCTTGGGCAGGAGCATACCCCGAACGAGCGGGTGTCCCGCCAGACGGGCGTCGTCCTCAAACCACGGCGTGCCTACTTGGTTAACACGGATGAAAATAGGCTTGGGGGGTGCCTTGTCCATAGAATCCAGCACGTCCCGAATGACGGTGCGGGCTGCCGCTTTTTCATCCGGGTGAACTGCATCCTCAACGTCCCAAATCAGGGCGTCCGCCGTACTTTGGAGGGATTTAAACAGCCGGTCGGGCCGGTTCCCCGGCGTAAACATCAAAGTTCTATATAACAAAGGTATCAACCCCTATCCATAATGTTCTATCCAACGACGAAAGGATCTCTCATTTTCTCTTCTGTCTCCACCCATACGCTTTTGACCTGCGTGTAGTCCTTCAATACCTCAAGTCCGTTCTCACGGCCATAGCCGCTCGCTTTGTAACCGCCGAACGGAGAAGCGTAGTTGGCGTTGCGGAAGGTGTTGACCCATACCGTGCCGCTGCGGATCGCGCGCGCCATCCGGTGTCCGCGGGAAATGTGGTTCGTCCACACGCCAGCCACCAGACCGTAATCGGAATCGTTGGCGATACGAATGGCTTCCTCCTCTGTATCGAACGGAATAACCGATAATACCGGCCCGAAGATTTCTTCGCGTGCTACGCGCATGTCGTTGGTGACATTGGTCAGGATGGTCGGTTCAAAGAACAGTCCCTGCTGCAGGTCCGCTGCTTCCGGACGTTTGCCGCCCAGCAGCACCTCGGCGCCTTCCTGCTTGGCAATATCCACGTAATACGCCACCTTCTCCAGCTGCGAACGGTTAGCAAGCGGGCCGACTTCCGTATTCCAGTCGCTCGGATCGCCCAGCTTGATTTGACGGGAGCGTTCTGCCAGCTTGTTCAGAAACTCGTCGTAGATCGAACGCTGAAGCAGCAGTCTGGACCCGGCGCTGCACGTCTGGCCGCAGGCAGCGTATATCCCTGCCATAACGCCCATGACCGCGTTGTCGAGGTTCGCATCTTCAAACACGATGTTCGGAGATTTGCCGCCCAGCTCGAGCGTGATCCGCTTAATGTGGTTGCCGGCCAGGGAGGCCAGTGATCGCCCTGTATCGGTCCCGCCGGTGAACGAAATTTTGTCAACGCCCGGATGCTGAACGAGATAATTGCCGATGCGGCTGCCAGGTCCGGTAACGATGTTGAACACCCCTGCAGGAAACCCTGCTTCCTCTACCAGCTTGGCGAATTCCAGGATGGAGCATGGCGTTGTGGAGGAAGGCTTAATCACCATAACGTTCCCTGCAGCCAGTGCAGGTGCCGCTTTCCACGTTGTGAGCAGGAGCGGCGAATTCCACGGTGTGATTGCTCCGACAACGCCGATCGGTTCCCGCAGCGTATAGTTCAGCACCGACGTTTTGTTGAGCGGAATGACATCTCCGTGAATTTTATCGGCCATGCCCCCGAAATAGATGTAGTAATCGACCAGTGATTTCAGGTGCGCCGTGGTCTCCCGGATCAGCTTGCCGTTGTCCCGGGTTTCGATTTGTGCCAGACGGTCGATGTTTTGTTCGATCAGATGCGCTAGACGGATGAGAAGACGTCCTCTTTCGCTATTGGACATTTTGGACCACGGACCTTCGTCGAACGCCTTGCGCGCCGCTTGCACGGCCAGATCAATATCCGCTTCCCCGCCGATGGGTACGCTGGCCCAAGCTTCGTTCGTATAAGGATTAATCGATTCGGAGCGCTCTCCGGACTGCGACTCTAACCACTGCCCGCCGATGTAAAGTTTATACTTTTCCATAGTCATCCTCCCGGTTATACGTTATATGATTTCATTTTTCTTCAATTCATTCATTGCGGCTTTGCTTAAGCCGAGCTTGCTGTACACTTCATCGTTACATGCCCCTTTATCCAATCCGCTGTGCCGAATTCGCCCCGGAGTCCGGGATAGCTTCGGCGCCGTGTTCAGCATTTTGATCTTTCCGAAATCACCGTCAGGCACTTCGACGATATTGCCCCTCTCCTGGAAATGGGGGTCTTTAAAAATATCTTCCACTGTATAGGTCGGCGCAATCGTTGCATCGCACTCGTGGAAACGTGCCAGCACTTCCGTCTGCGTGTGGCGTGATATCCATTCGGCGATAACGCCTTCGATTTCTTCGGCGTGCTGCAGCCGGGTTTGGTTGTCTTTAAATTTCGGGTCGGCAATCAGATCTTCTCTCTCGACCGCTTTCAGAATGCGTTCGACAATCGGCTGCGAGCTGCCCGAGATGGCCACCCATTTGCCGTCCGACGTCTGATACAAATTCCGTGGGACTGTCCACTGAGTACGATTTCCCATTCGCTTCGGCAGGATGCCGAGCTGGTCGAACTCCATCACTTGATTGCCAAGCATGCCCATGAGCGCCTCATAAATCGGCAGATCGATAAACTGTCCTTTGCCGTTCTCGGAATGATCGCGTTCGTATACTGCCACCATCGTGGCATAGGCTCCAAGCAGCGCTGTCGCCTGATCGGCGAGCGCAAGGTTGGGCAGCAGCGGCCCCCGATCGGGATACCCGTTGATTTCGGCAAATCCGCTGAGCGCTTCAGCCAATGTGCCGAAACCGGGCCTGTCGCTATAAGGGCCTTCCACACCGAAACCAGACACCTGGACAAGAATGAGGCCAGGATTGCGGGCACTCAATGTTTCGTAGCTGATACCCCATTTTTTCAGGGTTTGCGGCCGAAAGTTGGTGATGACGACGTCTGCTGTTTCCGTCAGCTTCATAAACAGCTCCTGTCCTTCCGGTTTACCCAAATTCAAGGTGACCGGCTTTTTGTTGCGTGAAACAAGCTTCCACTCCAGCGATTTGCCTTCTTTCTGCCGACCGGCGTTACGCAGAGGATCACCCGTTGGATGTTCAACCTTGATCACTTCGGCACCAAAATCTCCTAAATAGGTGGCCAGCATAGGCCCTGCCAAAATGGTCGAGGCATCAACCACCCGTAGTCCCGCAAGAGGCAATCCGCCCCGCTTCTGATCGTTCATCCTCATCACCTCGTCTTTTCGTATATGTTACTTCCAGGGATAAAGCACAGGCTTGATCTCTTGGAACGACTGCATTCGTTTTAATGCTACGTTAACGTCTTTTAGCGAATATTCGTTGGAAATTAGCTTGCTGAATGGCAGGTCCTGCTGATGCTTGTCAATGAACTGCAGCGCCTTCCAATAATGGCTGATATCACCGGAAAAAGATCCAAACACCTTCAGATTTTTCTTCGTAATCATGGAAGGCTGGATCGTCACCTTCCCTTCGCCAAGTTGGCCGACGACCATATATCGTGCGCCTTTGGCGACAATCTCCAGCCCTTCAACAAAAGCTCCGGGATGACCGGAAAACTCGAATGCCATGGTAGGCCCGCGGCCTCCCGTTTCCTCCATTACGATAGCCTTTCTGGCTTCGGGGTCATGCTGCTCTACGGAGATAATGCAGTCGGCACCGAACTCCTTCGCCAGCTTCAGACGGCTGTCCGGGGCACCGATGGCTATAATCTTTTTCGCACCCGACACTTTAGCTACCCCGATGGCCAATAAGCCTAGGGGTCCCGTACCCTGTACAAGCACGGTGTCCGTCGGACGAATCGTACCGACCTGATCAAACGCGTTAATCACCGAGCGGAAGGCGCAGCTGCTCAGGCTTGCCAATTTGTCCTCGACACTGTCCGGTACTTTAATTCGTCCCGATTCCGGTACGACATATCCGTATTGCGAGAACCCTCCCATCAGAAAAGGAGGCTTTTCCATCGTTTCATACATATAAGCACGGCGATGGTGGCAAAGCGTTGGCTGCCTTTCTACAGTGCAGTAGTAACAGGAGCCGCAGCTTGTGTGGGACCAAATGATCCGGTCTCCGACCTGGAGAGGCTGTCCGACCGAATCTTGATCGGCGTTCGGACCCATCGCCACGATCCTGCCCACCATTTCGTGTCCAAGAATGACGGGTAAATCGACTTTCAGGGAAAGCGCACCTTCCCACAGATGCACGTCCGTGCCGCAGATCGAGCAGCAGTCGATTTGCACCAGCAGCGCTTGAGGCTCTAGTTGCTGCGGCACCGGGACCTCCTCAATTCCGATTTCCTTGCCAAATTCTCGTACGACCGCCGCTTGAGACGTTTTGGGTAGCTGCATGTCAGTCCATAAGCTCCTCTCATAGTTCGATTTACTTGAATTCGTTATTTAAACCAAAGGCTTAATCCCGGCATAAATGTGATTAGGCCCAGGATGACCACTGCTGCTATGAAAAAACAAGCAACATAGGGCATCATCTCCACTAGCGAGCTGTTATTTGTTTTTGCAGCCACGAACAAGTTAGCCGCCATCGGAGGGGTAATCAGTCCAAGCTCGATGTTGGTCACGAGCATGATACCGAAGTGGATCGGATCCATCCCGAATTGCATAGCCGCCGGATAAAGAAGCGGGGCCATCAGCAGTACGGCGGCGTTTGTTTCCATGAACATGCCTACCAAAAACAAAATCAGATTGACAATGATCAAGAACATGATCTTGTTCTCCGTGATGTTGTGTATCGCGTCCGTAAGGGTCTGAGGAACCTGCTCCAAGATCATGTAATTATTGAAAATGGACGTAAAGGCGATGATACATAAAATCGAAATAGAGGTGAGTGCCGCTTTATAAAACACTCCGGACAGCTCGCGCATTTTGATCGTTTTGCCCACTAGCGCCAACACTAGGCCGTACACACAAGCCACCGCAGCTGCTTCTGTCGGCGTAAAGATGCCCCCGTATATTCCGCCAAGTACGATCACGGGCATGATCAGTACAGGAATCGACTGGACAAACGTAAATCTCTTGCTCTGCTGGAAAACTGGGGTTTCACCGCTCCCCTGTTCCCCTTTCGGGTTCTTCAACACCCGGTTAACAAGCAGAAAATGCACGATGGAAAAGGCAATCACCATGAGAACGCCAGGTACCAACGTTGCAAGGAACAAATCGGAGATCGAAGCGCCTACTGCCGCACCATACACGATCAACGGAATAGAAGGCGGAATCAAAACGCCAAGCAGCCCGCAGGATCCCATCAAAGCCGCCACATATCCCCGTTCGTATCCTTTGTCGACCATCCGGTTGCCGATGATGCTGCTGATGGCGGCCACAGTAGCTACCGAAGAACCCGTGATAGCACCGATGAACGCACTGGCCAGAATCGTCACATATCCGAGCATGCCCTTAAGCCAGTACAGGAACATTTCGGCGAGTTCGATCAGCCGGCCAATCAGCTTGCCTTGATTCATGATTTGTCCGGTCAAGATGAAGAACGGTATGGACAGAAGAAGAAAGGAGTTGATCGTCTGATACGGCAGAGATGCAAAGGTATCGAGCGGCAGCCCGTTCATCTTCGCTCCGAGAAAAGCCGATAACGCAAATGCCGCGCCGATCGGTACGGCAATAATCAATAGAATGAAGACACTAACGATAACCAGGGTCATAAAGAACTCACCTCACTTCTTCTGTAGGACGCATATCGCGGATCATCAGAAGCAATTGGATCACCGCATGAAAAATGGCAAGGCCTGCACCAATCACTAGTGCACCAATTGGCAGCATGATCGGAATCCCTAGCTCGATGGTTTTCTCACCGGACTTGACGATATAGGTAAAGAACGGATACACAATCGTAATGAGCACAATACTGAAGGTCAGCATGAGAATCTCAGACAAAAAATGAACCACCTTCCGCAGCTTGGGCGCCCGCAGCAGATCCATCACTTCAATCGTGATATGGTCTTTCGTATAAACGGCCAAACCGAATCCGATAAAGGTCAGAACACAAATACTGAGCAAACCGATGTCTACCGTCCCCATTAAAGGCAAGCCAAGGGCTCGAAAACAAACCTGCAGAAAGATGGAAATCAGCATGACCACAAAAGCAATGATGACGATCGCTTTTTCGACCCGTGCAATTGTATTTTCGATACGCTCCAACACATTAACCACCACCGTATCATAAAATGTGTCCGCAGCTACATGGATTCGCTTACCCGGCTGCGCCCGATGTTTTTATTTCAACGCTGCAATTTCTTCTCTCAGCTTATTCATTCGGTTTGCACCGTAGACGTCGGCGAATTTATCCCATAAGGATTGGCCGAGGTCTTTGAAAGCTGCTATTTCCTCCGGCGACAAATCGATGACCTCAATGTTTTCGTCCTTCAACTTTTGCACGTAGGAATCGATCAGCTTGCGGTTCTCCGAAATTTGCCACTGCTGTGTTTCCGCTGCGGCTTCTTCCAATGCCTTTTGCTGTTCAGGCGTCAAGCTGTCCCACGTCTTCTGGCTGATGCTCATCGTCCCGGATGCATAAACGTGATTGAGACGGGTAATGTATTTGTTTGTCTCATGCAGCTTGTTGTCGTAAGTAATAATCAGGCCGTTGTCTTGTCCGTCGACGACGCCTTGCTGTAAGGAGGTATACAGTTCCGGCATCGGGATGGATACCGCTTGGGATTCAACCGCTTCAAAGAATCCTTTGATCGCGCGGGAGCCCGGCACCCTCAGCTTGAGCCCCTTCATATCCGCAGGTGTTTTGACAAGATGCTTCGAGTTCGTCAATCCGCGAAACTCCAGCTCGTAGAAGCCCAGAGCATGAATATTATGCTTTTTCAGCGTTTCTTTGATTGTCGTCGGAATGATGCCGCTGCCGTAGAAGAGCTTATCCGCCTGCTCGTTGTTCTCCGCAATGTAAGGCAAATAGCTGAAATCCAGCAATGGATCCATCCCTGCGAGCGATCCTTGATTCAAGAAGGCCATATCGAGTGTGCCACGGGAAAGATTCTGCCCAAGCGCTTCGTCACCTCCGATTTGGCTTGCCGGGAAAACGCTGATTTTCACCGCACCGCTTGTTTTCTGCTCGACCAGCTCGGCTAATTTTTTGGAGGCTTGATCCGTGACGCTGTTCGCGGCAAACACATGACCCAAACGCATATTGACCGTCTTGGTCTCTCCCGAAGGAGCAGCCGAACCACCGGAAGAAGATGAAGAGCAACCAGCTGCAATCAAAGAAACGGCGGTAGTCAAAGCAATGCATATCATGAACGGTTTAGATTTTCTGAACATATTTGCAACTCCCCTCAGTATTTGTAAACTTTGACGGCTTCCGCTGACTGAACTTGATGTGATTGTTTTCTTGCTGCAAACCTAAACTTGACGAATTGTACACCTCCTTCAATTTCCGAAACCGTTTTCTGAAATCGGTTTCGGAAACGACCAAAAAAATAATCCAGCAGAGAACCTTCTTGTAACCGTTTTCTGAAATCGATTTCGAGAATTATATTACCAATTTTATTTTTCTATTGTCAATATTATTCTTCGCTTTCAAAAAAAATTTCTGCACCCTTTTGACCCTTCATGTTTTAAATAAAGCTCGATGGACTTCATACAGATTGTTGCTCTTGCGATATTGCGTAGGCGACACTCCAATATGCTTCAGAAACACTTTTCCAAAATAGTTGGCGCATGAAAATCCCACCTGTTTCGCAATGCTCTCCAAATTATCCATTGATGAGACCAACAGCTTAGCAGAATGCTCAAGACGCACCTCCGTTAAATAACGGGTTGGGGTCACCCCCAATTTTTTCTCGAATTCTCTAGTCAAATGAAATTTCGATAAGCCTACGGCTTCCCCCATCTCCTTCAATCCGATAGGGTCCTGATAACGAGTGTCGATAAACTGTTTACATAACTCGATCTTGGAAGGCAGCGGTTTGGCCTTTTGATTCTGGTAAGTGTAACTCATCAGCTCCATAATGAACCGGTAGGCGTATTGGGAACATTGGTACATATCGTGAATTTGATCCTTGACGGCCAGCTCATAGGTATTCCATGCCATTTGAATTAATCCTGAACCTGCCGGGATGGCCATGACAGGGCTTGTCAAAGTAAGCAGTTGACGCCAAAAGGGCAGCGCCTCTTTCGAAAATTCAATATAGAGCACTTCCCATTCCGAAGAATCCGGCGGAAGGCGGTAACAATGGTCTCCGGGAATTTCAACAATGAAGGCTGTCTCCGGCTCTAGTCTATACGTTGTCCCCTTGATTTCGATTTCCCCATGTCCGCTGAGCGTGTACTGGAACAAGCAGTGCTCATCCCCGCGCTTTTTCCCGTCCCAAATATAGGAATGCACAGAAATTGACTGCCAGCCAATCCCTTTCAGCATGAGCATCGGCATCGGCCTGACAAACTGAAGACCAATGGATGTGCGAGGTAAATGATACAGCAATATATTACCCTCCTGTTGCTCTTTTTTACTCTTGTATTACGAGAAGCATCGGCCTATTCTTGAGTATAGTATATAGAAAAATGCTTCATAATAATAGTGATAGGTTCTGCTTCTTCAACCGCAATAATTTATTCGTTAGGTACTTACAGGAGGTCTATGATGTTCATTCATTTCGATGCCGAGCAAAAGGTATTTCATTTGCAAGGCAAAAATACAAGCTATGTTATTCAGGTGCTGCGTGACGGATACTTAACTCACTTGTATTGGGGAAAAAAGATTCAAAAATACCGGCAAAGCAATCCCCTTCTGTTTATCGACAGAGGCTTTTCGCCAAATCCTAACCCGGAAGACCGGACATTCTCACTCGATACGATCCCTCATGAGTATCCGGCCTATGGCAACGGGGATTTTAGAAAGCCGGTATACCAAATTCAGCTGGATAATGGATCCGCAGTGTCTGATCTTCGTTATCAGTCTCATCGCATTTATCAGGGAAAACCTGCGTTAGAGGGCTTGCCCGCCACCTATGCGGAGAATGAGAATGAGGCGCAAACGCTGGAAATCGTCATGGAAGACCAAGCCATAGGACTGACAGTAACCTTGGTCTACACGGTATTTAGGGATTTAAATGTCATTACTCGATCCGTACGCTACCACAATCAGGGTAATGCTTCCATCAAGCTGCTTCGGGCTTTAAGCGCAAGTGTGGATTTCCGCGATAACGAGTTCGAATTACTAACGTTGTATGGCGGCCATATCAACGAGCGAAATATCGCAAGGCGTCCGCTGGTGTCGGGTATGCAGGAGATCGACAGTCGCCGGGGGGCCAGCAGTGCGCAGCAGAATCCGTTTATGGCTCTGCTCCGCAAAGGAACGGATGAGGACCAAGGCGAAGTCTATGCGTTTAATCTGGTGTACAGCGGAAATTTTTTGGCTCAGGTCGAAGTCGACCAGTTTCAAACTACACGGGCAGCGATCGGAATCAATCCCTTTGATTTCTCTTGGCTGCTGGAGCCCGGGGAAGCTTTCCAGACACCGGAAGTCGTCATGGTTTATTCCTCTCAAGGCTTAGGCGAAATGTCCCGGACCTACCACCAGCTGTATCGCACCCGCTTATGCAGAGGCGCATTCCGTGATCGGGAACGCCCCATCTTAATCAATAACTGGGAAGCGACCTATTTTGATTTTGACGCTGACAAAATCGAGCAAATTGCCAAGGAAGGTCAACAGCTCGGTATCGAGCTGTTGGTACTCGACGACGGCTGGTTCGGAAAGCGGGATGACGACAACACCTCATTAGGAGATTGGGTGGTCGATAAACGAAAGCTTCCGAACGGAATCAACGATCTTGCAAGCCGCGTTCGAAGCTTGGGAATGGAGTTTGGTTTATGGTTTGAGCCCGAAATGATCTCCATCGACAGCGACTTGTATCGCAAGCATCCGGATTGGTGTTTGCATGTGCCGAATCGTCCTTATACTTTCGGAAGAAACCAGCTGATTCTAGACTTATCCCGTAAAGAGGTATGTGATTACATCATTGACGCGGTATCCACGGTTCTCAGCAGCGCACCGATCACTTACGTGAAGTGGGATATGAACCGTCATATGACGGAGATTGGATCTGCGGCGCTATCGCCGGCAAGACAGCGGGAAACGGCCCACCGCTACATGCTGGGACTGTACCGTATCCTGGAAGAGATTACGTCCGGTTTCCCTGACATTCTGTTCGAAAGCTGCTCCGGCGGCGGGGGACGCTTTGATCCTGGTATGCTCTACTACATGCCGCAAACCTGGACGAGTGATAATACGGATGCCGTCAGCCGCTTGAAAATCCAATATGGAACAAGCCTAATCTACCCTATCAGCTCCATGGGCTCCCATGTATCGACCGTTCCAAATCATCAGGTGCACCGGGTGACCTCGCTCGATATCCGCGGGCATGCGGCTATGTCGGGCAACTTCGGCTATGAACTGGATTTGACGAAATTGTCGGAAGAAGAAAAGCAAATCGTCAAACAGCAGGTGGCGCTCTACAAGGAAATTCGGCCTTTGATTCAATACGGTACGTTTTATCGGATATTAAGCCCGTTTGAAGGGAACGAAACGGCTTGGACTTTTATATCTGAGGATCAATCCGATGCCGTCGTCTGTTATTTTAGGGTGCTGTCCCAACCAGCCGAGCCTGTGCGCATTCTCAAATGTAGAGGGCTGAACCCGGACTTTGTTTACAGGCATGTCGATACGGGCGAGGTATACGGCGGAGATGAGCTTATGAATGTGGGGATTACGATCCCTCAATTAACCGGTGATTTTAAGAGCCTTCTCTGGAGATTTACGGTTAACGAAGTTTAGTGATCATATATCAAAAAAAGCCCGGTACCAATGCGGTACCGGGCTTTTTGTTACGGCGCTAAGCGAGTTAGCGGATATCCCATTTATGAAGCGACTCGATTCGGCAATGTCCATTGGAATAGGCCTTAATCCCAAGCGCTTCCGGCCCGGGATAAATGCGTCCCGTCATTACCTTTTCACCGTCTTGAATAAAGACTTCGACAGAGGATTTATCTACAAAAATCCGAAGCGCAAGCTTTCCGTCTATGAGCTCGACTTCAGCGCTTCTCTCCCCTTTGGGTCCAATCCCCGCACGGTCGCGGTTAAACCGGAAAAGCTTGTCGTCCGGACGGTAAGACAGCACCGTCTCCTCCTCGCCGTGAACGCGGAGCTTCAGTCCGAATTCTTCCGCTTCTGACGCTTCGAAAACAACCTGCAGCTCATAGCAGTCTCCGCCGGCCTCCATATCCCGCTCCCCTTCCAGGGCCACATCATGGATCTCATAGGCGCTGCAGCGGTAGTCAGCAATTTCCTCCACGGGACGGAATAGGAGGCGATCTCCGTCGAGCAGCACTTCTCTCGGCAGGCTCATCGCACCCGCCCAGTGATGGCCTTCCTGCGTCGGCATATGGGTCTCCCACATATCCATCCACCCGATCACGATTCTTCTGCCCTTGTCATCCATGGTCGATTGCGGGGCATAGAAGTCGAATCCGTGATCGACCTGCGCATAACGGGCGTAGTGAAAACGTCCCCGTTCCGTATCTAACTTGCCCAGCATATACATCGTGGAGTGCAGGTTACGATATTCTTGTCCTTGGGCTGGCATGCGCTGTGGAGATAGCATGAATACGTCCTGTTCGCCAAGCGTAAACAGATCCGGGCATTCCCAGTTGTCGCCAAAACGACCGTCGCTTCTCGCGATTTCATTGACGTACGTCCAATGAATCAAGTCGTCGGAACGATAGAGCAGCACCGTCCCGTTGCCCGCGCCGTCGTTCGATCCCAGCACGACATAATACCGGCCGTCCCGCTCGAACACCTTGGGATCGCGGAAATCCTTTTGGCTTGCCGCTGGAGGAATTTGATCATAGCCGATGACCGGATTGTCATCCCGTTTCTTAAAGACGACGCCGTCTTCAGATACGGCAATCCCCTGCGATTGCTTATAATCCCGGTCCTTATCCGGTCCCGTCATCACATGTCCGGTATACATCAAATACAGCTTGCCGTCTTTCTCGATGGCGCTCCCGGAGAAACAGCCGTCTTTGTCAAATTCGGTGTCCGGCGCCAACGCAACCGGCAGATACTCCCATTTAATGAGGTCACGGCTTACCGCATGCCCCCAGTGCATTGGTCCCCATACCGGTTGGTAGGGAAAGTGCTGGTAAAACAAGTGATACTGCCCTTTATATTGAACAAAACCGTTCGGATCGTTCATCCAGCCAAACTCACTCATGAGATGATAATGCAGCCGGTAATCCGAACGAAGGAGATGTTTATTGTCTGCAATAAAACGGTCGGCTTTATCTGTAGTGTAAAGAATAACGCATCCTACCCTTACTTTTTATTTGATGGAGCCCTGCATAACGCCTTGTATAATATACTTCTGGGCAAACATGTAAACCACAATGACCGGTAAAATCGTCAGAACCAGTCCCGCCATCAGCGGTCCGTAGTCGACGGAATACGTGCCGTAGAAATAAAAGGTCGAAAGCGGGAGTGTCCGCTCATCAGGCGCAATAAGAACAAGCGAAGGTAAGAGAAAGTCGTTCCAAATCCACAATACATTCAAAATAGCGATGGTAACCGTCGTCGGCATTAACACCGGGAGGACGATCCGGAAGAACGATTGGATTCGCGTACACCCGTCCATCATCGCCGCTTCTTCCAGCTCTGCCGGTATGCTTTTGACAAAACCATGATAAATAAACACCGCGAGCGAGCTTCCGAAGCCGATGTACATATAGATTAATGCCCATTTACTGTCCAGCATACCGATCGATCCATAAATTTTCACAAGCGGGATCATGATGGCCTGGAAAGGGATGATCATAGAAGCGACCATGATCATAAACGTATACTGATTCAATTGGTTATTGTTTCTTACAAAATAATGGGCCGTCATTGCTGCAAAAACCGAAATGAGCAGAACACTGCACACCGTAATGATAAAAGAATTCGAAAAAGCGGCCACATAGTTCATTTTTCCAAAGGCGTCTATATAATTATCAAAGCTTAATGTCTCCGGAAGCGATAACGGGCCTGAAGTGATCGCTCTGTTTTCCTTAAACGAGTTCATCAGCACGATGGCGAAAGGAAAAATAAATAATACCAGGCACGCCGACAGAACGGACACTTTGATCCAAGGGGAAGTCGATTTGCTGCCTACCATTACGCCTCCACCTCCATTTTCTTGCTGAAGTACACCTGCAGCAAGGTAATCGTCGCCACGAGCAGGAACAAGACGAGTGCTTCCGCTTGACCTACGCCGTAATCGCGGGACAGGAAGGCTTTGCCGTACACATGCATGGATACCATTTCGGTGCTTTTAAAGGGTCCGCCCTTCGTAAGGGAAAGGTTCACGTCGTAAACCATAAATCCCCGCTGCAGCGACAGAAACACACAGACGATAAAGGAGGGAACCATCAGCGGGAGCACCATTTTTCTCAGCTGCGTCCATCTGCTCGCTCCGTCGATGCTTGAAGCCTCCAGGATATCCTTCGGAACGTTCATCAAGCCTGCAATATAGATGACCATCATATAGCCTGCATACTGCCAGACCGTAACGAGAACCAAGGACCAGAACGCCTTGTCAGGGTCCGCCAGCCATGAGGCGCTGAGCCACGGAATACTCCCTTTCTGGCCGATATACACGAGCACGTTAGAAAAAATAAACTGCCAGATAAATCCGAGCACAATGCCTCCGACCAGGTTAGGAAGAAAAAATCCGGCCCGAAACAAGGTCTGACCTCTCAATTTGTTCATTAATGCATAAGCGAGCAAAAAGGCCACGGCATTAATCAGCACCACCGTGAAAAATACGTATTTCAACGTCAAATAAAAAGATTTCCAAAAGGCCTCGTCTTTAAATACAGCTACATAGTTCTGGAAGCCGACTAACGAGTGCGTTATTGCTATGCCGTCCCAATTCGTAAACGTCAAGTAAATCCCGTAAAAGAACGGAATCATCATGACGGTGATAAAAGCAAACAAAGTAGGTCCGGTAAACAACAGCCGAGTGCGCAGCCTATTCCAGAGCCCTTTTTCCGCAATCATATCTATCCCTCTCTAACTTCATGGTGTGTAAAGAAGAAAGCAATGGAGAAGACATCCTTTGTCTTTTCCATTGCCGCTCTCTGTCTGTTGGCTTTGGGTATCTGATTACAGATTACTTCACGGATTTCCAGTAGTCCTGAATTTCTTTGGCCAATGTGGCGCGGTCTCCTGCTTTAGCCAAATACTTTTGCATGGAGGAGCCTGTTTTCGCCCAATGATCGGCCGGCAGCAGACTCATGGATTCCGAGGTTTTTCCACTCGAGATGTACTCCTGAATGGATTTTGCCAGTGGATCCTTTGCTTCCAGCGTGATGTTCTTGAATGCCGGAATAATGTTGGCTTTGTTTACAAGGAAATCGTGCCCTTTCTCGCTGTAAACCATCCATTCCAGGAACTTCTTGGCAGCCGCTTGCTGCTCAGGTGTGCTTCTTTCTTTGTCAATCACAAGACGCTTGGATACAGCAGAGGAAATTTGGGTGTTTCCAAAGTCTTCTGCGTTGTTGCTGATCGGCACCGGCAGGAAGGCATATTGCCCATTCGCGGTATCGAATGCGCTAATTTGCGGCCAAGCCCAGTTCCCCATAAACCAAACTCCAACCTCTCCTTTACCGAGAAGCTCAGGACCTCTCTCGTAAGTGCCGGACAGCGGGGATGCCTTGTCAATGTTGTACTTCGTCATCACGTCCAACGTATCGATCAAGCCGTTAAATACTTTGTTGCCGGACAAATCAACCGTACCTGCTCTCAAACCATCCACAAACTTGTTTACCTCGGCGGAATCAGGAGACTGATTCGCATAGGCAAGCGGAAGATAATGCGCTCCGAGCGACCAGTCCATCGGGGAAATAATTAAAGGCGCTTTGCCCGATGCTTCAATTTGCTTAAACAGGTTTTCCAGATCGTTCGTCGTCTTTATACTCGAAGGATCAAAAGTACCGCCAACGGCTTGGTCAACTACTGCCTTATTATAAATGAAGCCGTATCCTTCGATAGCTAATGGGAAGGCATAGTTCTTGCCATCAAACGTCGTCAAATCCGTACTTTTGGCTACGGAATCAGCCATCCACTTTTCACCGTTCAGATCAAGAACGCGGTCCTTGAACTTTTCAACATCGGCGGTGTCCAGCATAGTGATTGTAGTCGGGTTACCGGCGGCATAGAGCGCGGAAGCCCTTTCAAACGGAGATTGACCTGCCGATACAGGTATAATCTCAAGCGTAATGTCCGGATTTTCTTCATGGAACGCTTTTGCCGCTTCCTCAAGCTGCGGCAAAATCTCGCCTTTCGAGTTGAGAAATGTAATTTTCACTCCGCTGGACGGATTTGATGATTCGGTCGATGAAGGTTCCGATGAACTACTGCAAGCGCTGACAATCATAACGACCAATAGCGATAGAATGAGTACTTGAAATGCCTTTGTTCTTTTCAACTCATATTCCCCCAGTTCAATGTGTTAGGCAAAAGATTTAATCGCTTTCAGATCGTATTATAAACCGCTCAAATTCGTATGTCAATCGTTTGACATGTCAATCCTTTAACATACGATTTTCGATTTCCAGTTAAACCAAAAAAAACCTGATGGCGCTTTAAAGCGGTCAGGTTTTTGCGTTGTCTTTGACATTAGGTCATTGTTACGTCGTTGCTCTTTCCACCAGTTCTACAGCCAGTACATTTTCTCTTACCAATGGCTCATCGTCCATTTGTTTGCGGATCAGCTCCACAGCCAAACGGCCGATCTCGCCGATGGGCTGTCTCACCGTAGTAATGGCAGGAGTCAACCAGGATGCCGCTTTCACGTCATCGTATCCGACGATACGAACATCACCAGGCACATGCTTCCCTGCTCTTTCGCATTCTTTAACGGCAAAAGCCGCGATAATATCACTGGATGCGAAGACGCCGTCAATGTCTGGATGCTCCTGGAACAAGGAATGAATAATACGTTCATATTGCCATTGATCAAACACGTTCATGTCTGTCTGGATCGTCAGGTGTTTTACCGCATGCTTGGAAACGATGTGTTTAAACGCCTCACTTCTCCGGTTCGCGAGAAGATCTAGCTCTAAATTGCCGCAGATATGTGCAATTTTTCTGCATCCTTTTCGAATTAACAGCTCGGTGGCCAGCTCCCCTCCTCTGTAATTATCGGAGGAAATATAAGGGATCTTCTCTCCAATCTGCCTATCTATGGTGACAAGGGGAGAATGCAGGTTCATGTATTCTTGCACTTCCAGTGTATGACTTCCCATAATAATGCCATCCACCCGGTTCCGCCGCAGCATCTCGATGTAGTCCTTTTCTTTCACCGGATCCAAATGCGAATTGCAAAGCAGCACCTTGAAGCCGTTCTGGTAAGCATGATATTCCACATGATTCGCGAGCTCCGAGAAGAAAGGGTGTGAGACGTCAGGAATAATCAACCCGATAAGGTTCGACTGCTTCCGCAGCAGCGAGCGTGCAATTTCATTCGGTTGATAACCCAATTCATCCATCGTTTGGTACACTTTGCTCCGGGTCGCCTCGCTGATATAACCACGGTTGTTCAACACGCGGGAAACCGTCGTTACGGATACTCCCGCCTTCTTCGCCACATCATGAATAGTCGCCATAACTACCTCTTATCACGGTTTAAGGATGATTGTATATCTCAAAACTATATCTTAATGATTGCAGTTGCAGAAGGCAAGCAGTAAAGATAGTCACATGTGGACAACTTGAGCTGTGGATATGTGGATATAGATCAAAAAATATGTATACAATGTGGATAAGCTTCCTGTGAATGATGTGGATAAATCTGTGGATAATATTAAGCTTTATCAGCAGCATACCTTGTCAATGGTTATGGTGATTTAAGCAGGACGGGGGAATTATGGTATGATGTAAAGATCATGAACAGCATGGAAAGGAAGAATGAACCATGAACCACACAACGACCAAAAAACAAGATATACTGGACGCCTTCTATTTCCGACATGCCACAAAACAATTCGACCCGACGAGAAAAATATCGGAGGAGGATTTTCGATTTATTTTGGAAACAGGGAGATTGTCTCCAAGCTCCGTCGGTTTTGAGCCATGGAAGTTCTTAATCATCCAAAATGAACGATTGAGAGAAAAGCTAAAGCAAGTTTCCTGGGGAGCCCAGGGACAACTGCCAACCGCTAGTCATTTTGTGATTATTCTCGCCCGTAGAAACGTAAGATACGATTCTGATTATGTATTCAACCTGTGTAAAAATGTGAAAAACATGACCGATGAAGCGCTGGAACGCATCCCGACCGTGTATAGAAAATTCCAGGAATCAGATCTTCATTTGCTTGAAAATGAGCGCACCTTGTTCGATTGGGCTTGTAAGCAAACGTATATCGCCCTTGCCAATATGATGACCGCGGCGGCTCTGATCGGAATCGATTCCTGTCCTATCGAAGGGTTCCAATTTGATGAGGTACATCAGATCCTTGATGAAGAAGGCTTGTTGGAAAACGGGAATCTGGATATATCGGTGATGGCAGCGTTTGGATACCGGGCTCAGGACCCGCACCGTCCAAAAACAAGACAAAGCATAGAGGATATTGTTCAGTGGGTAAAGTAAGCAGCATAACCGCGTCAAAAAAAACGCTATAAGGAGCAGAGTCGTACGAAACGACCTAGTCCAGTAATGATTTACCGGAGCGAGGTCGTTTCATGGCCAAGCCTTTTTTCGACAACATCGATCACAGCGAGCACTCCAAGTAAGGAAACACCCACAGATATAGGAATGAGCCAGGAGTCAGAGCTCTGCATAAAATAAGGGATAATAGCAACGGTTAGTATCGGAGGAGCATACCAATTACCTTTCTTAATACACCAGATGGTTAATAGAATGGTAACCAGTAAAGAAAATGCGCTGGAATTGAGTACGGATAGCAGCACAAAGGCTATAAGTGGGATTTCGTGGCTTCCCATAGAGCATCGCATAGCTCGGGTGCTTTCACTTCATGCTTTGAAGTCGTTATTTTCCATTCGTTAGATTGGCGATCAATACAAACCGAATGCTCGTATTTATGTATATACGCCAGCATTTGTCCAATCGTCAGCAGTGGAAGCGACCTATCCTTCTGAACGCCGCCCAGGTAATAAATCATCTCTTCTTGTCCGCTGAAGAAGATGTATTCTCCTTCTTGCGGAATCCATTGATTACGAAGCTTTACTTCTTGTTCTTTAGAAAGCTGCTGTAAATGAGCGGCACTAATTCTCTGGATCATGACATCTTCCTTTCGTTATCTCTATATCCTTGCTTTTCCGTTTATATTAGGACCTCTTCTCTACTAGATTCTTAAGATCTCGACGACTTTTCCGTCTTTTGTTTTCATAATCATGATTGATCAAATCTCCTTATCTCAAGGAATATCCCTTCGCGACAGCGCCCCCTTTAAAGCTTACTTACCACATCAAAAAACCCGTAATGAGCAGCATGATCGTGGATTCATCCAACGGTCACTAGCTATTAACGGGCCTAAAAAATAAAAGACCCGCTATACGGGTCAATGTATATACATTTATTCGCTAAAAACGAATTTGACCCATCTAACTGCTGACGAGGTTAGCTGTCGGGCTCGGGAAAGATGGTTCCCTACAATCTTGATTCGCCCCAAAAAAATGGTTCCCCCGCTTTCCAATTAAGGTAATCGGAAATTAAGCGTATTCTAATAATACATAATAGTTAAACCTTAGTCAATCAAAGAAACACTTTCACTACTATTTATACCATTTTTTTGAAAAGATTCCTTAGAGGAACTCCTGTAAATTATCACATCCTCCCTTTTTTATCCAAAATATGATTCTGAGAGTACCAATAAAAGTAAAAGCAGCATGATCACCCAAATACCTAATCTATTCTTCTGGGGATCGGCAGGGACTTTCGTTTCCCCATCTTATGCTTTATCGTTCTTTCCTCCTGTGCCGCCTTCCTTGATCCGCGGCGGGTGTCCCCTTGTTCTCTGCTGCCTTATGGATTAGAGCTTCATTACATTAAGAACATTGTATTGCTGAACATCTTTCACTTCACTTCCACAACCGCCCATTTTGACGCTGCCTGTGGGAACAACCGTTCCTTCATATGTTCCAGAAACCGCCCCGTCAGCCGAAGAATAATCTATTCTCACCACCATGGAATGTCCTTCCTCCTTCAACACCGTGCCTTTCTTGTTGTAGTCAATCCAACTCCAACCTTCACGAATGAATATCTCACGCTCGACCATTTGCTCATATTTTCCAATACCGCCCCACCCCCGGTATTTTCGGGAAATATGAGCAAATGGCCCTTGACGAAGAACAAGCGTGTCAAGATCTTCCGGCTCCACTTGAGCCCAATAGCGCCCTTCGGGCAAATCGGCGATCGTAGGCGCATGCCGATGACCGCCAAAATGACTGACGCGCCAGACTCTGAGCTTTCCAGACGATTTCGCGGCATAATTCTCTTCAAGTATTTTATACATTGGGTAACCAAACTTACCGCAGCACACATCATGACTTCCATGTGTACAGACAAACAAATCCCTAACATGATCACCATCAAACGCATAGGGTTCAAAACGATCCATAGGTTCGGAGCCATTTAGAAGCGCCTCAGCTAACACGTTTAACTCTGCTGCGGGAACGACATATTCTTTCTTCTCATACCCTGCAAACGGGGAAGATGGCTTCTGATAATACATCACTCTTCTGTATCCTGCGGGTGAGGGATGAGCATCCGATACAAACGACAAAAAACGAAAATCCTGCTCATTCTCCGCTGCCCTTTTGAGTACTTCAATAAAGCCCTTCGGAAAATGCTTGGAAGCTTTGACATCATAATCCCAGGGAACCGGCACTTCGACGAACAAATAACGTTCATGCATGGCTGCCGAACCGATGGGATCCTCCCGAACCATTTTGGAGACCGAAGCACACAAGTCCTGCTTGTTGCAATCACCCACACACTTATCTTCAATAACAGATTTGGTTTCCACTCTTAGCCTCCTAGACCATTTAGATCGTTCATTTTCACCAACCCAAATGATATTGATAATTATTATCATTATAGTCATGAGTATATGGTAATGATAATCAATATCATTGTCAAGACTTCTCTAACCCACTGCCCAAATTAAAATCCGAGGAGAAGCAGGTTATCCACCCTGAATCTCACCGGCTCGATCATTCATTTCTGTCTTTTGGGAATCCGTAAGCCAATAAAATGAATCCAATAAAGAGAAAAAACCAGACAAAAAAGTTCTCAAAAAAATGGGAGTAATTCACGGTTCTATCCGTTCCTATTCCGCCGGAAGCATACCCTGCTGCCACCATGGCTGCAGAAAGCTTTTCAACAATTCTTTCCGCAGTGTACAATATTCCACTTGTGATCATAAAGATCATTCCCGATACCTTATATACGTTATTTCCCACTGTGCTCCTCCTTCTTATATGACCATTCATTTTTTCACTACTCATTAGACGCTTTTACTATACCGAAAAGTTGCTGCTTTGCTGCAACCAAATGATTCGCTAGAATAAATTATTCGTGGTATCTGGGGTGGTTCGAATATACGCGAGCTAATTTGTTCGCTTTAAAAATGTCCTTGTGGGCTTTGTATATGTTTCCGGCAAACGCTGGAGCTGCTGGACAGTTACACATAGCTTTTAATTATTAAAGACACACTACAGTGGGTGAACTACTCGCTACACACTTTAAGGGTCAACGATGACCAGAAGGAGCAAAGAATATGGCAGATGAAACATTGGAAACGTATGCTAAAGTTCAGGCTAATAATGATCGGTATAAAGAAAGAACCATCGTAGAGGACGGTACAACAAATGCGATCCATAATCCCGATGAAGATGCCATAGCTTCCATTAAAGGGCACATCGAAAGACAAGACCAAGAGGGCCGGTAAAATGACAGAGCGCATCCCTATCTGTAAACCTAAAAATGAGGAGACATTATCATGAAAGATAAAACCAAATCAGGAATAAACAATTTGGAGCAAACGACGGACGCAGAAGGACTGGCAGAGGAAGTTAAGCCCAAGGCCGAAAGCGACGTGCAAGCCAAACAAAATTACAAGCTGGACAATATGCATATTGAAATAAAGAATGATTAATTCAAGATCGATAATCCTCTCCAACGAGAGGTTTTTTCAAGGCGTTTTTGCAATGCAATAAGGCCGGACTATGCTATAGCTGTCTTGTCATCCACCGCTAGGCGTAAGGAGGGTTAAGTAGATGAATCTTGAATTGGAGCAAATGACACAGTGGTTAGAGCAGTGCCGTGGTCAACAGCTTCTTATCGAGAAACGTGAGCAGGACGACCGGGATCTCATTAAGCTTCGGCTCGAGCGAGTCTCGCTAGGCCATCCTGCGCTCGCCCATGCTGACGATTATATTGCCGAGAGCGAACTCGTTCTGCATGGGGTAGGCAGCATTATCTTTACGCACGACCATTCGCGGCTACCGGAGAACCAATACGAAATTCCGCTGCTTGGTAATTGGCGAGGATCGGTTCAAGAGGATGGGCTGCAGCTGGTTACGGACCGTGCCGAATATACGATTTCCAAGAAGGGATAGTTCATTGAAAGCAGGACAAACATTCTACGATTAAAATCGTTCGTTATTGACAGTAAAGCCCTCGGGTCTGCGCTGGCGGCAGACCTAAGGGCTTATTTTCTTAAATCTGCTGGACCTTGGAAGATCCTCGTCTATGCTGATTTCCATACAATACAAAAGCAATAAGCCCTATGGGTGGTATTTTGTATAGATTCTGGGGATAATTCATATGATTACATTATGTAAAGAGGTGTGAATGATTGGATAAACAGTTGCTATTACAACATGTAGAAACAGCGATTAAATCCTCAACCAAAAATCCTGATTTAATGGCAATATCATCCCTAAAACTAGCTGATATCATGAAGGTTCAACCATCCGATATTGAGCAGGGGTTGGCTGAGTTAGTGCAAGAGGGCAAATTAAGAAAAGAGCCCGTCCAGGGTTCTCACAACGAAATCTTTTTGCTGCCTAATCATTAATGGAGTTCTCGTGTTCCAAAAACAGCAGAATCGAATAAACCGTTTCTGCTGTTCATCAACAATCGTTTAATGCACAATCTTATAAAACTGAAAATTATTTTTCCCGACTTTCTTAGCTTCGTACATAGCGATATCCGCATGCTTCATTAACATTTCGCCATCTTCCCCATCATCCGGATAAAGTGAAATACCTATACTGGGTGAAATATGAATCGTATAGGAATGAATAATCGATGGAGCACGCAGTGCTTCTAATATTCTTAAGGCATCTTTCCTTACTTTTTCTTTATTCGTATCAGATATCAATATAGTGAATTCATCACCTGCTAAACGTGAAGTCGTATCCTCCTGTCGTACGCTATTTTTAATGCGCTGTGCAACATCCTGTAACAAAAGGTCGCCGACCCCATGCCCGAAACGATCATTCACTTGTTTAAATCCATCCAAATCAATAAACATGACCGCTACCTTTTGACGATTCAGTTTGGCTTCCATTAACGCTTTATTAAGATAATCCATAAACATACGTCTATTCGGTAAACCTGTCAAAATATCATGATAAGCCATCTGATGAATGAGTATTTCTGCCTTTTTGCGTTCAGAAATATCTTGAAAGAAAACCTGGACATACTGCTTTCCATTGTGTGTGATCGGCATAGCCATGATTTCAACATCAATGATTTCCTTATCTAATCGAATAAATTTCTCTTCTATAAATGACACATGCGTATCCTGTTCCCGGATGGTCTTCCATCGTCTCTTTACAATTTCATGATAATTAGGGTGTATGAAATCCAAAATATTCTTGCCGATTAACTGCTCCCCGGTTTCCGCTCCCAGAATCTTCAGACCGGTAAGATTCACATATCTAAATTCACCAAACTCATGAATGGCTATTCCATTCGGCGATAACTCAACCAATCTGCGATATCTCTCTTCGCTTTCTTTTAACTTTATCGAAGAATAACGATCCATAGAGCCACTCATTAAAATGAATATAAGAATAAAAAACAAGGATGCTCCGACACTTAAAGCTGAAAATAAATTGACCCCTACGCTTAATTTCTCTTCATATAGGTGAACATTCGTATCAGGTATAAAATGAGTGGCTGCCATTCCCG
Source organism: Paenibacillus sp. PvR098 (assembly GCF_017833255.1). Taxonomy (NCBI): domain Bacteria; kingdom Bacillati; phylum Bacillota; class Bacilli; order Caryophanales; family Paenibacillaceae; genus Paenibacillus; species Paenibacillus sp. PvR098. Next base: position 2,764,810 of record NZ_JAFIBU010000001.1, read on the forward strand.
TATAATGCACACATGAGATCCCACCACCTAAAAAAATCGCGGCTACTACTTTGATCCAAAGCTTGCGATTAACATGTTCATCAGCAAACCGGGAAAATATCCATAGTGCTACATTTGACGAAACGATGCCGATCAGAATGGACAGCAAAAACAACGTCTTATCGTATTCGATTTGGGCCTTTATATGCATGGCTAGCATTCCCGTATAATGCATAGATGCAATACCAATCCCCATAATCAAGCCACTCAGCAGCAAGTACCATTTATCTCTTATACGTCGAGATACCACATAAAAACAAATACTAGATGAGATGATTGGAAAAATCACCGAGAGTATGAGTAAATACAAATCATACTCAACTTCTTTATAATTTACATAAAAAGCCAACATTCCAATATAATGCATCGTCCAAATTCCGCCACCCATGGCAATCGAGGCAGTACTAAGCCAGTACTTACGAATTAAACCATTTCCCGATTCCTTGATTCGATCGAGAAGATCAAGAGCTGTATAGGATGCGAATATCACTATAGTAATTGAAAGTAGAACCATTGCTAAATTATAGCTGCCGTCCAGATGATTCATCCAAAGCCCGTCCCTTCTTCCCCTATGCCTTATGGTCTTTTATTTCCCTTATCATTTTTTGCGTGGACATTTCCCCTTTATACCCGGCTTGATTAATATAAACAATTTCCCCCAATTGATGAACGATAATCGCATCGGGTGCGATTTCCACCAATTGAAGGTACCTTTCCTCACTTTCTTTAAGATCCGCTTCATTTTTTTCGATCCGTAATGTCTACGCAAGAGGCGATGACCTCCACCATGCGCCCACCGCGAACAACGGGACGTAAGGCGGATAAATAAAAGACTCCGTTTAATTCTCCTTCATAAGTTACTCTTTCTCCTGCCCATGCCTTTCTATAATTCCCCATCTCCCTGTGTATGAATAAGCCTACCGTTCTGTTCTTTAAATTTAAAGGTCATCCCTTGTTGAAGGCGCAATGTGGGCTAGTTCAGCATCCGTTTTTCCATGATAGGATATATATGTAACTCTTGTATATTGTCATCTAATTCTATTTCCATTGGTTCCTTCATTATATCTCCCAGCTATGACGACGTTTGCTCTTTCATAAAGCTAAATGCGTCTCCATCTTTCAATGGGTGTGCAATCATTTTATCAGAAAAATATTAAGAATGTATGAGAATAGAAATATGAAGCCCCCCATGTTTGGTTCCCTCAATTTCCCTGATGATAACCCATACACTTACCCGAATCTTATGAAATCATTGATGAGCTTCAGAGAAATGGTTATTATGGTATATGATTCGTTCAATTGTTCCTTTTAGAACAGCTGACCGATAGGCGTGCCTAATATTTTTATCCCGAAAAGAGAGGAAATCTGCATTCATGGCTTTATGGGGGACAATCATCAACGCTCTTGCTATTATTGCAGGCGGTTTATTGGGTAGCCTTGTGCTGCCCCGCATTTCAGAAGGAATCCGCAATACCGTCATGCAGGGATTAGGGATCTCGATAGCGGTTCTTGGCATCACGATGGCGCTTAAATCGGAGAATTTCTTAATTGTTATTATAAGTATTGTAGTTGGGGGCATTATTGGGGAAGTCATGAGAATTGAATATCGACTTAACCAGCTCGGCCTGTGGGTGGAGAAACAATTCCATCGTGAGGAGAAAGCCGATCCGAATACAGGCAGTATCGCGGAAGGCTTCGTCACAGCAACACTGATCTATTGTATAGGTGCGATGGCCATTCTAGGTTCGATAGACAGCGGACTGAGGCACAACCATGATATTTTATACACCAAATCGATATTAGACGGAATATCCGCCGTGATTCTCTCATCGACTTTAGGCATTGGCGTCACGCTTTCAGCAGCCCCCGTTTTCTTATATCAAGGGACCATTGCGCTTACGGCAACATTATTTACCCTGTTTATCAGCGATGCTGATTTAAGTGCCATCATCACGGAGGTTACGGCCGTCGGAGGGGTATTGATTATTGGCATTGGTCTCAACATACTCCACATCAAAAAAATAAATGTCGCCAACTTGCTCCCATCTATTTTCATTGCAGCAGTCATCGTTCTGGGTGAATTATCGCTGCGTTAGCAGAACCATGCTTGATCTATACATTGCAAGGCACGCAAGAATCCCTAGTGGACCCGTGCGTGCCTTGCTTTACTATGACTTGGTAACTGTATAAACGTATCCACAATATCCGGATCGAATTGTCTTCCCTTTTGTTCAATTAAGTATTCCAAGGCTCTCTCTTGACTCCAACAGTCCTTATAAGACCTTCTGCTCGTTAAAGCATCATATACATCTACCACGGCAACAATACGGGCTTCTATAGGTATATCCGCCCCCTTTAGCTGATAAGGATATCCTGTACCATCCCATTTTTCATGATGAAACTCAATAATATGTTTGGCAATCGCGAATTCCTCATGGAACAATTCATCATCAAGTCCTTCGGCAATTTTGGTTAATATATCAACGCCAATAAGCGGATGAGTCTCTATGATCGCCCGTTCGTACGATGCAAGCGGACCGGGCTTGTACAATATCCCCTCAGGCACACCGGACTTTCCAATATCGTGTAATATGCTTGAATTGATCGTTTGATGTAAAAACTCCCTTGATAAATTCAATTGCAATCTTAGATTATGCTGTAGAAGTAATTGTTCTGTAAGTTCTCGAACACGGATCAGATGCTCCTCAATCCCCGGGTCCCGGATTTCGCAGGAAGTAGCCAGAACCTGTAACAGGGTTCTTTGAATTCTATCCTTTCGCGCTTCCGCAATGTACATCCCTTCGGTTAACTGCTCAAGCTCCCGAAATATACCCACATAATAACCGATCCCATCCAGGATGAAAGGGGTGATGGAGATGGAGGAATGCCAAAGCTCCCCGCTCTTTTTTTTGTTTATAAATACACCCGACCAGGACTGATCGTTATGCAGCGTTTGTTTTAAGCTTTGGTACATATGATCTGGAGTAAATCTGGATTTCGTAATGCCGGCGCCTGATCCAACGACCTCTGTTTTGGAAAAACCGGTTATTTTTTCATATGGCTCGTTCACATCGATGATTATATGATTTCTGTCCGTTATCATAACCGCATCGCTTAAGCACAAAAATTGGCGTAATATTGGATTCATCCTGCTTCTCCCTCTAGTTGTCATGGTTTACGCACAGCTTATTGCTTCAATTGCTCCAGCTCTGTGGTTACTTTCTCGATCATTTGGACAAACGCCGACAGCTCCTCGGAGCTTGCGGCTTGCGTTTGTGCTTGCATGCTCGTCTGCTCAGACTCACTCTTTACTTCTTTAAGCAAGCGTGAAATGACTGCAAGCTTGGAGTGAATTTGTACTAGAGCCTCCTTGGATCTTCCAGCAAGCTTCCGAACTTCTTTGGCAACCACATTAAAACCAAGGCCATGCTCCCCCGCGCGTGCGGCTTCAATGGCCGCGTTAAGCCCCAGTAAATGAGTTTGCCCTGATATCTCTTCCATGAGTGATCCCATATGGTGAATGTGTTGAATTTCCCGGGTCAGCTCGTTCACCGAGTCAAGTGACTTCTCCTGCGATTCCGCCGTACGGATGGCGGTTTCCGCCACAGATTGGGTGCTGCTGCTTAGCTCGACCATCATAGAGGCTAATTCCTGCACCGCTGAGTTAATGCCGACTAAGAGATGGCCGCGTTCATCTGCCAGTCTTTGCACTTTTTTCTTTTCATCCGCTTCATATGCTTCAAGCACAAGCTGCGAATCCAAGTTAAACATTTTGGTCATGGCATTAATAACCGGCAGCCAATTGTTTGGAAGCACATTCTGGAGGTGGGATGCCGCCAGATCCAGATAAAGCATGTACGTTCCCAAATACCACTGCGTCGTTAAACCAATTCTGGAGTGCACGCTCCCGATAAAAAGTCTTTTTTCTATAAAAGACTCGTCGATCTTCCCGTCCGTCAAGGAGAGAAAGTACCACCTCTGCGTTTCTTTCAATCGATCAATCGTGCTATGTGCTTCAATAATCGCCCTGAGCTCCGGACGAAGCATAATGCGGTCATAAAGCTCGTCCACCAAAACGTCTACTATCTTCGTAAATTCTGCCTTTTTGCTTTGTAAAAGGAATAAGTCATCCGCTGTTATGCCTATGTAATCAATTTGCTCTTTGCGTGTATCTGTTAAATTCATGTTCAACCCCCAAGTGTCTTATGTTTGTAATTTTTCGCATTGGAGCGCCTGTTGATAATCTTCGCAGGTGTCGATGCTCACGATAAATCGGGAATCAATCCCCTTATCCACGAAATCCGACTCTGGAATACCCCGCCAACGAAGGGACTTCAACAGCTCCGAAAGACGAGCCTCCTCTTTCTCCAATAAATCGGCTATTGGACCCGCGCAAGCTTTGTCATAGACGGCGTGCAGCGGATATAGACTGCCGTTCATATAAGGAAGAGCCGCATCGTAACCATTTTCTATTGATTCCAGCAGCAATTCGGCCGCTTTTATTGAAGGAAACGGCATCTCGCAGCCGACCACCCAAATTTGACCGTGCTTGGCCAAACTAAACCCGGCATGCATGCCCGCAAGGGGACCTTTACCGAAAAAATAGTCGGTGATGATGCGGACCTCCTTGTTCAACAAACGCAGCAGCGGAGCCGGATCCCTCGTGACTACGATCACTTCCTGGCAAATCTCTCTCATGATTTGGATTTGCCGCTCAATAAGCGCCCCTCCTCCAAAAGGAAGCAGTGCCTTCGGATCGCCGTTCATCCGTGTATTGGGTCCACCGGCTAGAATGAGACCTGTCAGCATGGCCATTTCCTCCTTGCCAATCATTTTCTCTTGTTGTGATCATCCCGCATTCGAATCGCTCAGCATTTGTTCCACTAAGGGTAATACGATGTGCTCCTCCATTCTGAAATGCTCCTTGAGAAGCCTGCAGCCTTGCAGAAAGCAGCCGACTGCTCCCGCCACCATACCCGCATGCGGGCGGATTCCAAAATCATCGAGCATTTGAAGAAACGCCTCGAGGTAGGCGGTTCCTAGCTCGTGATCTTTTTCCATGACCCAGATCGAATCCTTGATCATGGGCACGTGCTTGTTATAAAAATATTGGTCTATCAGAGGTCTCAGTTCTTCCTCTTCCCAAGCCGAATGACGCTCCAGCTCATTCATGTACGCGATAAGCGGCTGCTTGATGCGCCGAATTTCATGCGCCACCGTCAATACATCCGGCATCCGGTCGGCTCGATTCACCGCCGCCTCGAGTTCTGCTATGGTTTGTCTTAGCTTCAAGTGCTCATCCTTAAGCCGTACCAGCATCATAACCCAATCCGATGGACGCACAGCGTCCAAGAGCCGATCCGTCTCCTGTTCCATCAATCAGACCTCCTTCAATGTGGTGGATTCAGCATATCGCACACCTTGGAAATTAACTGTGATATTTGTCACACCGCAAGCACAAAAAGACTGCAAGAGCTCTAGACAAGAGCCGATGCAGTCTTTCATCCTTTATTCGTTTGTAATACCGTCTTCATTCAAAGTTTAGAAGCCCTTTTTTCAGGGCAAACTTGACAAGCTCCGGGCGCGTCTTTAGCTTTAGCTTTTCCATAACGTTGCTTTTGTGCGATTCCACTGTCTTCACGCTGATGATCAGCTGATCGGCAATCTCTTTGTTGGAATAGCCCTTAGCGACAAGCGCCAATATTTCCTTCTCCCGTTCGGACAGGGTATCGTAGGGGCCTGTGTTTTCACCTCGTTTTAGCCGTTCCAGATACTCACCCATTAGACGTTTGGTCGCGCTCGGATACAAGTAAGCGTTCCCTTCCGCTACGGATTGAATGGCCGCAAGAAGCTCTTCGTGCGGCGCGCTTTTCAAGATATACCCGGACGCCCCGGCTTGGATCGCCCTAAATAAATATTCCTCGTCATCGTGCATGGTCAATATAAGCACCGCCGTTTCCGGCTGCTCCTGCTTAAGCTCGGCGGCAGCCGTTAGGCCATCCTTACCGTGCGGCATACTTAAATCCATCAGCACGACATCCGGTTTCAGCTCTCCGGCAAGGCGAATCGCCTCGTCTCCATCCGCCGCTTCCCCCACGACTTCCATGTCATGCTTGCCGTGAAGCAGTAGGTTCAACCCGGATCTCACAACCGCATGGTCGTCAACCACGATGATTCTTATCATGTGTTGCACCCCCTTTTATCTAACCGGCCGAAAACCGTTTCAGCATCCGTTAGCTTACTAATCCGGTGCGACGCTAGCGTCACCGCGGCCATATCATCCCTTGTAAATAGGCGTCCCTTTCTGCAACCAACCAATACCACACCGCGATTTTCCCTTTGTACGACAACGGGAGCGGTGACGGCGGTTCGCAGCCTTTCCGCAAGCATAAGCGGGCATTCACGAAGCAGTTGGCCCATATCGATATCGTTCCATGCTATCGTTCGTCCGACCCGAATCGTTAGACCGCCCACACCCTGTCCCGCTCCAAACATCATCGTTTCACTCCGCTCGGTCTCGTTCCCGGACACCAAAGTCCAGCGAAACAGCCGACCATCCCCAACCCCTAAGGCCAGTGCGGCAAAGTCGCCCGATACCGATGAACGAATCATCAACAACTCGCTTAGGATCTGGTTGTGCTCCATGTCCACCCGCTCCCCCTCCTTCCATGCTGCTTCACGCCAACCATGAACCCGAAACGCCGAACACTGTGCTTTCATTGTACCCGCTGCGGCTTCATTTGTAAGTCAGGGAAAACCCTGATTTCCCCATCGGGAAATCGGTCGAAATTCAGGATTTTCTCCCCCTAATATCAGAGGATTCCCCGATAACGCCAGGTCTTTAAAATTGATATGATAAATGCATGAGAACGAAGAGGAGGATGATACGGATGATCCATCATTATCCGGTTAATCATACATCGGAAGCCGCTCCGATTCAATCGCAGGGCCTGCAGCAGTATTTTACGCTAGAGAATGTCGAACGGCTTACCGGTATCATGTATTCGAAAAAGGTACAAAAAGGCTCCGGCCTTTTCTGGGAAGGCGATAAGGCCGAATATTTATATTACATCAAACAAGGCCGCGTCAAAATCACCAAATCGGCAGATAACGGCGGTTCCCTCACCTTGTATTTGCACCACGTTGGAGACTTGATCGGCTATGGAGACGGCATGACGGATTCGGCTTACCTCCTTGGCGCTGAAGCAATTGAGGATTGCGACCTTGGCCTGATCCAACGTAAGGATCTGGAGGTTCTGCTTTGGCAGCATGGCGATCTCGCGGTAGAATTTATGCGCTGGCAGGGGATGATGCACCTGCTGACGCAAACCAAATTCCGCGATTTGATGATGTTCGGTAAGCCCGGAGCACTGTGCTCTCTTCTCATTCGCTTAAACAATTCCTACGGGGAACCCTTCGGTGAGTACAGCCGCATATCGGTCAAGCTGAACAATACGGAAATGTCCGAGATGATCGGCGCCACCCGCGAAAGCGTCAACCGGATGCTGAGTGACCTGAAGAAACAAAACACCATCGACATCGTGAACGGTCACTTCATCATCAAGGACTTGGCCTATCTGCGCGATATCTGCCACTGTGAAAACTGCCCGAAGCATATCTGCCGCGTTTGATGCAAAACGATGTTTTAGGCCCCTTAGATATACAGGCTCAAAATTCTCTTCTCCTGTGACGCAAATCACATCGCAGCCTTTCCGTTTGATGTACAGTTAAGACGTGGAAAGGAAAGGCAATTAATTTGAGGAGATGGTTACCATGATGAAATTTTTAAGAGAACAGGTTTATGCCGCCGGCCTGCTTCTTGTTCTTCGCATCTATGTGGGTTGGATGTGGCTGACATCGGGTTGGCACAAGCTAACGGGTGAGTTTGATGCGACAGGCTTCCTGAACAACGCAGTAAACAAACCGGTTCTCGATAGAGCGACCAACGAGCTGATCTACCCTAATTTCACTGCATTTCTGAATCTTATTGCACTGCCGAATGCGAAAATCATCAACTTCTTAATCCCTCTAGGCGAAACGCTGGTCGGCCTCGGCTTGATCCTTGGCGCATTTACTACCGCAGCCGCCGGCTTCGGATTACTAATGAACTTCATGTTTCTCTTCGCTGGGACGGTAAGCACCAACCCGTGGATGATCCTGCTTGGTGGAATCGTGTTGGCCGCGGGGGCCAATGCCGGCAAATTCGGTGTCGATTACTACTTGCTGCCCCTGCTCCGCAAATTATTCCATCGAAATAACAAAGACGGACGCGACACCAAGGCTATGACCGGCATGAAAGTTCTAACCCATAAATAATTGATTGGAAGGATCGGGAAGCGACAAGCTTGCCTGGTCCTTTTATTTTCCTATTCACTTTCTTCTTCGCGGCGAGCATTGTCTCGATTCTTCCTTCTTTGCTAAGATAAGAATGTACCCGAAAGGAAGGATGATCGCGTTGAATCATAAGCCAAACAAGCCCCACCCTGAGGTGATAGGCCAGAATGTTGCTGAATTACAAGAACAGCTGGACACCTATATTACCGATCCACCCTTTCGCGATCGCCTGAAGCAATCGTTAAAGCAGCTGGCAGACGTGAAATTTGCGCTCGATGAATCTTCCATCGTTGCAGTCACCGACCATCGTGGAACGATTCAATATGTGAATGATAATTTTTGTGAGATCTCGAAATTTGACCGCGATGAACTGATCGGTCAGGACCATCGGATTATCAATTCCAGCTTTCACAGCAAAGAATTCATGACCGATTTGTGGAGAACCATCTCCTCTGGACAGGTATGGCGGGGAGACATTAAGAACAAAACGAAGGACGGCATGTACTATTGGGTAAATACCACCATCGTGCCTTTCCAGGATGACAACGGGCGTCCTTATCAATATCTTGCAATTCGCAATGAAGTCACCCAGCTCAAGAAGGTAGAGGAAGAATTGAAGCTTATGATGGGTCATGTTATGCAGGTACAGGAAGACGAGCGCCGAAAATTTTCACGGGAGCTGCATGACGGGATCGGACAAAGCCTCTTTTCCCTGCTCATTCAAATTGACCGTTTAATCGGGGATACCGGTATGCAGCAGCTAAGCGGCCTGCGAAGCAGCGTAGCCGGAATTATTGAGGACGTGCGCGGATTGGCCTGGGAATTGCGCCCCTCGGTCCTGGACGATCTTGGGGTCGTTCCGGCCATTCGTTCCTATATTGAGAGCTACTCCAATCATTACGGCATCAAGGTTTATTTTGACTGCAATCTCCGCAAGCGGTTGGAGGCCAACAAAGAGACGACCATTTACCGGATCATTCAAGAGGCTTTAACCAATCTCGCAAAATACGCGGAGGTTTCGGAGGCACGGGTGAAGTTTCATGAGTTCGATGATTATATTGAAGTCCGTGTAGAAGATCAAGGAATAGGCTTTACCCGGGAAACCGATGCCAAGGGTGTGGGACTTTTCAGTATGGAAGAGAGAGCCCGCTCCGTGCATGGTCAGATTACCATCCTATCCAAGCCCGGAGAAGGAACTAAGGTCACTTTAATCGTTCCAAAATAACATCGTATGGGAAATAAAGTGATTATTTAGAATATTCTTGTCCTAATAGAGATTCATGATCGATATCCTGCTGTTGAATTTTCCTAATTAAGGTGGAATGATCCAACTCCAACAATTGCGCGGTTTGACGAATCGACTTGCTTTTTTTCAACGCTTGTATGATGAGATTTTTTTCAAATTCCATCCTCGCTTGGCGCAGGGGAACTATCGTATCCCTATACTGCTGCGATGCGGGGGTTGTTTCCAAAAAATCGGGCAAGTCATCTACCGTAATTTCTTTACTTTTGGATAACACGATCATGCGTTCTATGATATTTTTTAACTGCCTTACATTACCAGGCCAATGATATCCCATCAAACGGTTCAATACAACGGGACTCATCTCGATATCCCGATCATACATTTGATTGAATTCATTCAAAAAGTGCGCCGTTAATATAGGAACATCTTCCTTGCGTTTTCTGAGCGGAGGTATGGTAAATGGGATGACATTAATGCGGTAATACAGATCCTCTCGAAACGTACCTTCTGCCACCATCTTTTCCAAGGATCGGTTGGTGGCGGCAATCACCCGCACATCCACAGGTATAGGCTTACCGGAGCCGATGCGCTGGACTTCTTTTTCCTGCAATACTCTAAGTAATTTTGACTGCATGGCAAACGGAAGCTCTCCGATTTCGTCCAGAAAAATCGTCCCTTTATGAGCCATTTCAAACAATCCGGCTTTCCCTGTCGATTGCGCACCTGTAAAAGCGCCTTTTTCATACCCAAAAAGCTCCGATTCAATGAGATTTTCAGGAATCGCTGAACAATTTACGGTCATATAGGGTTGTTTGACTCGCAAACTCATTTGGTGAATCCATTTGGCCAACACTTCCTTGCCTACTCCGGATTCTCCTAGAATAAGCACCGTAGACGATGTGGCTGCCACATGCTTGGCCGATTCAAACAACCGGATCATATTCGGGTCACGCACAATGGGGCCATTGTCGATCTGTTGAAATTTTAATAATTCCGTCTCATAGTGTTTAATTAATGCGCTTTTCTGTTCAATTTCTTGCTGGAGTTCGGTAAGGTTCGTGATATCCCGAACACTGCATACGATCCTCCATAATTTCCCTTGATCATTTAATACCGGAACCCCCGTTACAAGTAAACGCTTTCCATTCACTTTATTGATGATCGTTACGGTTTGTAAGGTTTCCATGACGCCGGGAATGGCAGATTGTGACAGCACTCCTGCTTCAACCAATTCCTGAGCGCGTTTACCGATAACATCTTCTGCGTGGATTCCGGTTAATTTCTCATAGGCCTTATTCACCAACACAGTTCGGCCTTCGCCATCAGCAACCCAAATTCCATCAAATAATGAGTTCACAATGGTGTGCCATTCACTCTCTCTTGCAGAGGGAAGGCTTGACGCGTCCAACTCCATGCTCGTCAACCTCCAATTCCGGGAATTACATTCATATGATGAAAACAAAGACATCCATAATTATAATGGAAAGGAAGACAAAAGGGTATCCCTCAGGCGGGACCTGGAAATCTGACGGAACCAAAAACAGGGGCAATTTTGTCATGAGGACAAAGAAAAAAATCGGTGACCAAGATCACCGTTAGGTTCTGTTCTTATTATATTCCTTTTGCTCTATTAACCGCTTAAGATCGCATTGAGGTTCCCGTCCGGGTCTTTGAAAAACATTTTGTTCCTCCCTTCCAAGTCACTTAATTCTAATAACGTGATATCCTCTCGTATCAACAGCCATTTAATTTGCTCATATCGAGCGGGATCTACTTCAAATAAGATATGTGGATCACTCAAAGAAATCGCAAGCTGATTTTGTTTCTCTTTTTTTATCGTCCTGGGAATAATATCAAGGATCATTCCGCCAATGTTATATCTTATTAATTCTGAACTGGAGGAAATCTCCTTCAAACCCAAAGTCTCTCCATAAAATCTGATGGACTCTTTGAAGTTAGAGCTCGATACGACAAATCGAATACCCAGAACATGCTCAATTGGATTTGGTATTCCCACCTAACCGTACCCCTCTCCTGTCAATTAATGAAAGCATTTATCGAGATTTAGAAAAGAAGCGACCCACCACTTTGAGCCGCTTTTGAACGATCCTAAAATCATTTTCGTGACCGATTACAACCTCAGCAGACGTGCCGCATTTTCTCCTACAATCTTACGTTTTTGACTGTCGCTGAGACCCGCAGTGTTCATCACAAAACCATACGGATCCTCTTCGCCCATATCAAAAGGAAAATCCGTGCCAAGGACGATCTGATCCTCACCCTGCACATCGACCAAAAATTTCAGCATTTCCGGGCGGAACACGATGGAATCAAAGATTAATTTTTTAATGTCCTGAACGGGATTCTGTTCAAGATGAACACGCGATTCCTGGCGCACACGATGGCCGTGCTCCAATCTTCCCATCTGATAAGGGATAAAGCCTCCGCCGTGGGCGAAATAAAGCTTAAGATTAGGACATTTTTGCAGCAGTCCTCCCAAAATAATATGGGAAATGGCCACAGAAGTGTCTATCGGATTACCCAACAGATTGGTGAGATAGTACTTTTCAAGCCCCGCTTTATTGCCGATGTAATAAGGATGAAAAAACACCAGCATACCCAGTTCTTCCGCCTTTTCAAAAAAAGGCATAAATGACGGATCGTCGAATTGGCGTCCTTCCACGTGGGAGCCGACTTCTACCGCCCGCAGTCCCAGTTCGTCATGGCAGCGCTGCAGCTCTTTAACCGAAGCCTCCACATCCTGCAGCGGTACAATGGCCATTCCGGCAAAACGACCCGGATTCGCTCTGACAAACTCCGAAACACTATCATTATATACCCGGCACACCTCAGAGGCGGTTTCAACGTCAGTCCAATAGTAAAACAAAGTAGGCGGTGCAGACAGCACCGACAGTTCCAGGCGTTTGGCATCCAAGTCTGCGATTTTTGTGCGGACGTCATAAAAACTGTCAAACAAAGGATAGGCAAACCCCTCTTGATGAACAAAGAACTCCCTGCCCTCTCTTTGTTCTACCTTGATCCGGAAACGCGTCGGATCTGTTTTCACTTTTTGAATAAAAGCCTCCGGAATATAGTGACTATGAATATCGATTTTCATTGTTTTTTCTCCTCTCGTCTAGTTCTTTCGTTATATTGCTTAGTTTAATCGTTTGGATTCATCACTTTCTGAATACCAGTCCGCAGTCTTGCCTGTAGTGTTCACAATCACACTTCGCACTGCCGTATGATCATAGTAAGCCTGAATCGCCGATTCCCGCCCATAGCCGCTATCCTTAAAGCCTCCCCAAGGAGAAGCAGGATCAATGCGATGATGATCATTAATCCACACCATACCAAACAACATTTGACTGGATACCCGATGCGCACGCTCCACATCCTTGGTCCACACGGAAGCCCCCAAGCCAAAGCGGGTGTCGTTGGCGATACGAACGGCATCTTCTTCATCGTCAAACGGGATCACCACCGTTACAGGTCCAAACACTTCCTCCTGGGCGATAGCAGCACGGTGATCTTCCGTAAATAAGACCGTGGGTTCGATATAATACCCCTCTGCCGGTGCATCTTTGGGGATCGACCCGCCGGTGACGATGGCTGCCCCTTCTTTTACCGCGTTATCGAGCATCGTGAGAATACGATCGCGGGATTTACTTGAGATAACCGGTCCAAGCTGTGTGGCAGGATCGGAAGGATCTCCATAACGGATTTTCGATGCTTTTTCTGCAAATCGCTTCAAAAACTCCTCGCACATCGATCGTTGCACGAGAATACGAGAGCCGCAAACGCAGGTCTGTCCCGCTCCGATGAAAGCGGCAAATGCCGCACCATTCACGGCACGCTCCATGTCCATATCGTCAAATAGGATGACCGCGCCTTTGCCTCCTAATTCCAAAGTGGATGTGGCAAAATGGCTGGCCGCCGCCTGCCCGATCGACCTCCCGACCTCTGTCCCGCCGGTAAACACCACCTTCTTGATATCGGGATGAGCCGCAAGAGGTGCCCCCACATCTAATCCCAAGCCGTTGACGAGATTGATCACCCCTTTAGGGATACCGGCTTGCTCGGCAATCTCGACCAGCCGAACCGTCGTGAAGGGAGTCAGCTCCGAAGGTTTAATGACGACACTATTACCTGATGCGAGAGCCGGTGCCAGACATTTGGTTAAGATCAAGAGCGGATGATTAAAGGAAGTGAGGATCGCCACAACCCCAAGCGGCACCCGCTGCGTATAATTGATGTAAGGGCCTTCCACTGGAATATTGTCCGTGCACAAGGTCATAGCCAGGGATGCATTATACCGGAAAAACTGGGGCAGTCGTTTCAATTGCGCCCGCGTCTCCTGAATCGGTCTGCCATTATTGAGCGTTTCCAAGGGAAACAGTTCTTCAAGTCTTTCCTCCAACAAATCGGCTATACGATTCAGTACCCGAGCTCTCGCCGAATGCGGCGCCCTGCTCCATCCCCCTTGCTCGAAGGCTGCCTTTGCTGCTGCTACGGCACGGTTCACATCCCGCGCATCGCCTTTGGCGACATGACCGATGACCTGACCATTCGAGGGACTAACCACCCCCAGCGTATCTCCGCTCTCCGATTTACAAAAGTGCCCATCAATAAACAAATCTGCTGTTAATAACGTTTTGGCTTGTGACATCACCAGCACCGCCTTCTTTATAATTCTTTTCGCATGGAAGAAGAAACAATCCCCAGCTCTTCACGATACTTTGCAACGGTTCTGCGGGAAATATCGATTCCCTGTTGATTCAACATCCGGGTCATCGCTTGATCCGACAACGGCTTTCTTTTGTCTTCCTGTTGAATGAGCTGTTTTATTTTCGATTTTACGCTTTCTGATGAAACGCTGCCTTCTCCGCCAGACGCTAATCCTGTACTGAAAAAATATTTTAATTCAAACACCCCCCTGGGCGTCTGAATATATTTTCTCGTTGTAGCCCGACTGATGGTAGACTCATGCATCTCTAATTGCTGTGCAATTTGCTTTAAGGTAAGCGGGCGAATATGTTCTACACCATCATCGAGAAAGCTGCGCTGACTGTCCATGATGGCGCTGGAAACGCGATAAAGCGTCTGACTTCTCTGCTTTAAGCTGCGAACCAGCCATTTGACCTCGTTATACTTTTCGTGAAAAATCTGCTTATCCTTAAGCTGCTTCATCGACTGCCGTGAGAGCTGTTCATAACAAGCATGCATCGTTACTTTAGGCAACGCATGGTCATTTACGGATACGACATATTCTGAGCCCAATTTCTCCACCTTCACATCAGGAACAATGTATTGAGGCGCTTCCTGATGAAATACCGTCCCGGGTTTCGGGTTCAGGGAACGAATCAGATCCAGCATGCTTTTGAGCTCTTGCACATCCGTATGAAGCGAACTGGCCACCTTTTGATAACGATGACAGGCCAAATCATCTAAATGATGCTCGATGATTTGATAGGCCAGAGGGTTCAATATACCTGATCGGCTTAATTGCAGCACTAAGCACTCTTGCAAATTTCTGGCCCCTATTCCAGCAGGCTCAAGCTGCTGAACAATGTGCAGCGCATGCTCAATCTCTTCGGCACGCAGGTTAAGGCCATGCGCAGCTTCCTCTATAGAAATATCCAAATATCCCTTGTCATCCAGATTGCCGATTAAATAACGGGCGATTTCTCTCTCTTTCATGGACAGTCCGGGAATGTATCCCAGCTGCTGGTTTAATTCATTTTCCATCGTGAACCGCTCGGCATCCGAAATGCTCTCCATCCAAGAAGACGTTTCCAAGTAGGATTTCGGCTCGGAACGGATGTAATCTGTATCACCATCTAGCGACGGTCGTTCGGGAGTAACAGCTGCTGCAGAACCGATTCCTCTGCAAGCCTGTTCGTCGATCTCAATAAAAGGGTTATCATTGGCTTGCTGCTGTAAATACTCGATGAGCTCATGAGCTGAATACTGAAGAATATTAACCGATGCCCTAAGCTCCTGAGTGAAAACCAGCTTCTGTGCGGTGGCTTGCGTCAGTCCTATTTTCATTTCCATTCACCTCACTGGCTGCATTACGAATGCTAAAGCACTTAGACACTGCTTCTAAAAATTAAGAATAATGAACCGCTCATCAGCAATAAGGCAAGAAGTCTTTGCCAATCAAAAGCAATTCGCGGTACACCGAAAAAGCCAAAATGGTCAATAATCATACTGATGACAATTTGTCCGCTAATCATAGCCAACAGCATCGATGCCGCTCCGATTCGGGGAACGCTGATGATCGTTGTAAAAATGACCGCTGCTCCCATGAATCCTCCGACCAGCTGCCACTTGGGAACTGTAACGACCTGGAGGATATTGCCCTTGCCAAAAAACAAAACAATGATCGCCAAAATTAACGTACCCACTGCAAAATTGACAAAAGCGCCTTCCAACGTACCAATTTTTTTACCCAGAGCACTATTGATGGAAGCCTGGGCTCCCCATATAGCCCCTCCAACAATCGTTAGCAGGAAAAACCAAAATTGCGTCATCCGTTTGGCCTCCATTTACTCTCTGCAACTGAACTTCTATCCCCCGCTACCCCATAATACTTGGAAGCCAAGTCGATAAGGACGGAAACATAAAGAGGATCACTACGAGCAAGCCCATCATAAGCACAAATGGAAAAGCCCCTCTAAAAATGTCCCATATACTCACCCGATTAGAGAGGGCCGAGCTCATGGAGTAGACGACCAAACCAAATGGGGGTGTTAACAGTCCCATCTCCACCACAACAATAGCGATAACACCAAAAGCGATTAAGTCATATCCGATCGACTCAACAAAAGGCAGCATTAAAGGCATCGTAATCAATAAGATAGAAGTAGAGTCAATAAACATCCCTAAAATCAGGATGATGAGCATGAAAATAACTAACAGCAAGGTCGGTGCTACAGAGAGTTCATTGACAAAGTTATCAATCGTGTTAATAATACCGGTCATAGACAGCATACGTGAGTACATCTGTGCCGCAATCAGCAGCAATAGTACACTCGCGGAGGTATACCCGGTTTCGATGAGCGTATTCCAAAATACACGCAGGTTCATCTTTCTTCTGACAATCACGAGCAGCAAGGCACCAAAAGCACCTACGCCGCCGGCTTCCGTCGGTGTAAAAAAGCCGGTATAAATTCCTCCGAGAGCTACTACAACTAATACAATAACACTCCACGGTTTAACAATGGTTTTGATATCTTCTTTATCCAGCTTCTTCTTTTCAATTTCCCCTCCGCCAACGAGCTGCGGCTTTAATTTAGCCATTAAGTAAATGCCCGCGCAATAGAGCAAAGCCAGAAGGAGACCGGGAATGATTCCCGCGATAAACAGCTTCCCTACAGACACTTTAGACAACATGCCATATACGATAAACAACAAACTTGGGGGAATGAGCATGCCAAGCACGGAGCTTCCCGCAATCGCTCCAAGAGCCAGCTTTTTATCATATTTCAATTTCAACATGGGATCGTAAGCCAGTTTGCTAAATACGGCCGCAGAAGCAACACTCACGCCGGTAACCGTAGAAAACACAGCATTGGAGCCTACCGTCGCCATACCCAATCCTCCGCGCACCCTTCTTAAAAGAACGTGAAAGCTATTAAAAATTTCCGAGCTTACTCCGGACATATTAGCCAGAAGACCCATGAGAACAAACAGAGGGATAACGGCGTAGACATCGGAACGGATTCCATGGAACGCTGTCGAGCTAAGAATATGGACACTGGCAACAAAATCACCTATGGTTAACCATATCCCAATCACACTCGAAATCGAAAGGGCCACCGCTACATGAACACCTAATAGAACGAATACCATTAATAAAACGATCATAAGTAGACCCATTAAGATGACATCCATGGTTACCCCGCCTCCACTGCTGTACTGTCCGATATGCGTTCAGTCATTGTTTCATTGCGTTTAGTAATATCATCATAAATAGAAACTGCGAATTGCAGGACCATAAACAGACTGCCTAGTAAAATAAGCAAGTACGCGGGAAACGTAGGGATTCGCAAAGAACCCTCACCTTCATAAGCACCACTGGCTAATGCTTCCCATGCAGGCGACCATGTGGAATAAATAAGCAGGCAGAACAGTACGAAACCAATGAGATTGGAGAATATTTTAAGAATTAACTGCCCTTTTGGCGGGAGAATATCAACTAACACATTCGTCTGAATATGCCGTCCGTTCTTAAGAACATGGGCCAATTGCAAGAAGGTAATCCCAACGATCATATTTCTCAATAATTCAGGTGTCCCCGTAAAGGGTTGATTGAATAAATTACGTCCCAGAACATCGATCATGATAATTACCATTAAGAAAACAATTCCCGCTGCGCCGATAAAACTCATGGTAGACACCGTACCATCATATATTTTTCGGATTTTTGATCGTCTTTCCATCGTATGCCTCCCTAGCCTGCGTTTGATTCGAAAGCTTTGACGAAGCATGGCCATCCATACTCCGTCAAAGACCCTATTCTATGAATTACTTGATCGTGTATGGTGCCGGGAATTGATAGCCCGCATCGATTTGCGCCTGGATATAATCCTTAACGATTTGTGTACCCGGAAGGCCGGCTTGATTCATTCTTTGAGCATATTGATTAGGGATATCCCCTACCATTTGCGTCCACTTCGCCCTTTCTTCCTCAGACAATGTGGAGATAATGGCTCCTTCTTCTTTCATTTTCTCCAAGCTTTCTTTGGTTACCTTATTATTTTCTTCCACCAGCTTTTCAGAATAATCGCTCGCTACGTCTTGCATTACTTTTTGAACTTCTTCAGGCAGCTTGGACCACGAGTTTTGATTCACCGTAAGCGCGCCTATGATAGCGCTGCCAAATCCAGCCTGGGTATAATACTTCGCCTGCTCATGCAGTTTATATCCATACGTGGAGCTTGCATAGATGATGTAGCCTTCGAACACACCCGTTTGCAGCTGTTGATAGACTTGAGGGAGACTGCTTTGTACAGGTACAACGCCAACGGGCTCAATCCATTTTAAATTTGATCCAATGGCCCCGATCTTCTTCCCTTTGAGCTCATCGATATTAGTTATCGGGACTTTGGAAATCAAATCATATGATTCGGTAACACCAAAAGCGAGAACCTTTTGATTGGCTTTTTCATATTCCTGTCCTAATTCAGGGTATTTATCAAAAATGGCATGTACAGCTTTATTTACAACCGCAGGATCCGGACTGGAGAACGGTACATTGTAACCCATATTACTGATCATCAATGCAGACGGTTCCAGCGGTGAAACTACAAAGGCCATGTCGAGCAGCCCGGATTGAACCGCTTCCAATTCTTCTCCTGGTGCGGCAACGGTGCCTCCGTACGTTTCCGTCCACTGAATTTCGTAATTCGTATTTTGCAGAGCCTTACTCACCTCAGGCACGAAATATTCCTTAACGACCTTAGTCCAAGGAACCCCCTCGGCCGTGTACCCCGAACCGATCCGCATCTTGATCGTTTGTTTGCCTTCGCCTGACCCATTCTCACCGGAACCGCTTGCACTACCACATGCAGTAAAAAGAGCGCTAACCAAAATCAAACATAATGACATCAATACCATGCTCTTCAATGAAATCTTTCTTTTCATTGCCATCCTCCTCATTATAATGATTGTTCAGTCATCTTACTTTCATGAATGGCTCTCCATCTGTCCGCAACCTTTTGGTAACGCTTTCACCCCCTGGTGTTTTCCCCTTAATTTTCTCTTCATTATTCCTTGTGACTGAAGCATTGCACTGCTTCTTCAAAGGTTGCTTATCATACAATCTTTAAAGAGCAATTTTCATGCCAGCTTCACTTTTTTACAATCATTATTTTAAAAAAAGCCTCGCTTATTCTCTTTATAGCTTACATTTGTCGTTCTGAACTGTAAGTTAATTTAAAGCCTGCTCTGAAACCAATTATGATATTGGTGTTTTTTTGCAATTATGGTTCGAAAAAACACCAGCATTTGCTGCCTAAGCATCCTTTGTCCGGAAATTTCCATTCTTGGGGGCCGCCTTTGATCCATAATTCTACATGAATATCAAAATCTCAACAAGAGTTTATTTAAATCAACAATGGATCATGAGGTGTGATAATGCATTCATTTCCCTCCACAAATGGTGCAAATTTCAACCAGTTGGTTCATTAATGCACCATAAAGAGATTGAATAACCGTGAATGATGCTCCCAATGGATCACCCTGCTCATCAAATGCGAGAAAATACGTTGTTGTGGCTTGAATTTATCGATTGTTTGGTGTTTCGAGTGAAGTTGGCATGAAAAATGCTATGAATGTAATTGTCACTTAAAATTTGAGGAGGATGGTCATGCAATTAACACATAGCAGAGAAGCTCAACATATTCTTGGTGTGGTCAAACAATTAGCTAAAGAAAACTTTGCCGCCCGTGCAAGCCAATACGACCTTGAAAGTCGTTTTCCTTATGAGAACTACCAAGATTTACGGGAAAACGGGATTCTCTCCCTGGTAGTCCCCGAAGAGTACGGGGGGCTTGGAGCCAACTCCCGGTTAATGGGTGAGGTTCTTAAAGAATTGGCGAAAGCTTGTGGCTCTACCGCAAATACATTTAATATGCATTGTACGGTCATCAATATCTTGAAAGAAATGGCAAGTGAGGAACAAAAGCAGCGATTGTTCAGGGAAGTGGTTGAGCACGGGAAATTGTTCGCTTCCGTGACCAGTGAACCTACCAGCAGTTTAAGAGGAAATTTCAAGCCAAGCACCATCGCCCGCAAGGTGGATGGCGGTTACGTGGTATCCGGTGTAAAGCATTTTGCCTCATTAAGCTCTGCTGCCGATTACTTTAACACGCTATGTCTGATCGAAGGGTCTGCTTCTGTCGAGGATGGACTCATCATGCTCACGATTCCTAGTCACATTCCGGGGGTTACGATTGAAGAAACCTGGAATGCCATGGGAATGCGGGGAACGGCCAGTAATACGATTCATTTTCAGGAATGTTTTGTTGAAGATTGTAATGCCATCGGGGAGCCCGGGGATGCCGTTCGTAAAAATGTGAGCGACGGTTATGCTTTTGGCTTCGCAGCCGTCGGTATTGGCCTGGCGGAAGCTGCTTTGGACTTCACCGTCAGCTATGCGCAAAACACCACATTTAAACCGGAGATTCATCCGATCAGCCACTATCCTACCATTCAGCATCGGGTAGCCGAAATGGCTGTAGAAATTGAAGCGGCTAAACATCTGCTCTATCAAGCTGCGGACGCTCGCGATTTTGGGAGCGCGGAAGATCGGGTTCTACCTGTCACGATTGCCAAATATGTTGGAACTGAGGTTTCGATTAAAGTTACCGATTTAGCGATTCGCGTTTGCGGAGGCAGGGCCTATATGAAAAAATTCCCTTTAGAAAGAATTCACCGCGATGCCCGGGCCGGAATGGTCATGCCGCCTAATAACGACAAGTGCTTGGAAATCATCGGGAAAGCAAGCTTAGGTCTTGATGTGAACGCCGGTTGGTTAGAGAAAAAATCATAACAGGAAAGGAGTGGTTTCTTGAAAACGGATACAAATGCTTTGTCTCCAGCGGTAATCGATCAGCTGCAAGGAGAAAAATTGATGTTCGCGGTCACCGCCAATGAAGATAATGAAATCTATTCAACGGCGATCTCCTGGTTAGCGGCGGTGAACGACCATCTGATTCGCTTTGCTATTTCACCCAAGTCACCCTTAATTCGCAACATAAGTCAACGTCCAAAGATGCAAATCTTATTTGCCATACCGGAGCACACGCTGGCCATAACGGGAACAGCCCGCGTTCAGTCCGATCCTATTCCCGACATGCCGTTTCCGATGCTTTGCGTAGAACTCGCCATTAATAGAGTGGATGACATTATGTTCTACGGGGGAGTGGTTACCTCCGAGCCTAAGTACATGAAAACGTATGCTGCCGATTTGTCTAAAAAATTAGACACGGCTATCTATACCGCTTTACGAAAACCGGAATAAAACGAAAAAGGAGCGATGAATCATGAAATTGTCTCGAATCGATCATGTAGCTTTCTCCGTAAAAGATGTGGCTCGATCCAAGGACTTTTACAGCAGAATTATGGGCTTGCCGGAAATTCCAAGACCCAATTTCAGCTTTCCCGGCGTATGGTATAAATTAGGCGATATCATGATCCATATCATTCAAATGCCTGATCAACCCGAGCAGGCCGATCGAGCACAGCTGTCTGCACAGGATGCTCACGTCGCATTTTTTGTTGAAAATGTAGATGATCTCAACGAAATCATCCGAAAAGTGGAATCCGAAAATATTCCGTGGTATGAGCTGGAGAATGCCCCCAGCGGTTTGCGCCAAGTCTTCTTTAAAGACCCCGATGGTCATATGGTTGAAATCGTAACGCCCAACCCTGAAAGCCCTTACTATGAATCGGTCTATTTGAAATATTATGTATAAGGGACTTCTGTAACAGCAGAATACAGAAAACGTCTGGCGATCTTATGGTTCGCCAGACGTTTTTTTTAGCATGGGATTACCAGACAGCCACTTCGCCATCGGTTCTCGGTTCAGTCGCTCCGGATAACACGCCGGTTTCAGGATCACGCCATATGATTTGACCGCGGCCAAATCCGTCTTCGTTTAATGCAACCTTGATCTGATGACCTTTCCGTACTAAAGCTCTGGCTATTTCGCTGGAGAAGCCCGCCTCGACCTCAACCGTTCGATCACCGGTCCACAGCCAGCGCGGCGCGTCCAAGGCAGCCTGGGGATTTAAATGGAAATCGATCGTATTCATGATGACCTGAACATGCCCCTGCGGCTGCATAAATGCTCCCATGACGCCAAAGGGCCCCACGGGCTGATCTCCTTTGGTCAGAAAGCCCGGAATAATCGTATGATACGTTTTCTTGCCTGGCTTTAACGCATTGGCATGATTAGGGTTCAGCGAAAAGTTATGTCCGCGGTTTTGCAAGGAAATGCCTGTGCCCGGGATGACGATGCCCGACCCGAACCCCATATAGTTGCTTTGGATGAACGAGACCATATTCCCTTCCCCATCCGCCGTGGCCAGATAGACGGTTCCTCCCTTTGGCGGATGACCCGGCTCGGGAGTAAGAGCTTCTCCGCCAATCAAGGCGCGGCGTTCTTCTGCGTACCGGTCGCTTAACAGCCCAACTACCGAGACCGCCATCTCCGAAGGCTGAGTGATATATTTCAACCCGTCTGCAAAAGCGAGCTTCATGGCTTCGATTTGCTTATGATAGGTTTCCACGCTCTCCTTCTCCGAGAACTCAAACCCCTTCAGGATATTCAAAGCATGGAGCGCCACCAAGCCTTGACCATTAGGCGGAATTTCCCACACATCATAGCCGCGGTAATGGATCTTAATCGGATGAACCCATTCAGGGGAATAGGCCGCTAAGTCCTCCTTCCGCAGAAAGCCGCCGTGCTTTTGGAAAAAGGTGTCGATCCGGTCGGCGAGCTCCCCGCGGTAGAAGGCTTCGCCATTCGTCTCTGCAATCAACCGCAGTGCAGCCGCATGCCCGGGTGAGCGCCAGATTTCCCCCGCCTTCGGCGCTCTGCCTGCCGGAGCAAAGGTATCATACCAATGCTGAAATTCCGGCCCTTTGAATTCTTCTGTATACGACTCATAATATTGCTGCCAACACTTTGCCAGCGTCGGGGAAACCGGGTAACCGCTTTCAGCATATTCAATCGCCGGCACCAATACCTGTGTTAACGGCAGTTTACCGAATTTCCTGGAGAGCTCAGCCCAGGCGGCAGGTGCACCAGGTACCGTAACAGGGATCATACCGCGCTTGGGCAATTCCTGGTCATAACCCGCAGCTTTTACCGCTTCAATCGATAGCTTTTGCGGTGCCGGACCACTGGCGTTGAGACCATGCAGCTTTCCATCAACCCAGACTAGAGCAAAGGCATCCGACCCGATTCCGTTCGCTGTCGGCTCGACGACCGTTAAGCAGGCTGCCGTTGCAATGGCCGCATCAATGGCATTCCCGCCTTCTTTTAAGATTTGTAAGCCGGCCTGCGCTGCCAGCGGCTGAGATGTGGCCACCATCCCTTTTCGTCCATAAACCACATTGCGCCGCGAAGGATACGGATAATAGTGAGCATCGTTGGTTACATTCATCATTTTCCTCCACTATATTAATAATTGACGTGCTTATTATTTCATGATAGCAATGATTAATAGTAAAAAAAAGCCAAAATTTAATGTAAACTTTTGAAGCTTATGCTTTAAAAACATAAAAAGCACCCGTCAGGTGCTTCTACATGAAATGAAATTATTTCATTCCCATTTGCTTAAAAAGATTCATGAGATCATTGGAGACTAAAGCTAATACTTGCTTTGCAACCGCCTCATTATTTGCTGAAATAGCGTTAGCTATTGCGACTCTTGCTTTCTCATCTTCAATCCCCTGAATCAAAATCGACTCCAATTCGGATGGATCCAGACCTAATTTAATCATTTCATTACCCCTCCCCTTGTTCTTCTCCTATCTTACACTAGTCAAAGAACAATTTCCAAACGACTTTAGTCATTTTTCTTCTTTTCTGAAAGAATAGGAGGAGTTCAGATCAGGTTTCCCCGTAAACTTAAACTCGCCAGTTATCCCTTGAAAGAAAATGCCGGAAGTCCTTTGACATGAGTAGTAACGCTAAAAATTCCCCCAGCCAACGGCTGTTTAACTAATTCTTGATCATCGATTCCGATGCGTGCCGTCGTAATGTACAGGACATCCAGATCTTTACCTCCGAAAGCGCATGACGTGACTTGAGAGGCTGGAACTGCGATTTCGGATAGCTGCTCCCCCTCATCCGGATTCCAGCGCGTAACCCGATATCCGCCCCAATGGGCGATCCAAAGCATGCCTTCCGAATCCATAGTCATCCCGTCGGGCAGTGCATGATCCCCGGTCAAATCAATGATCACTCTTAGATTGCTCAGCTCTCCTGATCTCATGTCGTAATCAAAGGCAACCACCTGTTTTGTCGGCGAATCGATGTAATACATTTTACGGTAATCGAGGCTCCAGACAATACCATTGGAGATACCGATTCCACTCAGCATCTTCCTAACGCTAAGATCCGTATCCAAATAATATAAGGCGCCCGACCGCTCTGCTTCGTTCAAGTTCATGGTTCCGGCCCAGAATCTGCCCGCGGGATCGCACTTGCCGTCATTAAATCGATTCTCCGGCTGATTTTGTTCGGGATCAATGATAGGGGTTAGTACTTCCGTTTCCAAATCCAGCGTGTAAAACCCATTCTGCAGGGCCAGCATCACACCGCCCGCTTCTCTGGGCACGACGGTCCCCACGAATTGCCCGATGGGGATTGAACGATCTGACTTGCGTTGCGGGTCGAAGATATGCAATGCTTTTCCTGTAACATCCACCCAGTAAAGCACCTGCATTTTAGCGTCCCATATCGCGCCTTCACCAAGACCGGCCTTAGCATCCAATACTAGTTTACATTCCACCATTATGGTCCCTCCCCATACAATGTGCCCTCTTAACATCGGTATGAGATCGCTGCTCAATCCATCGAAATATGCGCTTCCTTCTTACGATTTCAGCCGTATTTCTTCCAACAGATTGGTCAGTTCTATCCATATTTCTTCATCAATGGGGGTAACCGCAGCTTTCCAGCACCCTTCCACCTCTTCGGCGGAAGAAGCTCCAA
Source organism: Paenibacillus sp. PvR098 (assembly GCF_017833255.1). Taxonomy (NCBI): domain Bacteria; kingdom Bacillati; phylum Bacillota; class Bacilli; order Caryophanales; family Paenibacillaceae; genus Paenibacillus; species Paenibacillus sp. PvR098. The sequence continues at coordinate 2,790,166 of NZ_JAFIBU010000001.1, forward strand.
TCAACGTGGCGGCTAATCTGCGCTGCCGCAGACTGAATTGCAAGGCGAGTCCGAGAATAGAAACATCTCTCTGCTTGCACCAATCGTACAGCCGAAGCGCCGCAGCCACCTCATCCTTTGGCGGGGTCCACCGGGATGTACCGATACTAAGCGGATCGCGACCCGATAGCAATCCCATGGCCAGCGCAGCTCCACCCACGACGCTGACCGCGCGGGATTCCGCATCATCGCATACCCCTTCCAGTACACTTTGCCGCAGCAGGGTATAATCATTGACAGTCAGAGCCATATCAAGCATTCCCGTATCGATCGCGCGCCGAATCAAATAATGATTCTGCACGCCGATACCGATCGCTTTAATGATCCCTTGCCTCTTCAAGTCAATTAACGCTTCCAAAGCCCCATCAGGTCCCAATGCTTGATCCAGATGGTATGGCAATGGATCGTGGATCAAACCTATGTCCACATCATCCAAGCCAAGCGTCCGCAAGCTGTTATCGATACTCCAACGGACAGCGTCCGCAGAATAATCTTGATACCGGTCCCGGTGAGTGCCCACTTTGGTGGAGAGATAATAACTTTGCCGCGGAACGCCGCGTAAAGCTAAACCCATTCGTCTTTCCGAATCCAAGTAATACGGGGAGGTATCCAACCAGTTCATGCCCAGCTCCAACGCTTTCTCGACAGCGGCAACTCCGGCGGTCTCGGAAACTTCACCGAAGATCCCTCCAAGCCCTGCGCCCCCCATGCTCAATGCGGTAACTGCCATATCCGTTCGTCCGATCCGGCGTTTATCCAAGGGATGAGCAATTTCCATTTTTCTTCCCCCTTACCCGCTTCTATAGCCATTTATCGAAGAAATCAAAAGCTTTCCGGCCGCTGAATTCATGCGCCCCTTCGAAAATATCGAACACCAGACGTTCTTCCGCGCAGGCGCCGCGGTAAATTTGACGAAGCCGTTCATGTGCTTCTATGGAAGCTTCGATTGGAAACCCGTCATCATAAACGCCATTCTCAATAAGCAGCGGTCTCGGTGCGATCAAACCGGGCAAATGGCGATATATCCCCTTTGAGCGAATTGGACCGCATAGTCGTAATTGTAGAGTAGAATGATATCCCGGTGCTCCTGTGTACTACGGACACCGACGACGGAATCCTTGCCGAACGGTCCGTGACCGTGAAGGCAAAGGATTGTTCGATACCGCCTATCTGGATCTAGATCGGCTCGCTTTACTACAACAGCGGGAATCGAGGCCATGCTTTCCGAATTGAATACGATTTTTTCTTTAATCAATCCCGCTTCCTCGATTTCCCATATCGTTTCCGCTTCCAGCCCTACCGCTTGAGGGAAACTGCCCAGCAATTCATAAACTTTGGCTCGCAATAATGCCTGCCACTCCGAAATATCCCCACCTCGATAAGCAAGCAAGGGATCGTTTTTTTTGCCGCACTCGATAAAATAATCCAGCAGGGAATAATCTCGGCCGGCCATGTTCATTTGGGCTCCTTTCCATGGTTAACTGGCAAACAAAAGCTCTGGATTATCGAACAATTCTTTCAAAACCAGGGCGCCCGAGCCGATCAGATTGGCTTTCGATCCCAGTTTGGAGAACATGACGCGCACCCTTTTCTTTGGTACCGGCAGCGCTCTCCGCTGAATGTGCTTTTCGATTTCGCTGATCAGGCGTTTGCCCAAGTTGCTCATTTCGCCATGGATAATGATCAACTCCGGATTCATCGAATTGACAAGATTGACGATGCCGACTCCAAGATATTTGCCCAAGCCTCGATGGCCATTTTGTACACGACGGTATCTTCTTGACGGATCGCCTCAACGATCAGTTCGATGGTCAATTCATTCTGCTTTTCCATCATGTCTTTCAGTTTTAGCGTACGGGGCAAATGTTCATGAATTCTCGAAATGAGGGAATTCGAGGAAGCGTACATCTCCCAACAGCCGAAATTTCCGCACTGGCACTTCAATCCATCCATTTGAATGGTCGTATGCCCAATTTCTCCAAAGCTGTCGTCTTTGCCCCTCATAATTCGGTTGTCAATTATCATCCCCGCCCCGATACCAACGTCCGTCATGAGGCTGATAAAGGTATCCACGTCTTTGCCTTCCCCAAACATCTTTTCGGCCAGCACCTGGTTGCGGCATTCGTTATCCACCCAAACCGGCAGATGAAACGCGGAAGACAAGCTCTCTCCCAGTGTAAAGCCGTTGATAAGCTCGAAGTTGGTTGACGCCAGAATCGTTCCGGTCCTCGTCTCGACAAGTCCCGGGCACCCTACCCCGATTCCTTTTACAGGAATGCTTAATTCGTTCGCTTTTAGTATTAAAGTGCCCGCCGCATCCTTCATTTTGGCAAGAATCGTTTGCTGCGTATCCTTCGTCGTGAGTGATACGCGCAGCTCATACAGAAGGTTGGCCGAAAGATCCAAGAGCGCCGCTCTTAGGGTAGTCACGTTAAAATGCAGGGCAAGGATGCCTCCACCCTTGGCATGAAAGTCGATTAATTTGGGACGCTTTCCTCCCTGGTCTGTTGAACTGCCCATGCCGCTTATTTTGACATATCGTTCCATAATCAATTCTTCCACCAAAGCGGAAACCGTAGCCGTGCCAGCTCGGGGGCAAACGTAATACCGCTCAAAAATTCAATCATAGTTTTCTCAATTTTATAAATATTCTGTTATTAATAATTTTTACTTAATCTTGCCATTGTTCGAATTACATCAAGCAGTAGACTCCGACTTCTGCTGGTAAGTCTAATTCTCTCTTTTTATTGCTTCTGCCCTCAGTAATGCCGACTTGTTAGTATTTCATGAAATTTATCTATTTTAATTACATCAAAGTTAAAACGCTTATAAATACAATATATAGATTTTATATGAATCATAGTTTTTACCTATAAATAAGTTGAATATCAATTTTAAGTACCTAATCCTTAGCGATTTACTTGGTACATATATAATGCATTTAAAAGAAAACGAAGTGCATCCCTTAGATGCACTTCGTTTTTTGCCCGACAATTTCCGGAAAACTATTGAGATTGGTTAACCCGATCATACAAACGAAAGTTTACGAATGAAAGTCCTGTCCGGAACGAACTTCTTTGACATAGCCGGCACGAATCACAAAATCGCCGAAATGTTCGCCTTCTCGCCGTTCCTTCGCATATTGAGTAACAATCGGTTTCAGCGACTCCAGAATCTCCGCTTCGCCGATGTTTTCCTTGTACAGCTTGTTCAGTCGGTTTCCTTCAAAACCACCGCCCAAATACATGTTGTATTTGCCGGATGCCTTGCCGATGAACGCTATTTCCGCTAACATCGGTCGGGCGCATCCATTCGGACAGCCGGTCATGCGAATGACAATCTCCTCGTCGCGCAAGCCGGCCTCCTCCAACATCGGCTCGATCTTATCAAGCAGCGTGGGAAGGTAGCGCTCCGCTTCGGCCATCGCCAACCCGCAGGTTGGCAAAGCCACGCAGGCCATGGAATTTCTCCGCAATGCGGAATAGTGGATCCCATCGGTTAGTCCATACTCCTCGATCAATTCCTCAATCTTTTTCTTTTTCTGGCTGCTTACGTTGCCGATGATCAAGTTTTGGTTCGGAGTAAGCCGGAAATCCCCGGAATGCACCTTCGCGATTTCCCGTAGACCGGTCATCAAAAGGTAGTTATCCTCGTCTTTGACCCGGCCGTTCTGGATAAAGAGTGTAAAATGCCATTTTCCGTTGCTGCCCTTCACCCAGCCATAGCGATCCCCATTGTGGTTAAAGTGGTACGGACGAGCTTCCTCAAGCTTCCACCCTAGACGATTGCTTAGCTCATTGATGAACCAATCTATGCCGCGGTCGTCGATCGTGTACTTAAAACGCGCATGCTTACGGACCGAGCGATCGCCGTAATCCCGTTGGATCATGACCGTCTTCTCCGCAACGTCGATGAGCTGCTCCGGCGAGCAGAACCCAATCACTTGGCCCACCTGGGGATAGGTGCTCGGATCGCCATGCGTCATCCCCATGCCGCCGCCTACCGTGACATTGAAGCCCTTCAGTTGTCCTTCTTCGACAATCGCGATGAAGCCCAGATCCTGGGAGAATACGTCTACATCGTTGGATGGAGGGACCGCTATACCGATTTTAAACTTACGCGGCAAATAGACAGGTCCATAAATCGGCTCTTGCTCTACCCCATTATCCTGACTGTCCACCATTTTTTCGCCGTCAAGCCAAATCTCGTGATAGGCTTTGGTCCGAGGATCAAGGTGCCGGCTGACCCGGCTCGCCCACTCGTAAACCTCGGAATGAATCTCGGACTGGTACGGATTCGGGTTACACATGACGTTGCGGTTTACGTCGCCGCAAGCAGCTAACGTGCTTAACAACGCATCGTTTACTTCCTTTATCGTCTTCTTCATGTTCCACTTGAGTACGCCGTGCAGCTGGAAGGACTGTCGAGTCGTCAGACGAATCGTTCCGTTGGCATATTTCTGTGCGATTCGGTCCATCATCAACCACTGCTCAGGCGTAACTACCCCGCCAGCCGCACGTACGCGCAGCATGAACTGATAAGCCGGTTCCAGCTTCTGTTTTTGCCGTTCGTTGCGCAGGTCTCTATCGTCCTGCATGTAGCTGCCATGAAATTTCATCAATCGATTATCATCTTCGGGTATGGAGCCCGTGATTACGTCCTCGAGAGTCTCTTCAAGGCTCCCCCGCAAATAATTGCTCCTGCTTTTAATATGTTCTACATCGCTGTGCGGCGCACTGTGCGGTGAAAGTAAATTATTTTCTGACATTTTGGATTTTCTCCTCTCGCGATCTTCGGGACTCGGACTTAATAAACATCCCGCTGATAACGTTTCTGCTGTTGCATACGGGTTAAATATTCCGCGGCTTCCTCCGTACTCAAGCCGCCCTCTTGTTCGAGGATCGTTATTAGGGCTGCATGGACGTCATGTGCCATCTTCTTCTCATCGCCACACACATACACGCAAGCCCCTTCCTGCAGCCATTGGTAGAAGTCGCGGCTCTTTTCAAGCATCCGGTGTTGTACGTACACTTTCTCGTCGGTATCACGGGAGAACGCGACATCCATGCGTGTCAGCACGCCATCCCTCAGCCAACGCTGCCATTCAACCTGATAAAGGAAGTCTGTGGAGAAATGCTGATCGCCGTAGAACAGCCACGTTTTCCCTTCGGCTCCGGTCTCTTCCCGTTCTCCAAGGAAGGCTCTGAACGGAGCGACGCCAGTGCCTGGTCCAATCATAATGATCGGTGTATCCGGGTTCTCAGGAAGCTTGAAATTAGGGTTATGTTGAATATATACCGGCAACGTTTCGCCCGGCAGCACTCTCTCCGCGAGCTGAACGGAGCAGACGCCGTATCTATCTCGTCCTTGGGTCTGGTAACGAACTGTTCGGACCGTGACGTGTACCTCATCCGGGAATGCTTTCGAGCTGCTGGCGATCGAGTATAAGCGAGCAGGCATCTTCCGAAGGATCGATACGAATTCGCCCGCAGGCACACCCTTAAGGGAGTAATCTTGCACCAAATCCAATAAATCCCGCCCGTTGAGATACGTCCTAAGTTCTTGTTCGCGTCCCGCCTCCAGAAGCTGTTTCAGTCCATGGTTCGAGGTAAGCTTTGCCGCTTGCTCCAACAACGGCTTGGTCAGCACGGTGATCTCATAATTGCGAAGCAGCGCCTGTCGCAATGGCCGCTCTTCGCCATTCTTATTAATGATAACGGGCTCCTCCACTTTCCAGCCCATCGCTTCGATCAACTCATCCACAAGGCGAGGATGGTTTTCCGGATAGATGCCTAAGCTGTCCCCCGGTTCATACTGAAGGTTGGATCCCTCAAGGGATAACTCGATGTGGCGAGTTTCTCGGTCCGATCCGCGGCCGTTCAGATTCAAATTCTCAAGAACCTCGGTCTGGAACGGATTCGATCTGGAATATTCCGGTTCCGTCCCACTAACGACCGCCGCGCCGGCTGCAATTGCGATTGCCGGGGCCGCGGACGCGCCACTTAGGGAACCTAAGACCTTATTCATCCATTCTGCAGCAGGCTCCTCAAAATCCACGTCGCAGTCAACACGCGGGGTAAGCCGCTTAGCGCCCAGCTCCTCCAAGCGCTTGTCGAAATCCTTGCCCGTTTGGCAGAAATACTCGTAGGACGTATCTCCCAGTGCGAGCACGGAAAACTGCATGCCCTCCAATTGTGGCGCTCTCTTGCTGTGAAGGAACTCATAGCAAGTAATGGCATTATCCGGCGGCTCTCCTTCCCCGTGGGTGCTCACCACAATGAGCAGGTTTTGGACCTTCTTTAAGCCATTCGGCTTGAAGTCGCCCATTGAGGAGAGCGTTACTTGAAAGCCTCGCTCTTCCAGTTTTTTGGACACCTTCTTCGCCAATCCATGGCTGTTGCCTGTCTGCGATCCGAAGAGCACCGTAACCTCCTTGGAGGTTACAGCATCATTCGCTGCCACTAGCGGAGCAGCGCCAGACGTCACCGCAGCTGCCGCTCCATGTAAAGCCGTAAGATATCCGCTAAGCCAAATGCGCTGTGCTTCCGTCAGCATAGGCAGAACGCGATTCAGCAGTTCTGCTTGCTCCTGATTAAAAGGACTGTTTGTTACTTGAAGATTCAACAATATCCACCTCGCATAGATGCAATGATATTAATTCCCAGTATACCTATCGTATTAATTTTTTTCTCTCTTGAGCCTATCACAGCAGGTTCAACAGGTCAATTAGAATGACCTTATAGGATTGATCAGTTATATTGATAAAGTTATAAAACCTATTCTTTAAGGCGTACTAACCTGCAAATGTTGAATAAGCCTTTGCTCATTTTCTCTTGCATCATCAACATGAAAGACATGCGAAGATTTGTCCGACCAATACAATTTTTTACCTTTCGGGGCATCAAGCGTTTCGTAATAACGGGTGATGAGTTCGGGCATGACATGCTCCGAAATAGTAAAGTCGTTACTTTTGAATAATTTCATACGCTCCCCACTTCAGGTTTGACTTTTATAGTAGCTTAGCTGTACAGGTGTGAACCGCTGGATTATCCCAAATGTCCATTTCAGTTACTTACACTATATATATGGTTCTTCCTAGCCTCTACTGAATCATCTAGCTATCAGTGTGCTGATACTCGCTTGCTTTCCGATCCCTTCTCCGGCGGAACCGATCGTTTCAGAAAGAATGAAGCTGTCCACGCGATGGCTACCAGCCCGAATGCCAGCAGGAATGCGCTTTTCATTCCAGCCATCATGGCTAGATTTTGTAGTGCAGACTCTTCTTTCATACTGGGCGCATTGTCCACAAACTGTTTAGAACTATTTGTCATAACGGTTACAAGCAATGCTGTCCCAACAGCGCCCGCCACCTGCTGAAGCGTACTGATAATGGCTGTACCGTGCGGATATAACGGAGGTGAAAGTTCGTTCAAAGCGTTGGTCATGACCGGCATCATTAACATCGAAATGCCCAGCATCAATAGCGTATTCAAAATCATAATCGTGCTGTATGAGGTTGACAATGTGATAAAAGCGAATTGCCACAGCGTATTGGCCATGAGTCCTAATCCGATGATGGCAAGCCACTTGGCGCCAAATTTATCAAATAATCGACCCGTAATCGGCGACATAATCCCCATAACAACACCTCCTGGCAGCATGACCAGACCTGCCTCCAGCGGACTGTAACCTAACGCGTTCTGAAGAAAAATCGGCAGCAGCATCATAGCGGAGAACATGGCCATCATGACGATCATCATAATCAGCGTCGACATCCTAAAAACGTTGTATTTAAATGTTCTTAGATCTAGCAACGGTTCTGCCATCGTCAATTGTCTCCATGTAAACAGCACTAAAGAAACGACGCCGATGGCAGTGGGAATAAGGACTTCATTGCTCGACCAACCCCCGTGTCCTTCACCGGCACTACTGAAGCCGTACACGATCCCCCCGAATCCAAAGGTGGAGAGAAGAAGCGACAACAGATCAATCTTCGGCTTCGTCGTCTCCGTCATATTTTTAAGCTTCAACGATGCAAATATGATCACAAACAACGCGATCGGCAGAACACTGTAAAAGAGAACCCGCCAGCTGAAATGCTCGACAATGATCCCAGACAGAGTGGGGCCTATCGCAGGAGCAAATGTGATCACGATGCCAATCGTACCCATAGCCGAGCCTCGTTTATCAATAGAAACAATGGCAAATACCACATTAGTTAATAAAGGAAAAAGAAGGCCGGTTCCTGCCGCTTGAAGCACCCTTCCTATGAAAAGCACGGCGAATCCTGGGGCGATAGCCGCTACGAATGTACCCACCGTAAACAAGCCCATGGCCGTAAGGAACAAGCTTCTTGTCGTGAACCGCTGAATTAAATAAGCGGTCACCGGTATAAGTACACCTATAACTAACAGATATCCAGTTGTCAACCATTGCGCAGTGCTAGGTAAAATCCCAAGGTCCCCCATAATTTTGGACAAGGCTACGTTTAGGAGCGTTTCATTCAAAATGGCTACGAACACACCAAGAATCATTACCATGACCACTAAAAAGTTGTCTTTGCTCCCAAATGTCCCTCCGTTATGATTTGATTCGTTATGATTTTCCACTATCTTTCTCCTCTCATCGTATCATGCCACGAGAAACATGGTCTTGGCTAAAAGACAACCCTTGGGTTCTTCTTCCTCCGCGTCATTGAGTCACTTTCTCGGGCAATTTTGATTTCCGTCATGAATGATTTTCAGATCCTCTCTATTCTAGCATGATCATATGAAATGATTTCTTATCGATTGCTATGTTGGACAACACTACCCTTACTATTCGATCCTAATAGCAAATACCAGTCAAAACACAAAAATAAAGTGTTAGACTGGTTATTGTTTATTTCACTATCATGAGGTCGTCTGGTTGGCCTCATCATTCGGTACTTATCCCATAACAAATGAAAGAAACGTAGTAAAAGTGGACAAAGATGTTGAATTAGCCTTATTAGGCCCTTTAGGCTGTAATATTCAAACAGGTAGTGGAACAGTATTAAACAAATTAAAACCGTCTTTTGGTAGTTCTATTGCTATTTATGGTACGGGTGCAGTAGGTTTGAGTGCTATCATGGCAGCTAAACTTGCTGGATGTAAAAAATGATTTCACTCAAATAAATGATGCATTTGAAGATTCAAAAAAAGGGTTAGCTATCAAACCAATTGTGAAAATTAGCTGAGCAGGAACTCAGCCATTAATATAAGTTTTTGCAGTTGCTGTTATTCTTAATTAAGAATAAGATTGCATTGGTCTTCTTTAAGTATAAGAACATTTGGAATGGTTCGTCTCGTTCCCCTAAAGCTTTATATCGAGCAAACCTGATTTCTACCGTTGTGCTTTGCTTTATAAAGGGCTACGTCGGCTTGCTCGATCATATCGTCACGGTTGTTCTTGGATAGAGATGCAACGCCTATTGATATGGTAATTTTAATTGTCGTTCCATCATTTAATACGAACGAATGGTCTTGTACAGCAAGTCTGATTCGCTCCGCAATAATAAGTGCATGTTGGTGAGGGCAATCAAAAAGTAGGATGGAAAATTCTTCTCCACCAATACGCGAGATGACATCGAAATTGCGAGATGTATTTTTAAGTAATTCACCGACCTGTTTTAACAAATAGTCACCATTTGGATGCCCATATGTATCATTTACCTTTTTGAAATAATCTATATCAACTAGCATTAATGTCAAATACTCATTTTTCTCTATTGCATTTTTCAAACTCGTATTGAACACGGTATCAAACGTGCGGTGATTGTTCAATTCAGTTAAAAAATCGAATGTTGCTTCCTTTTCCATTCGTAAGGAGTAACTCTTTGCTTTAGCTAAAAAAAGTGATAGGTACGCCGCGAACACGCCTCCGATAAACATCATAAAGATAAACAGCACTGCAGGATCAAGCCCTTGCTTCCCGAAATTTATAAAAAACACGATTGAAGTAAGCACATTGGCTATTAGTAGAGAATACAACCACTTTTTCCAATAAGAGAAGTACATACTGCAAATCATACCAACACCAAGAGAGACTACAAAGGTATTCGCGGCGGCGACCAGAGTATTTGGAGTGATTGACCCGAAAGCAAATAAACGCATCACGCTTATAATTAGCCCTGCTATTAAGGATGAATAGAGCCCCCCTCCAATAGCGGAAAGAATTATTGCAAGATGTCTAAAATCTAGGATAGTATTTTCAAAATTTACCTTAAAAGCCATAAGCAGGATTCCTAATAACCCGCCTACAAAGCCGATCTTTATCTTCTCAAAAAATGTTGGAGTTTCACCAAGATTTCTTTTTTTGAATATGACTAGGCTGGTTGTAAATAAAAATGCTGTAAGAATAGCAAAATTAGCGATTATATCTTGTATAGTATAAAAAAGCCCATCCCTCAATATCATATCCCCCCACGAAGTCATCTAGTTGAATTACTGCCCGATATTTTTGTAACCAAAAACAGGGATAGCCTAATGCGCGGCAGCCGGACGATCTTATTCTATGTACCTTGCTTGTAATGATCTTTAGCAGTAATCTCCAGAAAATGATCCAAAACCAGTGGATCAAATTGACTGCCTCTCCCAGACTCCATAATTTTCAAGGCATCATGATATGACATAGCATCTCGGTATGATCTTTTGGAAGTAATCGCGTCCCATACATCACATACGGCTATAATCCGCGCCTGTAGTCCAATTTGATCGCCCGATAGACCATAGGGATAGCCTTTCCCGTCCATTCGTTCATGATGATGCATGACTCCTCCTAAAATAAGCTCCGCATACGGGAGATCTTTAAGTATTCTTCTTCCAAGTTCCGGATGCTGCTTCATTAGACGATATTCATCATCCGTCAATTTCCCTTCTTTATTCAGGATGCTTTCCGAAATCCCAATTTTACCAATGTCATGAAGCATGGCTGACCATTTCAATCTCATCAGATCATCCGTTTCTAAGCCCATACGTTCCCCAATTCGTACTGACATATCGCCTACACGGTGACTGTGCCCACTCGTATATGAGTCTCTGACTTCAATAGACTGGGCGAGTGAGTCGATCAGCGCAATACTAAATTGTCCTAATCGCACTTCATGAGTTTCGATTTTGTTACGCTGATGACTTAGTACGGAAAATAATTTACCCATCATTGCACCACAGATGATAAAGAAAAACATGCGTACGAAGCTGTCAGATAATGGTTCACTATAATGGTTTGCAACGTCTTCGGGCATAAAGGGACCTACTAAGACTCCTGCGATCACCCCTACCGAAATACCGCCTTTTATTCCCCAAAATAGGGCAGCAGGAATGATCGCGAGATACAAAGAATCTGTATATGGAGCGTTCGTCCCGTTCGTAAAATATACAAGTACCCAAGCAAGGATTAATAAACATATAATTACTGCGTATTGGTAAGTTCCACGTATTTTTATCATACTTTGATTGGTTCCCACTTTCCATATTTTCACTCACTCTATCATATAAATGTTAGAAAAGATTAAGGATTAAAAAGTGGACGCGCTTGAATGAAGCTGCTCGTTACTTCAATAAATACAAAAGAGGAGCTGCTGTTAGCATGCTCCTCCATAGTCGTTTTCCTTTAACTTAATGATCATTGTATTTTTATTCGTATTATTGTATATTTATAACAACGTAAGTATTACATTAGCTATTTATAACGTAATAACGACTATTCTGAGCTGCATAAAAAAGGATTGATTAAAATGGATAAAGTAGAAAAAGTAAGAGTATTATCAGAGTTGTTTGAATTAATCAACATGTATTATGTTGACCGAGACCAACCAACCGAGGAGAACAATTTTTTTAAAAAAGTGGAGTATTGTTGCAGTCTTTTAGACTTAGATTTTAATGAATTAAAAAAAGAATTTGAACTAGAGATGTTTTAGTTGCTTCTGTATAAACATAGGTTACTTAAACAAATAATCCCCATTACAGGGATCTTAAAACACAAATATTTGTTACGCCGGACATTATTGGCACTCTGAATTTGTCGAAGGACAAGAACCTAGGATCTTCGATGATTTCCGATTTCTCGCAGCGCGTTCAACTCCTAGATTAAGCTTGCAGGATTCGTTTTAAAACGAACGGACAAATAAAAAAAGCGGATGGTGAAGCATCCGCTTGGATGGCAATCAAACCGGCGTTACACTCCAACCCATAACAATCGGTTTACACAATCCTCCTCGCCATGTATTTTCCTATACCATTTTCCAATCCTGTTACGTCCCTATTCTGCCCGTTTGTTTGTTTTTTTGTAGAATTGTACAATTTCATCTGCTGGAAGTGGAGGACTATAATAATAACCTTGTCCTGCATTACACTCGTTCTGCTTTAGAAAGAGGGCCTAAAAATAGCTATTTTTATGACTATATAACACAAGTTTCATTTGAAAATAGCACATTAATTTATTGTAATTGTTTTAGCGGTTTCCAGACATGCTTCACTTCTTATGGATTTGTTGTGCGTACATACGTAATGTAGTCAACATTCACGGCTTCATGTGATTCTTCTCTGAGGGCTCTGTTAATCTGCCCCCGATGATATTGCCCGTGGAGAGCTACGTGTGTGAGAATATCCCGGATGGACGTGCGAAAAGGAGTACCGCTCTGATTCTTATATGTAATCAAGTCATTCAGTTGTTCTTCTTTAAGCAAACTTATGTATCGTCTATAATGCTGTTCGTTTTCCCGAATAAGTTCCTGCATATCAGAAATATCTGCATCTACCCATATAGGCAGATGCGAACTGTCCTTCCCTTCAAGTCGAGTCAGCCAAACCCGTTCGGCGTATATAACATGATGAAAGAGTCGGGAAATTTCCATCTCAAGGCTATCGAGTGAATCAAGTTTACTCAAGATGCGATGATTTGCCCAATACAAATGATCCAGCATACGGTAAATTGTCTCCACGTATCACAACTCCTTATATTGTTTTGGATTAGACAACTAAGTTACACAACATAATGCCTCTAGAGGAAGGAAGCATCCGAACCGCATTAGCCCATAACCATAATCAATACCTGCAGGATCTTCATCAAATGTTTCTACAAGAATACGTGGGAATATAGCACTTTTCCCTGCTTTTGTTCCCTTTATATTTCTTAATGCCGACAGGTCTAAACCACTTCTTACAATAAGAAATCTTCTAATATACTATTCACTACGATATCGCTTTCATTACTCAAAGATAATAGGAATACGTTTCTTGCTATCAGTTTCGCCTTCTATGATTTTCTAGAGCGTCGCACTATTCATGTACCCAAAAAGCCACCTAGGGTAAGTGTCTTAATGAGCTCATTTCCAATGGACATTCACCCATTATTTTTCAATGACATATAGATATTTCGTGCAGAAGAACATTCGAAGGATTGATGTCAATAACAAAAACACGAAGGCTTGCAGGTGAATTATTTTGCCTTCCTCCCCAAAAAATCACACTTCAACAAGCTCTTATCCCTTTTATCGGTCTTGATGCTGCTTTATTTGAAGTAGCTTTTCCATCTGGCATAGACGTTGAACTTACACTTATACAAGTTGGCAAGAATTTTGTGAAAACTCGGCAGGGATTGCAGGAGAAAACGTTTAGTTTTAACGAACCTTTGCGTATCGGAATTTTTCGTCCAAGACCGCGAAAACCGCTAACTCGTGTAGTGGTTGAAATAAGAGGACTAGATCCATCTGTAAGCAGAATTAATGAAGGTGATTTAGTTCGAATCGGTTTGGATTTTATAGAAATTACGGGTGAAACCTTTATAAGACCAGGCGTAAACGCCTTCTATCCGTTGAATGATTTTGTTACAATTGAAAGCCGTGATCCAGAAGAATGAAAAAATAATTACATTAATTCTAAAAAAATATTCCATAACAAAGTCTTTGGTCTTTTCTTCATAATCCCCGCTGTCCGCACTTATAGAGGTTGACTTCTCTGGGACTCCCTCTGTTTTAAACCCGTTGGAACGGCCAGCCTTACTTTCATGTTATTAATGCCTGTTTTCATTAAACAAAGCTATTCTCACTCACTCATTGCTCTCCTTTCATTCCAAACCGTAATATGTACTTTATATGTTTATTATAAATTCAACTTCAACAAAACGCATTACCGTTCAAAAAAAAGCGTATACAAAGAAAAAACCTCATGGGAGATTTTTTCTTTGTATTTATTTATTTGTACAATGCGTCCATCATGCGTTCGAGCACAATAATCGCCTCAGCTCGCGCCGCTCGCGCCAGTGGACGGAAGGTTCCGTCCGGGAAGCCGTCCAACAGACCATAGGTTTTAGCTTGTTTAACGCTGTTCTGCGCCCACGGGCTGATCGCCGTATGGTCCGTAAACAACGACACTCCGGCGGACGGAATGGTGACGGGCGTTTGTTGAGCCTTCTTATAAGCATGCGCCTTGTCCAGCATAACGGCCATCTGCTCCCGAGTGATCGGGTCGTTCGGCCGGAAACTTGAGTTCGTTACTCCGGTGACAATACCGGCGGCAAATACTTGATAAATAGCTTTATGATACCAAGCGTCCAGTGTTACATCTTCGAAAGGTCGAGGAGCGCCCGTTTCTTGTAACCGAAGCGCACGGGCCAGAAGTGCAGCGAACTGCGCACGCGTCACCGTCCCCTGCGGATCAAATAGCGTATCCGTCACGCCGTTTGTAATTCCTCGTCCAGCCATCCTTTCAATGTTTCCTTTGGCCCAATGCCCTTCCACATCACTAAAAGCTATGGATCGTTCCATCGCGGCATACTGTGAAAAATGGAGCGCATGAAAAACGATGGTTCTATCCGGCTGCAGTTGACCTCCGGTGTATTCCCAGCTTCGGCTGGATGGATTCCACCAATAAACGCCTACGTTATGCGGATTACGGATTTGGCTTGCATCCACTACAAAGGAAATTCGGATCGGCTGGGCAAAGTTCTTTATGCTTCCATCGCTGTCCGACAATTCAAACCGGTAGCTTCCTAACACCTGATTAGTTCCCTGTGTTGACCCCAATGGAAATGAATGTGGCGTTGCGGACGATATAGAAAACTTCCAACCGGAACCTCCGCTGCTTTTTATAACAGCAGGCGGCACCTCCAATCTAACCCGGTCTGAACGAATAGTGATCGCTCTCCCGGCCTTGTTAAGCGCTTCTAGGATAGGAGGACTTAAGATCACATCCACACTTTCATTCCCGTCGATAGTAGAAGCGTCTATGGTGATCGGACCATTCCGTACAGCCAATTCGCGGTCAATCCTTTCCTTGGAAACCTCAACGATCGTCCGGGTTTCCATAGAAGGCGTGATCGCGATTTTTTTCGGATCGCTTACCGGTGTTGGCGTCGCTTCCGGTAACGGTGGCGCTGTTGGCGCTAGGCCTCCGCCGCCTCCGCCTCCACCTCCACCGCCCCCGCTCCTTGGCAATGGCCTTTCATTCGTTGGCTGAGGCGTTGGATTATCTGACGGAACGGAAGGCTGTGCAGGGACCGGTGCAGGAGCTGGCGATGGATCCGTTGGCTTCGGTGAAGGTTCCAGTGAAGAAGGACTCTCCAAAAGCTCCGCTGAAGGTGATGCTGCAGGCGTTACATCATACCGGAATTCACGTTCCTCGCTTGCCGTATCGTTGGCTACTGTTAGCGACTTCACCGTCACCGGCCCCGGCTTGTCCAATACAATCGCTTCGCTATAAAGGTTTGAGGAAGGTGACGGTGCAGATCCATCCGTCGTGTAATAGATGGACGCGCCGGGAACGTTTGAATTTAGCCTGATTTCCGTACCTGCTGGGAGCGTGCCGGAAGCATGGCTCGCCTCCGGGGCCCCCGGCAATCTTTCGAACGTGACCCTATTCGAGCGAATAAATTCCTGTTCCGCGCCGTCATCCGAATAAACTTGGTAGCGTCCGTAATCTATCGGGAGGGTCAGGGTGCCGCGCCCGTCCGTAAGCGTAACGGTTTGTACAGGGTCCGGCGTCCATAACCCGCTCGTAAAGCGCAGCCGGCTGATATTCAACCCGGCGGCCGCAGCATAGGTCGATCCCGAAACGGTTCCATAACCATCTGTTGCGGTAAGCGTAAAGGTACCGTTCGGTTGGTTTGCCGTGTAAGACATTTGCAGCTGTAGCCGGGGAAGCGTCAAAGCCCTCTTGGCATTAATCAGTCCACTGCCATAATAGTCCTTCGCATTCAGGCGGTTGCCGTTTCTATAAACGTTTCCCAATTCGGGCATACGAACGGCGCTATCCGTCACAATATCATACAATTGCTCTTTACTTAGCGATGGGTTCGCCGCTTTGGCCAAGGCCGCAAGGCCCGTGACAAAAGGGGTCGCCATGGAGGTGCCCGATTTAAATTGATAGCCTCCCGGAACCGTACTCAATATGTCAACGCCGGGGGCTGCCACCGAAACGAACCCGATATTCGAAAAGTCCGCCACTTTCACATCTTCCTCCAACCTCCCGGTCTGCGACAAGTAATCGACGGCTCCCACGCTAACGACACCGTCCGTACCTGCCGGAAAACCGGTATGATTGAAATAGCGCTGCGTATCCCCAATCGGATTATGTAAATTAAACGGTTCGCTTCCAACCCAGTGATTGCTGTCATTACCCGAAGCCGCAACAACCAATACCTGATGATCTATAGCATATTGAATGGCCTCAGACTCGATCCGGTCCCAAGCAACCGCCGGCCTTCCAGCCTCGTCCAAAACCAATCTTCCCAGCGCATCCCTTTGATAGCGGTCCCGGCTCAAGCTCAAATTAATGATCGAAGCGCCACGGTCAACCGCCCACTTGATTCCGCTGGCTATGGTCAAGGTATTGCTTACACCATTAGCGTCTGCTACCTTGACCGGGATGATCTTGACGCCGCCGGCTACTCCGGCCACGCCCTCCCCATTGTCCGTAATGGCCGCTGCGATACCGGCGACGTGAGTGCCGTGTCCGTGATCGTCATTCGGATCCGTGTCATTGTTGATGAAATCATATCCGTTGATCTGCCCGCCAACCCGGTCTATCGACGCCGACAGGTCGGGGTGGCTAAGGTTCACGCCGGTATCAATAATGGCGATTTTGACCTGGCTCCGCCTTTCTGCGCTTATTTGCTCCCAAGCATATGTCGCTTCGATTACAGATAAACCCCACTGCTGGGCATAACCGGGATCGTTCGATGCGGCAGATGACACCGATAGCGGATTGGCCGAAGGTTGGAATTGAACCGTGTCAGATACGCCGCCATCGGGCAGCTCCAGACGGTATACATACACCGGCTGGGCGTATTCGACATTAGGATCATCATTTAATTCTTCCACCTTGTGCCATACATTTTCCTGCAAGGGGAGATCGATCGTCTTTACACTTCGGTCTTCGGATACCAGTGGGGGAACAGAGCGTATACGGGAGTTATTGTTGACGGGCTGTTTATATTTGACGATGACCTTCCCAGGGACAACCTCCGGATTGGTGACGGGATATTCCGTAACAGCTTCTTCGGAAAAAACAGGATGAACGCCGACCCCTAGCTGTGAGGCGAGTAATGAAAATAAGGTGATGATTCCAACCCATCGCTTGATTCGTATCATTTTCATTCTTCCTTTCCCTTCACTCTAGTACTCTGTATGTAACCGGTTTACCGTATGTAAGTTTTGCATGCTGCCAAACCTATTGGTTCTATGAATCTTTTTTAACCAATTCTATTACTTTGAATCTATGAACTCATTTAAAATTCGGTAAATCGATTCTTAAGCCCGACGGCAGAAACCACCGAAAGCCTGCGAAACGAAAAAGCCGAGGAGAATCAGGAAAGAATCCCTGAATCTCGCTCGGCTTATGGGCATTGCTAATCATCTCAAAGAACTTGCTACTCCTCCATAAAACAATCCGCAGCCTCCAAGAAGAAACGTGTCCCATCCGGGAGATACGTTTCATTCGCAATCGGCGGTACGTGCTCCAATCTAATTAAGCTTCATCCACTTTCGTTCCAGCATTTGAGGTACATAGCTTTCCAGTTGATAAAAAAGTTCCCCGGGTTCACTAGAGACGTTGATCAAACTGAGATGTGAAGTATTGGAGAAGTAGACACAGATACAAACGATGGAGATTCTTTTATCGATGGTCGTCCGTTCTATGCAAAAGGAAAAAGGGCACTGCCAGATGGCAAGGCCCTTTTCCTTTTAATTTGCATGCTCGCCCATAAATCAAAGGGCCATTCTCAGAAGGTGGGTAATCAAATGAGTTACCAAAACTCCCGTTCAGGGGAGTTAGTCCGCTCGATCTTCACCAGTTAAAAGTCCTTCAATTTCGTTGTTAATCTCCACCGGCAGTCTGGTTTTAAAATAACCAACCATCGCGCTGACTGCTTTTTCGGCTTGCGGTTCTGTAATACCTGCTTCGTTTGCTACATGCTCCCGTATGATGTGCTTCATAACGACCTCCAATGGTTTTTTACTATATGTATTATCTGTTGGAAATGGAGAGTTATACATACGGTTGAGATTAACCAAACATGCCTGCATTAGCGCTATTATTTTCACTCAAATAACCGAAAATTAAGTTCTAGACTGTCTCGCTTACGTAGTCTTTTAAACTAGTCTTTAGGAAATTTCTCGATAAGTCGCGCATATTTCTCATGCCATGTTTTCCATTCGTTGTCTCGGGAGTCTAGCGTCCTTTCATCCAGTAATGCATGGATCACATCCAAGCATACATGCCAGCCGGCGAGATCCTTTGAGGTATGGTCCGTAATCTTACTCATCTTTTCAATTAAGACCAACCGACAGCCTTCTGACTCAGAATAAAGCTCAAAACGAACTCGGTCTTCACCCCATGTATATTCCAATACGGAATACATTGTAAGCTCGATAATTTCAAGTTCCTCAAACGTACCATCCTGCATGTCGAACTTAATCATCCCGCCTTCACGGAGCTCGTCGATCCGGAGCTCGGAGAACCATTTTGCCAGCATATCGTTCTCCGTCAACCATGACCATACCTTTTCAACGGAATGCTTTAAACGACGTTCGAAGCGAGCCATATAGCCATTTTCAACTTTTTGTATAACCGCTAACAATTAAAACTCCTCCTCATCGAGGTGCCGTTCAAAGGCATCCAGTTTGTTAGACCAAAACTGACGATACGGTTCCAACCAATGATAGCCTTATATAGCTTAACCAGCATAACAAAATTGCTTTCGTGTGAAGTACAGAAGGGACATGTTATATAGAAATAAAGTGGAAATAGACATAAGCTTAGTCCGTTATGCCGCGGCACACTGAACTAAGCTTGAATGGTTTGCTTCCTTACCCGATTGCACGGGCAGCCAATCAAGTCGTTTGCCGACACTGTGGTTACGATTGATTGCGGTTGACCTCAGATACATCCGCGATATCGCGGATGTTCTTCCGTTACCGTAAAAAGCATCGTCCATCGCCTTGTTGGCTTGTACAGTATTCGTTACCGATTGATCTTCTTGCGACTGTGCGTGAAGCCAATCCAATGATTCTTCAGGGTTATGCTCCATTCTCATTTGCCTCCTACTTTAATTGAACCGTCGGCTCATAAAAAAATAAAGACCTGCTATAGCAGGCCCCCTTAGATGACTAATCAATAACCGACTTCAACCGATGCTATAACCACATAGGCCAAATCATTTATATCTTCTTTATCCGCAAGAACAACACCGCTGGTTGTAAGCATACCTCCGTCAATAACCTCGAAGGATACCTCACCGTAAGGCAACTCTGCTCTAACGACGGCTAGGTCCAGCTTCTCCTTATCTGCGGGAACGGCTAGCCTTACCTTCACTTGCATGTTATTAATATCGTTACCGGGAAGCACCGAACGCAGCCCAGGCATGGAGTTATGGTGTATGGCATTTTGAACGGCCCTGACGGCTGCCTTGGTCACGTTTTGTCCATGCAGATCAATCCCCATCCCGATTTCAATAAACATTACTTTATTCATTACCTTGTACACTCCCTTTACTACCTTGATCGTAGCTCCATTTTACCATAACCGGTGTTCCAAAAGATGTATTTCACACGCCGCTGCTCTTCCATTAAACGAAACCCTGCGGACGGTTCAGATGAAGGTGGTTTTATGCCCTCATCCGTAGAAACATGTTTGAGACTGGTTGAGACAACGGTCTCGAATAACAAGCGAAGCTATGACACTGCAAAAAGGACTATGTCTTCAGTTTCTTGCTGCCTGAGCGACGTAAGTCGCAGAGTACGGCCAAGAACAAGGCGTTAAACGCGATTGGGGGAGTAAATCGGGGCACCACCGCTCTATTGACAAACCAACTTCCGCTTCTCGCTTAACCGATTTTTTTATAGTAGAATGATGTCTAGCTACACTAAATGATTATGGGGTGTTTACATGTCCATTAATTTCACTAAAGCGATTGTCAATCGATTACAACGAGAAATTGCTGACATAGAAAGCAAAAGCATGAACGAGAGGAACAAAAAAGAAAAAGCTCAATCCAAAATTAATCAATTGCAGACAGATATGAAATTAAGTCAATCGCACAGCGATTTAAGTAGCAAAATGACGCGAATAAATAAGTTAAACGAAGATATCAAAACCATTAATCGTTTACAAGCGGATCTCTCCAAGCAGTTAGTAACGAAGAAAGCTTCGCTTAAACAGCATCTGGCCAAGGAGCCCCAACAAGAGGAAACGTTCGACAAGTGACCAAACAAACGGCTGAGGAGAAAGAAAAGAGGAGTTGCTGCATTGCAAGCTCCGCCACTATTGTTATGCGTTAGTGAAATAGCATTTTGTTGTTTTCTTTAGTCACAATATGACATAAATCAATATACCTGCAAGGCCTGCAAGAATGCACATTATGCCGCCGAAACGTGTATTCCAAATATAGAGGTCTGAGGGTTCTGTACCGTCCCTAGATGTCCAACGTTCTGTTATTTCCCAAAATACTGAGGTCTTAAAGATCATCAGCACTCCTGCAAATATAAGAAAAACGCCCATAAAAATCATAGGTTTCCGACCTTCCTGGACCCAATGTAGATGATTTATTACCTTATTGACCGTTACGCACGATGCCGTGACTTCGTTTCACATAACTGCCCTTTGCCTCAGGAGCAGGCTTGCACAAAGGGACATTCGCAAAGAGAAGCCCACGAAAAGGATTGTGGTAACAATAAGTTAAAGGTCGCGGCGTATTCTACAGCTTTGTGTATTTATGCCGGCACTGTGCGCCCGTTGCAAGAAATCAATCCGGCTGCTGCACAAGCACCCATTTATCACCATGCATAGTAGAAATACGATACCAAGTTTCTCCGGAAGGATCGGCATACACATGCGTCGCCTGAACTTCCTGTTCCTCCAACTCCACCTTACCGACGCTAAAAGGATCATGGAACGGGTAGTCTGAAACAACAGACGAAGGCGCAACGTGTATGGACTCATTCGTTTCTTTAATGCCGGGCGGCCGCTCTTGCAAGGCTCGTTCAGGATGAACCCACTTGTCGCCTTTGGAAGTGCGGACGTGGAACCATCCGGTCCAACCATTTACCTTTTTCTCAAATACGGTCAATTCTAGAGGTTCGTTTAGCCCCGGTTCGGCCGTTTCCAGTCTCGGTCCCGAATAATAGCGGAATGGAACTTGGATCGATACCTTCTCATCCGTCGACTCAACTCCAAAAAACGTGTTGTAAGGATCTTTAAACCATCGTTCCCCGGTAGAGGTATCCATTTTGTACCAGGTTACCGGCCCCGTCCGACTTGGAACGTAGCTGTACATTGCTTTCAGCTGAACTTCGGTGCCGACCTCAAGCTTTTCATCCGTTTTTCGGGATTCGAAGGGGAGAAGATACAGCGGTGATTCGAATGGGGTGCGGAATTTCGCGTCAAGCGGCTTCTCTTTGATCTTCTCGGCATATTCGCTGGGGAGAATCCATTTTTCCCCGAGCCACGTATCGACCTGCCACCATGTCAGGTCGCAGTTGGAGCGTAACCCCCCGTTGCAAAAACCGAGGCTGCCGGTCGTTTGAATTTTTTGCGCGCTCAACCTGACCCCTGTCGCAGTGTTAAGATCAGGAGTATCGTACAACGCCGTTTCGTTCAGGAGCGTTATGGTTTCGTTCTTGGGGAATACGACAGGAAGTTCCGAGCCTCTGCCGAGAAATATCCAGCGTTCACCTAGCCAGGTTTTCGTCAAGTACCAGCCCTCCGGAGCCAAATCGGGCGCTTGGACCTCAATGGTTTGCACGGGGGCCAAAGCCCCATCCGAAGGGGCTAGAAAGTCCGGTTTCGAGTAAAGAGGGAATTGGGCGTACAAGACTACTTTTTCGCTCGCAGTGGCCTCCTTAATTTCAGCCTCGATTTGAGCCGGTAAGAAAAGCAAAACGCAAGCGGCCAGCATAACCGCTTGCAACCGAATGAAACGTCCCAGTCTCATGAATATCACCGTCCGTATAATGTGTGTTGCTACTTTAGACGAATAGAATTGCAATAAAGTTCCAATCATTCCGGTCTGCAATGAAAAAACCTCCCATTGTCAGGAGGTTTTCATTCATCATTTATTATAACAACTCAAAACTTTTCAGGTGATGAATGGATCTCCATCTTAATTTTGCTCGACTACACTTTCATCCATATAAAGTATCTCCCAAAGATGACCGTCTATATCCTGAAAACTCCATACATACATCCTTGGTCATTCGGTTCATTTGAAGCCTTCCCGCCAGCTGCCAGAGCCTTAGTTACAATCTCATCAACTTGTTCCTTGCTTTCAGCGGATAATGCCACAATCACTTCTGTACTTTTTGTTGCGTCAGAAGTTTCTTTTTCGATAAACGGTTAGATAGGATGCATTCGTTAACCTTATCCATAAATTTATTCCATACTAAAGATGTCTTCTTTGTACATTTTCAAGTGGAGAATTCTGCACTGGAAAATGTACGGCGTTAGCGTGTCATGTCACACTCCTTTCACGGGCAAACTCGTTTCCGCCCTTATTTTTTTTCGCCGGAACACCCTAAGCTGCGTCTATCGAAGACTCATGGGTTAAGAAATAATAAACTCCATTTAGGAAAGTCATTTAGCTTTTATTTTTGTCTATTATCTTCACATCATGCATCACGATGGTATCTAGGTTACCAACAACTTACTTTGACTTGTACTACGAAGTAGCCTAATAATAAAGGCTTAGTATTCGCTTAATGAAAAAACGATAGAGTCTTCTTAAATAAAGAATTATGCTCATCAAGGGGATAGATATGATGGAACAATCGCAAATTCAAAGCATGTTAGATATAAATCAACAACAGCTGATCCATGCTCTGATTAATGAATTGCCTGATCTAGTTACCATTAAAAATGGTGAAGGACGATGGCTACACACCAATCCGTTCACACTTCGCCTCTTTCAAATAGAACATATTCCATACCAAGGAATGACGAATACTGAATTAGCATCTTACTCCCCATTGATTAGTATATCTCTTACAGCATTCGAAGATTCGGATAAAAAAACATGGGAAACCGGAACGGTCTTCCGACATGAGCATGAAATTCTTCAACCTGATGGAACTCCAAAGGTGTTTGATATCATCAAGGTTCCTCTTTCTTTTCCTAATGGGGAACGTAAAGGACTTATTGTGATAGGACGAGATATAACAGATCTTAAAAATGCTAAAAAACGTATACAGCATTTGGCTTATCATGATGACCTTACAGGGCTGCCAAACCGTCGGCATCTCTATGAAGTTTTGACCACCGAGCTTTTAAATTCTAGCCCGATTGCCATCTTCTTCATTGATTTGGATCGCTTTAAGATCATCAATGACTCCTTAGGACATTTAGTTGGCGATCATTTATTACAAAAAGTTTCAGAACGGTTAGTGAAATGTAGTCAAAAAGGAACGGTGTTTCGACATTCTGGAGATGAATTTGTCTTACTTCTACCAGACAGTAACCGGGAGGAATGCCGGGAACTAGCTCAAAATATCAATTTTCAGTTAAGTAAACCGTTTTATATAGACAACCATGAAATCTATATTTCAACCAGCGTTGGAATTTGTTTATCTAATGATGTGGATCCCCAAACCTCTGCCCAAGAATTAATTAAATTTGCGGATCTTGCCTTATACCAAGCAAAGCAAGAAGGAAAAAATACCTATACCATTTATTCGGAGAACATCCATTCTAGGACTTATTCACAATTAGTGATGGAGACAGATTTACATAGAGCGCTGGAACGGAATGAGTTGATTATTCATTATCAACCCCAAATCGACTTGGAATCAGGTAAATTATGCGGTATGGAGGCACTCATCCGCTGGAATCACCCTCTTCTAGGGTTCATTTCCCCTTCTGAATTTATCCCTTTAGCGGAGGAAACAGGTCTTATTATTCCAATAGGCAAATGGGTGCTTCAAACGGCTTGCAAACAAAATAAAGAGCTGCAAGAACAGGGGCACCCTCCGTTAGTTGTTTCTGTGAATCTTTCCGCTCGTCAGTTTTATCAACTCGATTTAGTGGACATGGTGAGTAAAGTATTGAAGGAGACCCATCTGGAACCAAAATATTTGGAGTTAGAAATCACGGAAAGTATGACCATGGATGAAGCTAGATCGATTAAAATACTAACTCATTTGAAAAATTTAGGCGTTAAAATTAGCATCGATGACTTTGGAACCGGATATAGCTCCCTCACTTATCTTAAGAAATTCCCTATCGATAAGCTGAAGATTGATCAATCCTTCGTCCGAGATTGTTTGAAAGAACCAAGCGATGCCACAATCGTTCAAACGATCATTGCGATGGCCAAAAATTTGAACCTCCGTGTCATTGCAGAAGGCGTTGAAACCAAGGAACAACTGCTTTTTCTTCAACAACATCTATGTCATGAAGCACAGGGCTATTTTATCAGCCAGCCTGTCTGCTTAGAGGAATTAGAGAAAAAATTCGCGCAACTCGAAATCTTAATGGAACAATACGGAACCCCACAAGCCTTGAATAAACAACGCTGGATGGAAGAGGCTGTAAGGCTGGCTAGGCAGGATCTTCAGGATACATTACGTTTGCAACAAGGGATGACATATAAATTTAAGAAACAAGACGGTAAATTTATTCATACGATTGGCGATGGGGCATTACTCTATCGCATTGGACTGTCTCCCGAGGAATTGATGGGAAAAGATTTATTTGAACTTTTACCCCCCGAAAAAGCGGAAAATAAATTGGAGTTTTATAATAAAGCATGGGCAGGTGAAACCTTAAGTTATGAAGGAGAGCGAAATGGAGTATTTTACTTAGCAGCTTTATCTCCTATTATACGTGGAGGGCGTGTCATTGAGGTTGTCGCATCCTGTGTTGATATTACGGAACGAAAACAAATAGAGGAGGAGCTTAAAAAAAGCGAAGAAAGGTATCGTCATTTAGTCGAGATCGCCCCCGATGCTATAGTTGTCCATAATAATGGAGAAATACTCTATGTTAATCAAGCTGCAGTTAAACTTCTCCGAGGAAGCCGTGCAAAAGATATTTTAGGTAAATCCGTCTATGATTTTATTCAACCCAATGGGTATGATATTACTAGAAAGAGAATAAAGCTGGTTCAAGAAGAAAGGCAAGATATTGATCCTTTTGAAAAAACCATCATAGGTTTAGATGGTCAATTTATTGTAGTTGAAATTAGCGGAACGCATGTGCATTATAATGGTTCGGCAGCCACGCAAATTATTATGAGGGACATTACAAAACGTACCCATCTGGAATAAGATTTGTAGAAAACGAATGTTGAACGAACGAATAGGAGCTGCATCTAAGGCAGCTCCTGCGCTATCGTTTTCCGTTAGCGGATAACCCCTTCATACCCCCCTTTAAGATTTTCCACAATCACTCTTACGGTGATTCCCGTTACGACGTAATACACAGCTGAGTAAATATATTTCCACTTATAATAAACAACAAGCATGATCGCTTGGCAAAAAGGTTCCCCGATAAAAGCATAGACTACGCTCAAGCAAACTAAACCAAGGCAATATGATTTCCACGTCTTACAATATTGATATAACAACATATAGGCAACAGGAATCATCGACAAATCAAAAGCAAATGCCTCAGGCACCAGAGGTACGATTTGAATGGGGTAATCCCAAAAGTTTAAATTATAACCGATCAAGTCTAAAACTTTAGTTGCCATCGCTACGAGCAAACCAACCACCACAATTTCAAGCATTCTTTTTTTATCTGCGACCTTGAACCAAATGAGCCAGGGAACAATGAGAAAAGCCAAGAGCAGCCACCATTGCGGGCTTAAAAAACCGTATGTAATGAACCTTTCCATATTCGTTTGAACTAAAGCAGTGATTAATTCACTTGCTCTCTCCATATTCTCGTCCAAATTATGTGCCACCTTTGCAAAGCAATTACTCATAGCATGTACACCACTGGAAATAATATGTATTAATTAACGATGCTTTATCACTGATAAGTTCTTATGTATAACTACTCAACACCTCAAAACCTACTTCGTCATTCGTAACCTAACTAGGCTGCAAGCTGGCGTTGGTACTCTGATCATAACCGGCGTCAGCTTTCTTAATTTTCTTTGCGGTCGGTTATTGTTATAAAATTGCCTCGGCGGGACATGCTGATTCGGGCGCAACCTTTGGCAGCATGTATCCGAATCCATTTTCCCGACACGGTCCCTGTCATGAACCCCCAAATGTTCTGTGATTCTACGGTATGGCCATCCCTCCTCCACATGCAGACGGACTGCCTCTCTCTTCAATTCTTGCGTGTACGATTTGTATTTCTGACCTTTAATTGCCACAAAAATGCACCCCCAAGAAATTCATCGGCTAAACCCAGGGGTTTTTTCCAATGTCTATTCTAAGGGGTGCACTTCAGACTAAGCTTATTGCTTTTTATTAATCCATTTATTTATCTGTATAACACTTTATCTATATTATATTTTGCCTTCAATTCATTAATGATATAGGTCTCGTATATTTCTCTATCAACGGGGTCCTCAACCATACAAACATCAATTTTACTTACTTCGTTTCTATTGTTTTTGATCGGGGAGACGGTATCCTCGAAATGTTTTTTTATTCTTGGTCTTAGCTTCCTCGCTTTGCCTACAAGCAGTAGTTCATCATTGTCGTTGAAAAACATAAAAATACCACCCTTATCTCTAGGAATCAGGTGAAAATCTGTAAACCCGTAAATATTACTTAGCTCGGGAGCAATCTGTTTGGTAATGGTGACATCCGGTGTTGGAATGGTTATGTTTATCAGGATCGTTCACTTCCTTTTTTCATTTAGACCTAAATACTATCACAAATCTCAATGTAATGCTAAGGCTACAGTATGATTGCGCTTATAGATCCCCCTCTTCTTATGGAGCAATATTCCAAGGATCTCTGATGCTGCTCCTATAGTGAAGACAACGTTAATGCCTTATGATATGCCAATTTAATTAGAAAAATCAACCTGGTTTCTAGATAAAATCAAAGTCCCGATGAGTTTAAATTTCACCGGGACTGACTAAGCGGTTCTCGACCTTTTTTTACTGGTTCCATATTCATGTGATAAAAGCGAAAAAAAGAAAGTGTGAACCACCAAGTACTTCCATGAAAAGAAAGTTGGAGACCGAATCTAAGGAAAGTTCCGTTTATCAGATTCCTTACACGTTGCCATCGACTTAACGAGAACATGATGCTTGATGTTTTGCTCTTTTGGCTATTGTCCGGCGCATTTCAGCTCAAGGCTTTGACGCTGTCCGCAATTCAACATTCCGGCCTGCAGCCTGCACCTCTGCGAATCATTCCATCGCCCAGATTGGACAGGTTGTGCTGTCTTGTCCGCCGCTGAAGACGACGATTGAATAAGTACCTACCACAATCCTCCCTCTATGGAGAAAGAAACACTTTTCTCTTGAATGCTCCCTTAATCAAAGGATTTTAACGAATGGGACAACAAACTTTATGGATTAATGTTGAATAAGAAGAAATTATTGGGACGATTAAATGCAAAATCACACTCTTGCCCAGCCACCCTTCTTCAAAAAGTGGTTATACAGGAAAAGTTGAACCTATGGATCTCCACACTTCTCATGGAGGTCAACCCTCCCATGTCTCACAGAGTCTACGCTCCCACATTCCTTCATTCAACCTGTCCATGAGGTGGAGGTCAGATATGCTGCCCTTTAGCGAAACGCCCCCGATCCGGCCAGTGAGATCCGGACGCAAAAAAGGCGAACAATAGCAAAAAGCCCCTGTAGATACAGGAACTTTTATTGCATATGTTAATCGCTCTTACAGCCACTTATTCATTCTTGATTCGTAACAACCTTAAGCCATTTACTGTCACGATCAGCGTTGCTCTTATATCGGCCGTTGTCCTGTTGTCACCGGTGAGCATGACGGTTTTCCGGATACCTAACGCATGGAGTTTTTGGATCACGTCCCAGCTGCTTTCGCGATCTTCATTCGCAACGGCAATTAAAGCAAGGGCTTTGTTTTCCGTTCCAAGAACCATCCCTAATGCTTCTATATCATGTACCGCAAAAGGTTCGGTAAGGACGGTTTGATGGCCCAGGCAGTGTGCAATAATCAGCCTGTTCGGAGGTGTGCGCATAGGGGCTCGAAAGAACATCAAGAAGCCGCTCCATCACGCTGTAGTCTCCTTGTTTCACCGCGGCTTCTAGTGCCTCTTCTACCCGGTGGTTGCGAGGGATTAGCGCGGGATTGCTGCTGCGCATCAACTTATGCGAGGAGGCTTTTGTTTCCTGCTGCCTGCCTAGTCTCGCCTGCCACAGCTCATGCCACTGAGCAAATTCTGGGGTTCCAAACAGGACCGTATCCTCCGGCTTATCAAAAGTTAATGCACGGAAGGTATTGGTATAGTCCGCACGATACTTCTGCATCATACTGAGAAGGCCTTCAATAAGGGATTCATCCTGTAGCTCTTCGGTAAATATTCCCAGTTTTGCCCTCATTCCCGCGAGCCAATTACGATGATACAACTCGGTAAAATCTGAAATCGCATCCTCAGCCAGTTTGACAGACTGCGCCTCGTTGACATGCAGCAGCGGCAATAGAGTTTCAGCAAATCTCGCGAGATTCCACGCGGCAATATACGGCTGATTGCCATAGGCATAGCGGCCATGATGGTCAATGGAGCTGAATACGGTTTCTGGGTCATAAGCATCCATGAAGGCACAAGGTCCATAATCAATGGTTTCTCCGCTAAGGGCCATGTTGTCGGTGTTCATCACCCCGTGAATAAAACCAACGAGCTGCCATTTGGCAATCAGCACGGCTTGACGCTTGATCACTTCCTGAAGTAGGAAAAGATAGCGGTTCTCACCAGCGTCAACTTCTGGAAAGTGTCTTTGCAATGTGTAATCAGCCAGGGCCCGGAGATCCTGGACAGTGCCCCATTTTGAAACGTATTGAAAGGTGCCGACGCGAAGATGACTGGCAGCCACGCGGGTCAGAATTGCACCAGGTTGATCGGTTTCGCGGATGATTGACTCGCCGGTTGTCACCACCGCTAGGCTGCGGGTGGTAGCAATACCAAGCGCATGCATTGCTTCGCTGATGATGTATTCGCGCAGCATCGGCCCAAGCGCCGCTCGACCATCGCCCCGGCGGGAGTATGGCGTTTTACCTGAACCCTTAAGCTGAATATCAACCCGCTCACCTAGGGGAGTGATCTGCTCACCAAGCAGCAGAGCACGGCCGTCCCCTAACATGGTAAAATGCCCGAATTGATGCCCTGCGTAAGCTTGAGCGAGAGGCAAAGCGCCTTCGGGAACCCGGTTGCCAGCCAGCACCGCTACGCCATCTTTGCTTTGCAGCGCCTGGACGTTCAACCCCAGGGAGGTTGCCAGCGGATCATTTAAAATGACCAACTCCGGTGAGCGTACGGAGGTTGGGTTGTGGCTGGTAAAAAATGATTTCGGAAGACGTGCATAACTGTTGTCGAAATTCCATCCTGTTTCTATTATTGCTTTTTCCTCTGTCATCGTATCACCTATTTCTTTTGTCTTTTTGTATCTTAGTTTTTCTATTACCCTTCCATTGTGTTATCCTACCAGTTAGCTTAATATCTGGCCATCAGCCTAAAACATTATTTACCTAGTCTTTCTTTATTTCATCCAACATCATTCTGTTTAAAAGGGTTACGTCTCAATACAAACTTTAACTGTTGTACCGACCTATTTTCAACTCCATAATCTCCAAAATCTCTTCTTTATCATAATTTGTAAGTTGCTCTTAGTGATGAATGGAACAAATCTTCTTTTTTTATTATCTATTTCTTGACTAGACTTCCAAGAAGCAACCCATTTAAATTCGTCTGAAATACCCAATCTATGGATATAATTGCTTCTATTGATGAATTGCATCTATCCTGTTCAAGTTCACTTAGTGTTCCTTGTGAGAAGCCAATTATTCCGGAAAACTCAACTTGATTCAAACAATTAATTCTTCGGATCAAACTAATTCGATTGCTTCATGAAGAGGACATTTTCAGGGTATAGTTAACTACTCTCCGAATTTTTTTTACAGTTTCCCACCACTCTTTACTGTTGGCGCGGTATCACCAAAAACTATGAATACCAAGATGGCAACTCTAAGTGATACTTACAGATATATGGTCGTCGGAGTTTTATTATTTCTTGATTGGTTATTTGTATTTTGGATGAACGGGACAGAAGCTCCATAACGCTCACCCTTTCTATTCGGGGTTTGCATTTGCATATATAAGCAGTACCGGCTGGGGCATTATCTCACAAACTCCTACTTCAATAATCAACGAACCTTTAACAAATTTATTGCATCAAATGATTTTATTGTCTTTGCCATTTTTGCTACTGATTCTGCTCATCGGTTGGTTCATTGCAGTTCGTATATCCAGACCTTTGAAACAACTATCTAAGCTGAAGAAGCTTTTATAAAAAACGGTTTGTACAACAAGCTTCCTGAAATAAAATCAACAACATATGAAATGAGGCAGCTTTATGACAGTGCAAAGATTGCGTTGGGGTATATTAATAAAAACTTAAACGACTTAATGATAGAAACTGAAACAGATGGATTGACCGGAGTTCCAAACCGGAGATCTTTTGACTTAACGTTGGAAAAATTGGTCAGCAGTCAAACACCATTCTCCCTGATTCTTTTGGATATTGATCATTTCAAAAGCATTAATGATACGTATGGGCATCTAATAGGTGATGAAGTGCTGCAACTTTTAGCAAAAACTTTGCTGGACCTCTCTCGAGAAGCTGACCTGTGCTTTAGGTATGGCGGTGAAGAGTTCGCCCTTATCGTGAAGAGCAAAGATATGGAGATAGCTAAACATGTAGCTGAACGTGTAAGAACGACGGTGGAAAAAACAAATAACCCAACCGAAAAAATCATAACAATTTCTTTGGGGGTATCTATTTACCTCAACATGGGAAACACATAAAAGACATAATATCAAGAGCAGACAAGGCTTTATACCAATCTAAAATAAATGGAAGAAATCGAACAACTATCTTTGAGCCTTTAAGCGACGACTAGATTAATGTAAGTTATTTTTATACTCTAATAACCCAATTTTTATATTATAAAATACGGATCATTCCCTACCCTCTCCCCTCCCTTTCCCTTATTTTCTCATCATCTTTAAGCAAAATTAAGCAACCTGAGCCGGTAAAAATGCCTGTCTCAGGTTGCTTCTAAATGATTCTGGTGTATTACCCAAAATGTAACTGACGTAGGAAAAGAGCGCGGTGCGTGTTAAGAAAAAATAGAAAAGATAATGTTCCATAACATTTTGGAGTTACAATAATTTCATTTCGGATTACATAACTCATAAACTCAACATCATCCAATTCTTCTTCCGTGACTTATTTTTTTGCTTGCGGGTCAACACTTTCAAACTTGGAAGAAATCAAACATATTCATACGATACTAATTGGTTGGCAAGTTGTATCCCCATATCGCGTTCCGGATAAATGACACGATCCGCCCCTACCTTCTCAAGAACTCTTCCGTGCAGTTCATCCAATGCTTTAGCTATAACCTGCTTGACTCCAAGGTCTTTCAATAATATTGTCGCCAGAATGCTGGCCTGTATATTGACACCAATAGCAACAATAGCACAATCAAAGTCTCCAATGCCTAGGGAACGCAGCGCATCTTCATCCGTACAATCCGCTATGGCCGAATAGGTTAGAACACCGCTCATTTCGTCAACTAATTCTTCGTCTATATCAATACCAATTACTTCGTGGCCATGCTCTATCAATTGTTTGCCCACGCTGAAACCAAAACGGCCTAAGCCAACTATAACGTACTGTTTATTGATCATAGAATTCTTATTATCTCCTTGAAAAAAAATAGTAATAGGTAGTATACAAAATTTCAAGATGTATGAGTTCTGTAGACAAGTTCTTGTGAACTCTTATATGCTTAGTATATAACCACTTCGAATTTTATACAAACCCCTATATTTTCGAAATTCGGTTAAATATCATTGTTTTCAGTTTTTATCTGGAGCCCAGATTATATTCTCAGGGCTTAACGTTTATTTGCGCTTGCCCCGAATGCCCACCTGTTTACGTGTCACAGTAACATCGTATCATAAAAGGAAATATTTATAGTCACTCCGTAGTACAAAAAAAGAAGCCTACGACTGTCCGGCCGTGGGCTTCTTTTTGCTTACTATAACGTTACTCAGGAAGATAGATATTGTTTTTTGAAAACAAGTTCAACGCATCGTTCCATGTCATCTTGATATCGCCGTTTTTGTACGGCAGTTCTATGTCTTGCAGCTCCTCGGGCTTTAACATCTCTAAGCGATCGTTTTCTTGATAATACGTAATATCGCCTTCAAAGCTTAGAGCTCCCTTAGCGACACCATTGACGATTTTCCCGGTAAACTTGATCTCTTTAAATTTATAATAAAGGCTGTCCTTGGAGTTCCATCTCCAGGTGGCGTACACGCTAGTTCCAAAGCTCGGCAAACCATACTCCTTCACCCATATGGATCTGTGTATTTTACTAGGGTCGACGAACAGGGTACTATCCGGTTGCCTGTTTGTACCGTCCATGTTTTCCATATCTCTGAGCACAAATTGTTTATACGTATAAAACTTCAGTTCGCGCTTATCCACTCGGCCGTTGGTCACCGTCAACATGTCGGCGAACTTTGTCGCTTCATTATTCACGGCAAACCAAATGTGGTCTAAAGATTCTGCAGGCATCATAAAGACGCCGTTTATTTTCTTCATCGGCTTTTCCCCGTCGAGGGGTATGTCTTCTTCTCCGAGAATCGGCCTCTCCGGATTATAATGAACGAAACGGTCGATATCCCCGTCTCTGAACGTGTTCGTTTCGTTATAATTCGTCGTCGTTACGCTGCCGTCGCTATTTTCCTTGTAGCCGATCCCAAACGCAGCACATACTTCCTGAATGGGAAAATACACGGTCCCGTCATGTATAACCGGCTTCGTTATGAAAGTTATAGGCTTATCATCCAGCTTTAAAACGGGCGTATTGTCGACGGCGGCGGGATCATTCGTGTGTACGACGGAACCGCTTTGAGTTTGATCGGCTTCTGCACCGGCATCCGTATCTCCGCTAGGTATTGAAGGCAGCGCACTCGTATTCGAACTTTGTTCCGGCCTTGCAAGAAGCTCCCCTAATCCGTGCTCGGACAAGTTCTTCATGAACTGCACGGCTTCAGCACGCGTGAGCGTTTTAGAGCCGTTAAACCCGGCTATCGTCGGCTGACTAGCCTCCCCTTGAGCAAGACCTTTGCCGTACATATACCGAATGGCGTCATCGCCGTCATAATGCATGCCTTGCGTCGAGGCGATCAGCTCCGCCACGCGAATACGCGTGATCGGCTCGTTGTGTGCGTTGATATCTTGCGCGTCCAAGGGATAATTCATCGACGAGGACAGCTTATAATAAGGCTCCGCCCAGTTGGCAGAACCGCTTTTGAGATCAGGTTTATAGCCATGAATGAGCATGGACAAAAATTCGGCCTCCGTCACCGGTTTATCAGGCTTGAACGTCCCGTCCTCATAGCCGCTGACAATGTTTTTGCCGACCGCCCAAGCAACGCTGTCAGCCGACCAGTGCGACTTCACGTCCTGGAACGGGACGCTTAGCCCTTGACTGTCCGCATACGCCTTCTGTACGGGCAAGCTTGCCACTCCGAGGGTGAGCGCTGCGTGCAGCGATAACAACAGCTTCATCGATTTCTTCATTTGTTCATACCTCGCTGTTTCTCATGATGTTTGATCGACAAAATAAAAACCACCTTTATACAAGGAGGCTTGATTGGGGACACACAAATAGAATGCAGACTGGCAATCGGTATTTCGCTGTGGAAATCGACGACCCATGCCTTTGCGTCCCGGCTTTTCAACCGGTTTGCCCAAAAGTCTAATCAGGTACTATTTTGTAGATATATGTAGTATAAACGATGTATTCATGAAACGAAAGTAAAATTTCTCCAAGTCCCAATGCGGTTATAACGATTGCTGAACAGTCCACGCACACACCGACGCACTTGTCGGGAGCTGTGCTCTGACGTCTACCGCGTGCGAAGCGCAATGAGCAAGAATGCTCGAGAAGTCATCGATTTATTATTAGCATCCTTTTTTACAAAATCTTAGCTATTGCGTGACTCCGCAATCATTGTGGGACTCCAACGGGCCCAGTGTCCTTTGGAATCAAGGAATTGTTATTTTTAGAGCTACAACTTTTCAAATCAAGTGCGACATCATTTGCGGTATCACGCACAATGCTCATCAACCAACACTCGAACCCGCTCAGGAAGCGTAGCGATATCCAGAACTTCATCCTCTTGAGATTTTCGACTAAAGCTTGGGAGGCCACGTTCAGCGCATTAATACAGACCAGCTCTAACATATATTCCTTATCCGTTCGTAAAAAGAGCTTACTTAATGAGGTTTGACCTGCATCTTCTTTAAATACCTCAAACAACCCATCTGAGACTAATGAAACTAGCTCCTCATCCACACCAGGTCGAGTTTCAATGTATTTAGCTTCCGACAACCACTCTACGTTCCTGACAAGGGTATCTGGTATTTTATTTTCTGTAATAATACACCAATCAATGCCTTGCTCAGCAAAATAAACTCTTTCAATTTCGAAGAGCTCCAACGTCCGAGAGTCCAGCTTCAGTGCGGCCTGATTGTTCATTGCCGCTAGCTGGTCCTCCGACGGGAAAATGAAGCAGCCGTCCTGATTTCGGATGCGCAACATGAGGATTCGGGGTCTGGAACCATAGGGTCTCTAGGGATGAACAGCTTCCGCACGGCATACTTCGTCAATTCGGTCCTCGGACGATATCGCGGAAATTTGGAAAAAGCCATCGCTACCTTCATACCGTTCCTCAGTAACTTTTCGCCAATCTGCAGGGTAAGGAAAAGAAATATGGTATTCCGGATTCGTGTAAATTTTATACTTGGGGAGAACTTCCAGATTACATTCTTCATTTCCCTAACGACTTCCAGTGGGAAACTCAAGCGACTTTCTAGAGATCCACCCCAGTTATCCTCACGTCTATTGAAGAAAGGAGAGAAGAAGTTTTGCAGTAAAAATCCGTGCGCGCCATGGATTTCAACACCATCAAAACCAGCTTCAATGGCTCGTCTGGTCGTTTGTCCAAAGGCATCAATCACTTCCATTATTTCATCATGTGAAAGTTCTCTAGGTAATACTGACGGAGCAAATGCAGTAGCTTCAGTCTCTACAGCACTGGAACTAACCACCTCACCATTTGGAGTTAAAGCCGGTAGTGCTTTGTTACCTGCATGAAAAATCTGAAGTAACGCAGGAGCTCCACCGCTTTTCGCAGCATCAGCTAATTTGCGTAGGCTTTCGAAATTTTGAATCAGACATTACATGAACCTAAATATACGGTAAAAGATGTATCTGAAATAACTGGTCTTACAAAACATACGATCCGTTACTATGATGACCAACAATTAATACCTTTCGTTTCGAGAAACGGCAGAAACAATCGCTTATTCTCTGACCATGATCTGGATTGGTTGCGAATGGTGCATTGCTTTCGTATTTCAGGATTGCCGATTTCAGAAGTCAAACATTACATTGGCATGTGTTTGCAAGGTGATGAGACGATTCCTGAGAGGGCTGAGCTTATTGCAAAACAAGAAAAAGAACTAGAAGCGAAAATCCATGAGTACAACCTTCAATTAATGCACATAAAAGAGAAGAAGGCTTACTACGAAAGTGTCTTGGCTGGTCAATTGGACGATACCTGGAATCCAGTTAACAATAACCCAGAATGTGGAGAAAAGTACGAAATACCCGAACATATCCAATCAGCGTCAAAAGTTCATGCTTGACCTTAGAAGATAGTCTACGGCTTCGAGTACACTCGAAGTCAATTTTTTTTGTGTATTTAATTTTGATTGACGGATATTGCACTAACCTGCCCGTTAGCAGATCGAGGTCGCCGGACTCCTTATTTTTTAACGCCTGGTTCTTCTCCAGAACAAAGAGGCAAGCAGTATCCCTGCACAGAAGCCGGTAATTGGCGATACGACCAACATTCCGATGATGTTGCCGCTCGAGCTTAGCAGTAGTTTGCACCCTGTCACGAGGATTGCGACCATCAAGCCCCAATAAAACAGTTTTTGTTTGTTTGTGGCGATCGGGACCTCTTTCATATAGGGCACTGTTCTGAAAAGTGAGAGTCCTATTGTGCCGACTAAAACCATCATCCCGATCATCGACAGACTATACTGTAAAATTTTGTAGACCGGCAGGTCCAATATAACGATTGCTTGCAAAATGGCAAGATTCCGGACCATAAAACCGCCCTCATGTGTAAAACCGTCGACTACGACATGCGAGAGAAAGCCGATGGAGACAGACACGATGTAGACCATCCAGTCGCGAAGCGTTCGCAAGCCCCATGAGAATAGAAGACTGTACGCCCTCCGATTTAAGTTTAAGCCGGAAGGTAGATGCAACACGAGCGGTTCCTTAACAAGGGTATGGAATAAATAGGCAAATAAAACACATAGCGGAATCGCCTGGACGACAAAACCCGAGAACGAATGACCGATCGTCCGATACGGTTCCATGGCGAAAAAATATTCAAAATCAGGGGCCATACTCCCCAGCACGAGGCCAGTTACACTGAACCATCTCGGGCTGATGAATTTTAAGGGGAATGCACAGGTTGGGTGCGCAAAGGTAAAAGGCATTGTTTCCCTCCTCTCATTACCTATTAAACGAACCTAAATGAGGATGGGTTGCCGGAATGTACTATGAATTGGTTTTTAATTCATGAGGATTCGCGTAATCTCCCGTTAGCCATCCATGCCCCTCTGGGGGCACCACAGTAATTTTCGGGGTAGCTTAATGCCGTTCCCAGTCTAAAACTTTATTTTCTTTGAACAGCAGAATATGCCGGCAGCCTTCGCATTCTTCTCACGGTTATTTGGGTCCAAGCTTCTTATCGAGTAGCGGCAGGAATCCAACCTGAGAGGATTGCGCCTCCGCCTGGGTGGTTACCTGCTGCAAGCTCGCCTCCATGCTGTCGGATGATTCGCTGGGATATGGTCAACCCTAATCCGGCGCCTCCCGTTGCGCGATTTCTCGATTGCTCCCCCCGATAGAGGGGCTCAAAGATCCGTTGTAGCTCCTCCGGCGTAAAGCCTGGCCCTGAATCGTGGATCGTGAACGTCATTCGGTCTTTCTCCCGGCCGCATTGAATGACAATTCGGCCATGATCAGGTGTGTACCGCACAGCATTATCCAACAAATTGCTCATCGCGCGCTCTAATAAGTGCGAATCACCTCTAATCACACATCCGTCTGGCGCGTAAAGGGCGTCGATTGAGATTTGCTTGTGTTTCGCTTGCGGCTCCAAGCTGTCGATCGTTTTATGAACAATATCGTTAAAGTCAGCCAAGGTCTCGCTTAGCTCTGTTTCCAGGTAATCCATCCTCGTAAAGGTGAACAGATCCTCGACCAAACGGTCCAATTGCGCCGATTTCTCCTTGCAAACGGCGACATACTTCGTGATTTGATCCGGTGTGTGTGCAATGCCTTGCTCGAGCCCGTCCAAATAACCGCGCAAAGCAAATAACGGTGTCCGCAAATCATGAGCGACGGCAGCGATGACGAATCGTCGTTCCTCCTCCAGCTCTGCTTGCTTCCGGTTCGAGTTTTGAAGTCCGCTCACCATGACTTCAAACCCGTCTCGAACCTCGGCGATCTCTCTGATAGTAGATTGGGGCAGTTGAACGTCCCAATCACCTGCAGCAATTTGCCGAGCGGCCTGGCTCATCTTCTCAAGAGGCTTGAGAAGGAGCCGTCGCATTCGAACGCCTACAGTAAAGAAAGCGAGCAGCAGCCCTGCGAACGCGGCAATCATGGGGATTGTATACGAATTGGGTCGGTCCGCCCCAAGATGCAACGATTGGGTGGTGATGAAGTATGCCCCCACAAAGAAAATCCATGGCAACAGTAGAAGGAGCACCAAACTGAGAAGAAAATAGGTACGAATACGAAGCTTTCTCATGTTACACGCCCTCGAATCGATAACCAACGCCCCATACGTTGGTCAGATATTGCGGCTGATTCGGATCAAGCTCGATCTTCTCACGAAGACGGCTCAGATGGACGCGGATCGTATGCTTATCGCCGATGCCATCCCAGAACTTCGCGAGCAATTGATCATAGGTAAACACATGTCTCGGATGCTCCGCAAACAATTGCAGCAGCTCATATTCCTTCGGTGTGAGCGAGATGCTCGTTCCATCCACGAATACTTCTCTGGTAGACAAATCGAGCTTGATGCGGCCATAGTCCAACACCCTGACTGTGCTTGATTGCGGCGTTCTGGCGCGTCGTAAAACAGCCTTTACACGGGCAACGATCTCGCCGGGTGAAGCGGTTTTAACGATATAGTCATCGCCGCCGAGGGTGAGCCCGCGAATTTTGTCAATATCGTCGCTGCGGGCACTCAAGAACAGGATGGGCACGCTGCTCTCTGTCCGAACGCGGCGGCAGAAATCAAATCCGTTTTGTCCCGGCATCATAATGTCCAGGATGATGCAATGAACCGTGTTCTGTTGAAACACTGTCCATGCTTGCATCGCATCGGTAGCTGTTACGACCTGAAAATGATCATTTTCCAAAAAGTCCCTCAAGAGTTCACCGATGCTTTGGTCATCGTCTACAACCAAGATCATAGGTCTTTCATTCACGTATATCCCGCCTTCATTCCGAGGATTCACCCTCGTCGTATATATCTCAGTGTATCATCTCTTCTGAAAAAACAAACGAGATCCGCGCATTTTGTGACGGTTTGTTTATTGTTTTGTAACCTTTTTGGTACTTCGTTTGAGAGATTCACTTGGTATCCTTCTTATCAGTGGATTGAATAGAAGGAGGTTATATGAATGTTGACTGTGCAAATCGTGCTGTTCGATGGCTTCGATCTTCTGGATGCCATTGCACCTTATGAAGTATTCTGCGCTGCCGGAATGGTTGCCGACGGTACGTTGCATGTGGAATTCGTCACTGCGGAAGGGGCTAGACTCGTCCCGAGCGGCGTGGGCGGGTTGAAAATTGAGGCGAGCGGCAGGCTGAGCCCGCGTCGGGAGGGCATCATACTCGTGCCTGGCGCGTCCGGCGAGGTGGAAGGAAACGACCCAAATTCCATTCCTGCCATTCTGGCCCGAGCCATGAACACGGAACTGACTGGTATGCTTGAGCAAGCGCTCGGGTATCCGGGTATCATAGTTGCCACCGTATGCGGGGGTTCTCTGGTGCTGGCCATGGGAGGAATGTTAGAAGGAAGGCCGGCGGTAACCAATCACTTGGGGATGGATCTGCTTGGGGCGACGGGTGCCATACCTGTTCTGGCTCGCGTAGTCGATGACGGCGACCTCGTTACCGGAGGCGGTGTAACCTCGGGGCTCGATGTCGCGCTCCATCTGGTAGAACGGGAGCTTGGGCCGCGTATTGCACATGCTGTAGAGCAATTGTTCGAATATGAACGGAGAGGAACGGTCTGGCGTAACATCGGTATCCCCCCGCGTAATGGATCGGCGGTCACTGACCCAAACACCGAGTTTGATCCTGCACGCCCTCAAGGTACAACGGCGGATGACATTACACAAGCGTCGGTTTTCGACGGGGAATGGGACGCGACGATCGTCACACCGGTTGGAAAGCTGACGGTCAAACTCCACATAACAACGGTTAATGGAGTTATTCAAGGTATGGCAAAGCAGGGGGATGAGGTAAGTGAGTTTATCGATCCTGATCTTAAAGGAAATACGCTTTGCTGGTCGCAGCGAATTAAGATGCCGATGCTTCTGAATTTGAATTTTGCAGTTACGGTTGATGGCGATCATATGACCGGTATCGCTAAAGCCGGTGTATTGCCGGCCTCCAAATTAACAGGGAAGCGAATATAAGGGGGAAAAGAATGGGAAGACGCCAATCCTTCTACAAGCTGATCGTGTGGTTCATCGTGATTTACATCCTTTTTGCTTTGGTCAACAATTTCATTCTCGATCCTGGCGCTGAGACGTTTCTAAGTCATAAAGCAGATCTGGAGCGTGAGCTTCATCCTCGGATCTGGTTAACGGTCATGTACATTCATGTAGGGTTCGCTTGCGTCGCGATGGCATCGGGGCTCATCAATCTATCAACTCGCAGTTATGAGAAGCATCGTCGTTTTCATCGCGTGAACGGCTACGTATATGTATCGTCAGTGCTTTTTGTCGTGCTGACTTCCGGATATATGGCGCCCTACGCCACAGGAGGAAAAATAAGCAGCATGGGCTTCAATCTGCTCAATATTCTCTGGCTGGTCATAACGACGACAGCTCTTATCCATATCTTTAAGAAACGGATTCTTCAGCATCGTCGGTGGATGATCCGGAGCTATGCCTTTTGCTTTACGAATATGCTGATCCATCTTCTCACCTTCGTGTTTCACCAGATTATCGGCATCACTTACGCGACCAGCTACACGCTCGGACTTTACGGCTCGATCATGCTGCTCATAATTGCTCCAGAAGTGCTTTTTAGAGTTGAGAAACCCATCTGGATTTATCCCAATAAAGGAAAAAAACTTTAGAGTCCATCAAGTTAGTTCCATGAAACAGCGTCAGTCTAATACTTTATTTTATCGTTCATGGCTGCCGCTGTTACGATTTTTAGGGGTCAGTCTAATACTTTATTTTTCAGTCTAATGGTTTATTTTCTTTTTACACGTAGCGTGATAAAGCGTCAGGTCCCGTCCAATAAGTATTAGACTGACTCGAATACGTAAACAGCGGCAGCCTTGGACCGGAAAATAAAGTCCTAAGACTACCGCTGTTTATTCAACTAACGTTATCCGTTAGCGTAACAAGTTGTTGCTTTTTCATGACCCATGAAAATGTGCCACAATTAATAAGCCTCGGAGTAACATCCCCCGAGGCTTGCATACCGCTAGTATCAGCTACGTTCCCAAGTAGCGATAATCCCGGATTTCGTTTTCATTTCCATTTCGATCATAAGGATACTCATCCTCCATATTATCATCCCTGTGGAGGACTTTCGGTCCGATGCCGCTTGATCTTACGCTTGTCCTTGTCCTTTAAACGCATTCATGTCCAAGTATGCGATTTCCCAAATGTGACCGTCCAGGTCCTAGAAGCCCCATTGGTACATGAAACCGTGATCTGCCGTTGTCGCCAATCACATGGCAAGCCGCTTTTTCCTCATCTGTGAACTGCATATTGAACTCAAAGCCGAGCCCCGTGAAAAACGCCATTGATTGTTTTACATTCTTTACATGCAAGTTCACAAAAATGTGTTTGGAGGTCAATACCATTTCAATCATCTCAGAATTTGGATTGATAATTAAAATTCTTCTGAATATCTTTTGAAATTGTCCATAATCGCTTGCCAGCCCGCCTGCTGCATTTCAATGGAATGGGTGCTTTCAGCATCAAAAATTTCAACGACCTTCGTTTCATTTCCTTGATTGACGAAGTTGATATCCACTTTTCTCCCATCTCCCAGTGTGTATGAAATTTGCTCATGCTGCTTCACTACATCGTATATCCCGCCGAAATCAAAGCCCATGCTGCCGTCTTTCGCTTCCATCCTTGTAAGAAACTTGCCACCAACCCGCAAATCATTTTCCGATCTTGGCGAGTGCCATGTCTCTGAAGCCTGATTCCA
The DNA here is from genome assembly GCF_017833255.1 of Paenibacillus sp. PvR098. Classification (NCBI taxonomy): domain Bacteria; kingdom Bacillati; phylum Bacillota; class Bacilli; order Caryophanales; family Paenibacillaceae; genus Paenibacillus; species Paenibacillus sp. PvR098. Next base: position 2,832,467 of record NZ_JAFIBU010000001.1, read on the forward strand.
CTTCGTGATGTGTTCCGGTTCAGACCAATACCTCCATACTTTTTCTACTGGCGCTTGAATGACTGCCTGGACGGTTACTCTTGTTTTTTGATTACTTGTTTCCATTTTGAAGCACCTCACTCGATTATTGTTTTTGATTCTCATTTATTTAGACGAAATCCGATTGCAATATTCATCGGTCTAATTGTTCAGGAAGTCCAAATCGGGAAAATAATTTTGTGTTGATAAAATTTTGGATGTGGAATATCTTCTTGTTTTTCATTACAATGACGTGAATTCCCCAGGGGACCAAGCAGGTTTTGTCGCTGCTCGGCACATATTGCGCAAAAGCAGGGTAACCGCCATTCACCGTAGTCGGCAAAACCGGGACCCGTCACAATGCCAGCGTGTAAGCGAAAAAAACTTGAACAGATCGTCCTTGCCGCATACCCACATAGGAAAAGGCGGCATAGACATATGGCCTTCTTCATGAAACAAGGCTACCAGTGCATGGATATCAAATCGTTCAAAAGCTTCCACATACCGTGAGAGCAGTTCTTGATCAGGCTCGACATCCATCAAGCTGTATTCTTCAGAACGGAGTTTCGCTCGATCCATCGTTTTTCTGGCTCTTTGCAAGGCGCTGTTAACTGCTGCTGGCGACAATCCTAACGTTTCTGCAATCTGTTTGGAGGACCACTCAAATACGTCCTTCAAAATGAGAACTGCACGTTGACGTAGAGGCAAGATTTGCAAGAGTGCAATAAAACAGAGTTGAAGGGTATCTTTTAGAATGAGTATATCTTCCGGATTTTCCGAAAATGCGGGCGCAGGCCAGATCCAGGATGAGTCAGGCAACGTTTTGCTGGGTGCGATAATCGTTGACTCGGGGTCGGAAAAGTCAACGGGACGAGTGCGGCGTTTAGCTTGTCTTAGCTTGTCCAGGCATATATTTGAAGCAATCCGATAGACCCATGTTTTGTAAGAGGATTCCTGTCTGAATGAGTTCCAACTTTGCCAAACACGAATAAAGGTTTCCTGAACGGCATCGTCTGCGTCATCGATCGATCCTAGCATTCTATAACAGAACGATGTTAACTCCGGCTTCAATCGGTCAAATAACTGAAGTTCTAGAGCATGCTCCAGTGCAGTTTCGTTCATTTGGGCCTCCTTCTAAGGTGCGAAACCCTTTTCACACACCACCAAAAAAATGTAAAATGATAGATTAAGAAAAGAAATTCCACATTTTTCTGAAATATCCTTCATCATTTGCAACTATAATGCCCGTTACTTCAATGAAAACCAGAGAGCAGCTGCCGCGGCGATCTGCTCCCTGGTTATTTCACTATCGTATCCCGTTAGCGGAGTATAGCTTCTTTAATAATATTAATTTTGATTAGAATAAATGAAATAAGTCTATTTTTAGTTCAATATGGGCAACTATACATTCAGCAAAACTATTATTTTCATAATATAGAATTGCAAGTTATTCTACTAATGTGGAGGTGAGTAAAGTGTCAACTATTACAAGAGTAAGTAATGTTTCAAATATGCGGAGTGAGATGTCTAAATTGGTGGGAAAAAGAATTCAAGTTGTGACTACTAATGGAAGACACATTCGCGGAACAGTGCAATCTGTTGGTAAAGATTTTGTAGTTATTCGCGGTCAGAGTTTCAACGGCAGAGGAGTACGTACATCTTCATCTTCGTTCTTTCCATTTTTCTTCCCGTTTAACTCACTCCTTTTCTTCTCTCCCTTCTTCTAAACAACTTAATAAAATAAATAAAGAGTGGTGATTTAACATTACCGCTCTTTATTTTGTAAATGTCTGGTATAATATTATTAGGTTTAATAAGTATATATCCTTATAAAAACTTGACGAAAAGACAATATATTCTTTGCATATACTCAAGTAAACTGCCCTTTAGTTGAGTACGGTTCCTTAACCCATCAACACTTAGAAATAACGGCGGTATAGTTCTCGTCGTCGTTCTCCCCGGAGTTGGGCATAAATTTGAGTAGTTGATGCTTTCTCATGTCCCAACATACCTTGAATAAAATCTAAAGGAGCACTATTATCAAGTAACTGACAGGCGTAAGTAGCCGAAACCGATGCGGGTACACGTTTGCTTCAATTTCTCCCCGATCGGCGAGACGTTTCAGAGCCCACCTGATTGTTGGGATGGCCATACGCCGCGTAGGGTGTGTATCCGTAACGAATAGTGCTTTGCAGGAGTCCTCGCGGATCGCCAAATACTTTTTCAGCCACACTTTGCACTCCGTTGTGAAATAAACTTCTCTCTGCTTTGATCCCTTACCATTAACAATCGCAGAACAGTTCTCCCAATTCAAGTCCTCAATGTTTATTTTTTCAACTTCTCCGACTCGGCAACCGGTACTGTAAAGGAACTCGAGAAGAGCCCTTTCCCTAAGAGAGTGACAAGAAATCTTTAAATGAATTACATCTTCCTCAATTAAGAACTTTGGAATTCGTTTCTCCATCTTAGGTTCACGTAGTTTTAAGGAGGGATTTGAGGTCAGGTATGTTTCCTCATAAGCAAAGCGGAAGAGGGAGCGAACAAAACGAATGCGGTGTCCGAGACTACTTGGCTTCAATCGTTCCGACTGTTTTGCTAAGTATTCCTTCAGTAAATGAATCGTTATCTCTGAAATATCCAGATCTCCAAGTTCCTTAACAAGATTCCTGAGTTGCAATGCGTATGCCTTCAACGTATTTGGACTAAAGCCTTGGATCCGCTTATCAGATTCATACGCTTGCCATAGTTCACTCAAAATCATAATAAAACCTCCCATAAGAGTATCTAATATCTAGTTTGCTCTTATAGGAGGCTTTTAAGCTCTTCCTTTGCACTATTGTTATCCGTTAGCGGAATGACCTGTCCTTTATGGACTTTCACTTTTGGCGGGAAAGCCCCAAACTATTCAACCATCATGTCCCGTTGGAAAAACCGTCCTAATCAAAAGCTGCTGAGTCCCAGGCTTTCCTTAATTCAGATACATTGGAATACCTTCATCCCCTTTCTGGATTCACTGCCTTTATAGCAACCTCATAAAGTCCCTTTCCAGCCTCCACTTCACAAAGGAACGGTCAAGCATACCACCTAATAGAGCAAAAGCCGTTAAACCCATAGTATAGACGTTTGAGTGTTCATCAATTTCAGCACCCAATATAAATTCTTCAGGTCTCATAAATCGAAATGTTTGGAAATCATCGTATGCAGCCAACTTTTTTAACTCTCTAACAGTATTGCTTCTCACAATTTAGACACAACCCGTAAGTAAAACCTAAGCTATACAAAAAAGTATTTGCCTCAAATCAAAGGAGCTTAAATGATAGTCCAATCATTCTCTTTTTGTCCAACATATCTTGGAGATATCAAACAAGAGGAGTTGATATTTTGGTACGTATTCTCGATAAAGCAGCCGTCCAGCCGCGTCGTAAATTCAACTTAGCCAATTCATTTATTATCCGCCGTTCACCAGCAAGATCTCGCCTTGCAACAATCACTATACGGATTCCAGTTAATTCTCAACCTAATCGGGTAGATTTGATAGCAACCGTGGGTGTCAGAGGTGTCACTGGCATTGCGCAAATTCTCTTTAGAATCTTCCGCGATGGAAGAGAGATCTTCAACACACAACAAGGTATCGAATCTGCTGGTTCTGAACAAAATTATGCTGTTACGTTCCAAGCGGAAGATAGAAATGTAAGATCGGGTACCCATATTTACACAGTCACAGCAGAAAACCGTACTGCAAATACTAGAGCCGATGTTGTTGGTCCTGTATCGTTTAGTGGGTTAGCCGTTAAAACGAGAACCTAATACCATATTTGCAATTTTCAGCACCTGAATAGAGAGCACTGCAAAAGCCTCGATTTTGAGGGAATGGGTACTCCAAGATGGATGAAACAGTAAAAAAGCAGCAAGTTCCTCGTCAGAGGATGAGCTGCTTTTACTCTATTAACCTAACCATTCTTTTCACATTCACAACGCGTCTGCCGATCCATGTCGGCAGACGCGTTGTAGCTGTTTATTAAGCTATAGTACCCATTAGTTGAACAAAGCCAAATATGATTTTTTCAATAAATCGGTGTAAGCAAAATAAGAGGTAGAGCCCAAACAGGCTCGCCGCCTTCCGATCAGGATATCCTATCTGTACCACAATTGGACCTTCACCATGCCTGTTGTAGTGGTTGTTACCCCTTTAGTTTCGTTACTGCTATACGATATGTCGTAAGAAACATTAGCGTGCAGCTTGGCTTTTTTATCAGGGTTACTGCCCGACGCGGACACATCGTTGAAAGACTGCATCAGATTGTCGGCCAGATTTGGCATTTTCATACCTGAGGCGCTCTCCATCGCAGCTTGCAGCAATGAAAACAGCTCCTTGTTCTTTTGCGGCACAGCTAACGGTTCCAGAGACATTAAAGCGAAGAAATGACTATTCACCCAAGCATTCATTTGATAATCCTGGTCATTATTCATTTTATCGTGGAACTCCTCGGGATTCATTCCTGCCGGCGTACTCATTCCATATCGGATCACATATTTGGCAAAGGTCTTACCGGTTTTATCTTTGATAGCATACTCCGCGCTTAAATGATCCGGATCTTTGGTTGATACTTCATACAGCGAGTAACCGAACTTTCCTAGTGTCCCTTCCGTTTGATTCACTATGCTGTTGAGTTTCGTTTCTCTGTTAGTCGCAGCTTCGTTATTCGCATCTGTCTGAACTTTCGTCTCACGCGACCCGGCTGCTTCCGGACTGATCATTAGACTGTCCGGCACATCGGCATCAGCCTCAATGCTAGCTGTCCAGCGCTCCTTGTCCCATTGTACTTTGGCGCCCATTGTTTCACTAATAAAGCGCAGCGGCACATACGTTGAGCCGTTTCGGATGAATGGAGCTTCGCTAATTGTAACGGCTTTATCGTTTACATACGCGACGTCGCGGCCGATCGTAAGCTTCATCGTTGTATCTTTGCCCGTTACGATGGCGGTACTGCTTGTTGCATTCCAAAACACCTTCGCGTTAAGTCGTTCGAAAATACCTCTGAGTGGTACGAACGTCGTGCCGTCGCGCAGTATCGGCGTCACGCTTTGCGGTACGAACTTTCCGTTGAACTTGATTTGGATGTTGTGTTGAGAGCCAATAGACACAAAGCTTTTCATCGTTCTGAATGACCACGTTTTATTTTGTGTTGCTCCGTTTACGTCGTAGTCTACCGATACTGTATATTGCTCGTCATAAGCCAGCGGATAAACCGGGTACAAAAACCATGCGCCGGCATATTCAAAATAAACCGGTACTTTTACGCCGCGTCCGTCGGTGACGGTTGCTTTAATCCCATCCACATGGAACGGAGGCTGAAACGATATGATGAATCCTGACTTTTCAACGTGGAATTGCTTCAATGGATTCGGAATCTCGCTCGCTCCGTAGAAAGTGACACCGACATCGGTTTGTCCGTCGTAAGGATAAACTGAAATCTCGTTATTGCCCGTTTTAGCCGACATATTGAGAACAACATTGCCATCCGCAATGCCTATACCGAACTCATCCGCATTGGGATCCGTTAACGGACTTCTGTGATAAGCCGTAGTCATCCACGATTCTATGGCCTGAGCAGGGTTGCTTGTAAAATTAATTATCTCCGACACGACCTGAGAACCCCCAGCAGCCCTCACCCTATCCGTCGGGGATTCCCCGGTAAACCCCGGATTGCCCGGGGTCTCGTCATGCGTCGATAATCCGTCGGCGGCGGTATCGTTGATGACGATGTAATTCGCATGATTCTCAGCTGCTTTCGTAATATATGGGTTGAGCCTTACTGGCTGCAATCCCAATACACCCCTGACCCTATTCAAATGCGCCAGCGCTTCAAGTTGATACGGCTCGTACTCCTCATTCGGTTGGACCGCCTGGGAAGTTCTGTCGGCCGCAACTGCGGGTGCGCTTTGGCAGCCGATCGCGAATACCACTAAAACAAGAACTATGAATAACCTTTTCATGTTGTCTGTAACTCCAATCTGCTCTGCGATTTCTAGAAGCATCCTCTGAACCTATTTTCATTCAACAGACCGGCAGGAAATCCCTTTATTCGACGGAAATTTTGCAATTGCGGGCAATAAATAAACGAAGTGCTACGTTCACTTCGTTTCAACGTGATGCCGGAAAGCTACGCCTCAGCCCAAAGCACCACCTTACCCATGTTATCGTGCATGAAAAATTTGTACTGCTGTCATAATGATTTTCTGTGTTACACAATGATCTTGTTCTGAATTTATATAAGTTCTACATCTCTCCAGGTCATTATTGTGATGCTAACCTCCCTCTATGGAGAATCGCTCTTCTCTTAAATGCTCACGTATTCTTAGAATTTGATCGTGTTACGTAGTTAATAGACAAATTTCTCATGGAACCAAATGGAGTATAAAGAAAATTGTGTGGCAGCAGAAAGTGAAAAACATCCTCACCTTTGTCTGTTGTTTGTTACGAAATCAATTTCTAAGAGGAAGCTATTGCATTAAGCTGCTAGTGGTATTTCCATAAATCGAGATAGTGGATTCACCACACCGCATAAAACCTGCTGTTCTTTTAAGTAATGTGCAGTGGTTAGACCGAAGACTCAATATGTCATTGACCGATGCCTCTCACATATCAATTACTGCAACATAATCATCAGCTTAACGGGAAATTGGTCTAGAACCATGCGTGATAATGTATCAACATACCACCATTGCCATTTGCTATTTTGTCTTCAAACCAAACCGGCGCCAGGTTGAAACGTGCATATTTTTCGGTACAGACTTTTAAAAGCGACCGCCTACCGGCAAGTTCACGGTCTTCATAATATCTGTTCCATTGTATTTTTATGCATGAAAAAAGAAAAGAGCGAGGTTGCCCTCACTCTGTTGATGCCTTCTTTTTTTGGCTTGTTTGTCCATAAAGCTTTGAGATGCCTTCACTGATAGAACCGATTTCAACCACTTCAACATTTTTAGTCGTTAAACCAGCACGTAGATTTCCTTTAGGAACATAAACTGTCTTAAAACCAAGCCGATCCACCTCTTTAATACGGGATTCCAGATGCGGAACTGACTTGATCTCGCCTGTCAAACCAACTTCACCAAGAAATACTGTATCTGTTGGAATTCCTCTATTTTGGATACTCGATACCATAGACATCACAACACCTAAATTAACCGCCGCCTCCTGTAGTTTCAATCCTGCCGATACTTTGACGTAAACATCTTTGTCCCCCGTTACCAATCCGCCTCTTTTCTCCAATATGGCAGAGAGAATTTGCAGTTGTTGCTTATTGATACCTTCACCAACCCTTGTTGGAAAGCCAAACATCGTTTTCTCCAATAGAGACTCAATTTCTACCACAATATTTCGGGTTCCTTCTCTGGTTACGGTCAACGCACTTCCCGCAACAGGTTCTTCCCGCTTCGTCATAAAGAACTCCGAAGGGTTATCAATCGGGATGAGTCCCTCGCCCTCCATACGGTACAGCCCTGTTTCACCCGTATCTCCAAATCTGTTTTTGGTCGTGCGGAGGATTCGAAGCTGTTCGCCACGATCTCCGTCCAAATAGAAGACCGCATCCACTTCATGTTCAAACGCTCTGCTTCCACCAAGCTCATCTTGTTTTGTCATATGACCAACCAAGAAAACAGCTCTCGGACGTTCAGGATTCTTAGCTATATACTTGAACACCTTTGTAGATTCTAATACTTGAGTTGGACTTCCAGGTGACTGTGGAAATTCTTCGAGATATGCCATTTGAATTGAATCCATGATGATAAAATCAGGATCGATTTCTTTAATGTGATCTTGAATCGCGTTCATATTCGATTCCGACTTAAACCATACATTTTCCGAAATATCAGGACAAATACGATCCGCACGTAGCTTTACCTGTCGCTCACTTTCTTCTCCAGAGAGATACAAAACCCTGTAACCAAGCCTTCCAAGTAAGTTAGAAATGATAAGCAGGAGAGTCGATTTTCCTGCTCCTGGTGGAGCTGTAAGTACGTTGAGGCTATCTCTCACGATGCCCCCACCCATAACCCGATCAAATTCGGATTCATTTAATATAATGCGAGATTCCTTAGATGCATTAACATCTTTAAGACGCTTAGGTTTATCACCACGGGTAGATGCTCCACGCTTTGTCGCTGGATTTACAGATTTGGTAGATGTAACATCTTCCTCAACGAGCGAGTTCCACTGCTGACAAGAAGGGCATTTACCCGCCCATTTCGGCTCTATATGACCACAACCTGTACACCGGTGTTGTGTTTTTGACTTCGCCATGTTGTTACCTCCTATACTCGTCATATTATTATATCATTTATCACGTTTATCGTAATATAAATGCCAACATGACCAGGAATATCGTTGGAGGGAAACTCTCAGGCACATAGAAAAACAATAGGCCGCCTTTATGTAAATCTGCTCTATCCACTTTTATTCCGCACTTAGCTTGGTCTCTGGCTTTACGCGGCAGCCCTATACCATACTTTTCGTATACATGTTGAGTGAAGGGCTTTATCATCCTATGGCATTACAAATGGGTATTGAACGAAATTTAGAGGTTTCCTCAATTTTCACATGATAAAATGATGCAGATGGTTGAAGATTTTAAGCAAAAATGTCTGCACTACGGTTATTCACTGGCACCTTACTATAAATTTCTCCATGCCTATGCACTATCTAAAGGATCCATGGATGAAGCCGCGGCCGACTATGGCTTATGGAAGAAAGCAAAATGCGATGCGTTATCTGATTGTAGAGCTTGCGATCAACATTCATTCGGTACCTATCATTTCTTGTTGGAACAGCATAAGAGAGGCCTATCCATGCTAAACCAAATATTCGAAGGAAAGTTGGGTTGTGCTGAAATTCCGCACAGCACTTACAGTTTTGTACTGCTGCCTTTATTAGAAATTGGAGACTGGGATAGAGCGGTGCTTATGGCTAAGAAAGGAATTTGAATGATTGAAGGTCAGCGGTTTCTGGAGGAATACGCTAACTATCTGAATTATTACTCCATTACTGATTTGCAGAAAGCTCGTAAGCTGTTCGAGAAAACAGCTAGATGTATACTTGCAACTAAAATACCCTTATTAAATCGATTCAAGTATCTAGTCTCTGCAAAAATCTATCTTAATCAATGGCACAAACATACACATCGAAAACCTCTTGATATCCCTGATGTTCAGGTATAAATCCATTTCCCCTTTTCTTGGATATCTTGCCCAGGGGATTTATCATTACACAACTGACTTTCTTATAATTAACTACACTAATCTTCCCTTTAATTCAATAAAACGAGCAGGCTGCCGATGCCTGCTTAATGATGCCTTTAATCGCGCAAGGTTGTTTTTAAAAAGTGGAATTCTTCCATCCCGATCGGGCAGACTAAGTTTGGGACAGCGCTGGCTAAAACAGCTGCTCTTCCTTATCCAAAACGAGGGAGTAAGATGGATGACTGAAAAAAACGATATTCGGAACGATGCTCGTGACCCCGACACGACCAACACGTCTGTCGGCAACATTAGTGGAGCTGTAGGGATCGTGGGCGGTGCTGCTACGGGCGCTGCCGTTGGGTCCGCTTTTGGTCCGGTTGGCGCCATTTTAGGTACCATCGCTGGAGGCGTGTTGGGCAATCAGGTGGTTGGTGAGGTTGACGGAGGTGCTGACAATGATGCGAAAAACTCTCCTAGTGCTGTTGATAACGTCGGTTCCGCGAACCGCACCGAACAAAATAAATAAAAGCGTTAGGACCATCTATCAGTGAAGAAAGGCGGGAGGGGCAGGGACAACCCTGCGCCCTCAATATACTTATTAGGGCATTTTTAATGCTCAGTAATCTGCCTTTAGTTCGACAAACACCCGTCGGAAGTGCTCAACTATCGAACTTCTCATTTTCCAATTATGCATAACTAGTGTAACAAGGAAACATAATATCTAAAGTTACTGCTAATCTAAAATTTAGGAGGAATATAATTTGATGTCGATTCCCAAAGATCCAACAAATGATGTACTTAACACCGACTATGATACAAGAAACGTGGGACCATCAAAACCTGGTATACCTGAAATAGAACGCGCGAAGCACGCAAGAGACCCTCTAGATCCAGGATATGATAAAAAACTTGACGGTCCAGTGACGCCTCGGAGTACATGACATCCAAACTTTTTTAAAATGGAAGAAGTTCCAACAGATTTTCGTTGGAGCTTCTTCTTATTTATTATTTCGGAATTCCTGAATCGTTTCCCTTCACTCTTTCATTATCGAACTTCATAAATCCAATTGTCCTGTGTGTCACGGTTTGTATTCCTCTGTCTACTTCCCAGCCACTTAAGACCAATATATTAAAATAAGTACAGTGAAAAACACGAAAACTATTATTTTGTAAAGCAGAAAAGTAAATTACTCGTTTATATTTCTTATCCTCTATTGAATTTAATAAAAAAGACCAAATGCGTTATCATTTCAAATTTTCTTCCTGGATATCAAATATCAAACTCCTGTGAATATTGTTGCTTACGGGTTTCTGGAAAAAATCCATTTTTGTTCGTTTTTGCGCGACATAAAAGTGTTGACATAAAATAAAAAGAAGCTTGATTTCTCAAGCTTTTTTAATCAAAGTTATGTTGGAACATTTTTGTCGTTGGACACCCTCTTTGTCAAAGGGAAGTGGACAAAGCATAGTGCAAAAAATATGTACTGCGCGGGATACCCGCCGTCTGTAACAACGCCCGGATACTAATGTAGCTTGGCCGTACTTTGTATTTTATAACCTGCTCATCGAAACTGGTTAGGGGCTAGGATGTAACCATGAAAAAACATGGACCAAATGATGAAGCAAGCGAAAAAGATCCACAATCCTCAGAACATTCCTGCCCGTTGGCTCAACAATAAATTAAAGGACACTCCCTCACTTTCTCTCGGGCTATGTCCTCAGAGTTATTTCCAGTTATTAATTGAATATATACGCGCTTAGCATGTAGTTCTTTAAATGTATCAATAAATTGGACTACATATTAAGAAAATACTTTATTATTCAGTCTATGACTTTATAATTCTCTGAACATCTGTCAGTTCCTTACTAGACGGTTTCTTTGTATCGTCTTTTGATTGTGTAATCACATTAATAATAATAGGAATTCAAGCGAGATTGAATTAAACGTCGTCATCGAAGAGCCAGTTCAGATCAACATCAAATTTCTTTCTTAACTCTTTAAGAGTATCAGCTGAAGGTTAGGTTTTCCCCTGCTCGATTTCACTTAATCTACCTTGAGATATCCCAATCGCATCCGCAAAAGCTGTTTGATTTAGTTTATGTAGTTTTCAAATAGCTTTAACCTTTTCTCCTATGGTATCCATCATAATAGCCCATTAAACGAATTTGGGCCGTCCTCATTTTTCGCAGGACGGCCCATGATGTCTTATAGTGGTTCCATTCTTTTTTATCACCAGACAATGAATGTCAGGTGTAAAAAAACTCTGGAACCAATGTTGTTGATTTTATTGGGTTTGCCGCGGCACGTGATAAACAGGAAAAATAAAAAGTCTGGAACCGCCAGAAACTACCGTATAAAAAAACTTAGGAACCAAAGTTAATCTTGAGTAAAATTTTATATCGAGGCAGTATTAACTCCTCACATTTTATTGAAGTATAGATTTAGGATAAAGTTGCGTTATTGTTTAGAGTATCAAGGTATACTATAATAAAATAATTTTGTCAAAGTAGACCTTAGTTTATTTTGAAATATAATTTGATGGCCAACTTTAAAAGTATTTAGTTATTTCATAAAAATTCTCATCATTCATTTCTTCAAAACTTTTTCCAATTTTACCACTTATATGTGACAAGAAATTATCTAATGAAGGTAAGACTGACTCCATTTTTTTCATTTCATTTGATAAATCCCCTAACATTGATGTTCTTATATTTAATTCTTTAATTTCTTCCTCCATTTTTTTCTGTTTTTTATCCCAATAACTAAGATATTTTGCTTTCCCAAGCGGATTATAAATATCAGCTTTAAAACCATCATAAAGATTTTCTTTATTATAAAATCTAGAGTCTGAATCTCTTACAACTATAAAATTTAGTCTCTGCTGATAATCTTCATCTTTCATTAACTCTGTAACTTCATACATACAATTTAATGATTTTAGATACCCATCAGAAACAATTGCTATAACCATATCATGTTTTCTTATTGTCCTCATAAACTCATTTAAATCATCTTTATACTGGGTAACTTTAATGTCACGAGTAACAATTACATTTTTAAAAGTAGTTAATACTCCTTCTAAAATATCTGCAAGATCACTGTCCTTATGAGTGTATGAAATAAAAACTTTGTGTGGAACTAGCTCTGTTAGCTCACCACTATGATTTAGTTTATACGGCACATCATTTACAGTGACTAGCTCTTCACTAGTGTTTATAGATATATAAAATAACTCGCTTTGTTCGAAATAAAATTTATTATAATAAATATCTATCTTTCCCTTTATCACTTTTAATATCTCTTCAATTGAAATAGGAAACTTGTTTTCTTTTACTTCTACTACTTTTCCATCAAACCTAGCTCCGAATATTATATCGCCTCCCTTGCCATTCGAGTATGCCGAAATTAGTTGAGCAATATAAATATTCGTTGCTGACGGGTGTATATACGTTGTGTTTTGATTGCAATGCGTAGTAATTTTTTGTTTTATATCCTCAATGTTTCTATGCAACGTTCTCACCTACTTATATTTTTTTTAATGGAATTCTAGATATACCTGTTGTCTTCAATATATCACCTAATGTAACCAAACGCTGTTTATTACCGTCATCTGTCCATAGTTGATATTCAATATCATCAAGTGCCTCTAACTCTTGATCACTATAGAAAATAATGTGTTGGTTGTCACTAGGACGTATAATAATTCGAACATCTCTGCCGTTATATTTTGCAGCAAAAACCGTATCTGAAAACTTCATAGCTATCCATTCTTCAAATGTGGATGATACTTCATATTTGGTATTTGTTGATAAATAGCCATACACATTCTTTATACTTCTGTTAATCAGTCGATCTACAAATTGCTTATACTCTGCTGATGATGTCACTATGTGTTTTAATTCCCTAACCATGTCTTCAGTACTTAATTCTGCATTTGAAATAATCTGATAAACTTTTTCTCTATTGGTAATGATGTCATCCAAATCTTCGTATTTTATGTTGTTTTCTTCGATCTTTTCTGCTATTTTATATCTCCTTAAGTTCTCTTCTGGTGTAGATAACATCATTCTTTTTTGATATAAGTTACTAAACCAGGCATTTGCTTTTTCAACATTGTTCATAAACCAGTTAGTTAACTTATTGAATAACATCTGATTATCCTTTGTTCTTTCAACTCTATCTATAGTTTCTTTTGAAAGAACTTGTGATACATGTCTATCTATAGAATTAGAAATCTCTATATTTGACTTAATTTTTTCTTTATTTTCGCTGAAGTAATCATCGAACGCTGTAATTCTAGTGTTTAGCAAACCAGCTAACAAATTAGGTTCAAAATAACATAGTATCTCTTTTAAATTGAAATCTATATCTTTATCAAAACAGATTGTATTTATATGGACAAACTTACTGTTCTGATTAGGGACGTAAGCATTTTTACTAACAGTATTAATTCCTTCCTCTTCAATCCAAAGCTTATAGAATGAATTCAACCATTCAAAAACTTTAGCATCCCCTAAATATGTATTAATATCTGCAATGCTCTTATCTTGAAGTAATTTTTCATTAATCAATTGAAACGAGAGGGTAGAACCTAATATCTTACTCCAACCACGGTATGATTCTTTTGTAGGAATACATAAGTATCCATATTGATTAATAAGTTCCCAAAGCTGATCAACATTCTCACCACTTTTTGTTGTCGGTATACTGATCTGTATCTGATTAGATTTATTTTTATATGAGACAACACCGTAATATTTTCCTTGATAATTAACCGGAATTAATACTGTATTTTCAATTTTCTTATTAACATTGTCATAACAGTACTTCTGGAGTTTCAGAGTACTTTGTGTTCCAATGTGACATATGTTAAAGTGACCACTAAATTTTTCATTTGATACAAAATCCAAGAACTTCTCATATAAAGATACTCCTCTTTTAATTAACTCAAAATTAATTTCATTATTATCTCTTATTCCATCTCGATCTAATTCCACTTCAAAAAGCTTTGAATTCATAAATATAGGGAAGGAAAACTTTTCGGTGCCAACCAATGGAAATCTACAAAATAACTTAGCCAATTTCTCAGAGATAGGTAATAAATATGCTGTTTTAGATATAGAATTATATTTATAAAAGCAAGCAATTTCCACGAGACCATCATCCACCACTAATAAGGCGTTTTGGTCATTTATCTCTCCTTTATTATTCACTTTTATTTTTGTTATTTTATAATTATCTTCTGATGTTAACTCTCTCTCTTCAGATATCTTAAATTTATTTCCATTACATGTAATTGAGTTAATATTTCTATTAAAGGTTAATATTAATGGAACAGTATCTTCTAATTCCTTAATTCCTTCTTGTATTGCATTATGTATTTCGGCTTTTTCTCCGATAGAATAAATGAATTTTGTTTCCTCTAAAACAATTTCTTTTTCTGATATACTGTTATTTAACTCCTCTAAACTTTCTAACATTTTCTTTGTATTTTCACGAAACTCATTATACTCACTTCCTGTTCTATTCACCGAAAAATTCATGTTTATTTTCTTATTATCATCACAAATAAAGGGACCTTGTAAATTAACAACTTCAGATAATAAATGTGTCGACATGAACCCCGTACCAAATTTCCCTGATTTCTCTCCGGGGGAACTCTGTTTAGATGAAATTTGAGTAATTAAATCTAACAAATTTTCATAAGTAAATGGTTGACCATTATGACTGAAAGTTAATGTTTTGTTTTCATAACTTATGTTTATATCAACTTTTTGATTATCAATTGTACAATCAGAAGCATTTTGTATTAACTCCCAGATCCATCTACGTCTAATTTTCATTTTTATTTCATCTGAAGATTCTTTGATTTTTTTCATTTCATTCCAGATTACATTAGAACTTGCATCTAATGTCTTTTTCATATATAGTAACTCTTTTGTCGATGGCATTTGAATTACTCCTTATAAAATTTATCCTAATAATCAAGTAAATCTAACCACTTTTTTATTTTGCATATAAGAATCCATTTAATTGGCTTTACTACATACTTCTTGAAACCCTAAAATGGCCGATATGCTTAAGTTTCGTTTGGCTATATTTTGAATTTTAATACCCTAACGTTTTTGCTACCTAAATTAATACTATCTTCGAAAAAGTATCGGTTGGGTTTGAGTTGTTCAACCACAAAAGCCAAACTGTACTTTGCACGAGTGACACCAACATAATATTTATCCGGAGCCTTCAATCGCCCACTGGGATCTAATAAGAATGAATAAAGTGGTTTGTTAGGGAAAATTAGAACACGTTCCAAAGTCATCCCCTTGCTGACACCGAAGTTTAAAGATGGATACCCCAAAGTTGGCGTCTTGACATCGTATTTCAAGATATTTGGTTTGAAGTGCTGAATATAAGCATGTATATCAGTTTGAAGAATCTGAAAGACCCCTATGACCGGTTCTTCAGTTTCTAATGCTCCAATAATTGGGTCCTCTGGGTATACCAAATTCGCAAATTTTGCTATATCAGAAACAAATCGTTTAGAGGTATTATTTTTAACGATGTTAATCCGATGTGAATCTCTGCAAGTCTCAAGATAACTGAAAACATGCATACCACCTTTTTTTCTATCAGATCTCGGATTATGAGTCTTTAAGGTAGCTTGTTTATAGTCACCAACACAATAAATTTTTATAGATGAAAGGAATAATAATTCAAGGAGTTCTATATCTTTCCCCACTAAATCCTGCAGCTCATCGATATAGATGCAAGCATATGTATCCTCAAGTCTTTTTAATACAGCTCCATCGGATAATTTATTTAATAATAGTGCAAACTCGGAAGCACGATTGGCTTTAACATCATGATTTCTATTTAGAAAATAAGATGTGGTATCTTTTTTCGCATAATCAACACCGTACATGCTGGAAAAATCAATAGTTTTTATCTGGCTAATCTTCCCCAAAAAACTTCTTTGGTACGGTCTGATTAATTCTTTTAGAATGAACTGAAACCAAGTACTTATTACAAGATTTTTATCGAGAACACCATTATTTTGCTTTGCGTATTCTTTCTTTATAGAATAAATACCTTTATGGGTGTAAGACAACATCAAAACTTTCTTAGTAGATTCCTCAGATAAAGACCTTGAATCGTTACACATACCATATGTTTTACCAGAGCCGGCACAAGCAAGAACTAATGTATTATCGAATTGCATTTTTGATATACGTTGGATATTCGATACATTCGTCTGAGTCAAACACCCTCAATCCCCATTCTGCTTTATTATTTTTCATAAACGTTTCTATTTCTTCCATATTTCTATTAACCATCGAATTCCCTTTAGAAATGACCCTTTTAAACTTGTTGAAAGCCTCTGATACAGCGGAATTGACGGCCAAAATGCTGGGTTCAATTGTGTGAAGCGATTCATTAGTTTCATAATGTATTTCTATCAAATCACCATGTGCGTCGGTGTACTCTTTATATTTATCAAAGATATTCCGTTGAACATCCCCATCATTGTCCGTAATAATTCGTAAGGGTTTTCTTACTAGAATGGCTAGATCACAATATCTTTTAAATGCTAATGAATCCACTGTAATGACATCTATTCCATTTTCAATTGGCAACTTTCCATGAACATCCTTGTAAGCGCGTTGAACAATTAATTCATCAGTTGGACCCTCAACCAATATCACCTTATCTGCCAATAAAAAACGAACAGTCCCGTAACCAGGCAACTTTTTAAAAAAGTTCATAGTATCAGGGTCTATATCATCCAATTGACTTATATTCCCTTTATATAAAAGGATTATGTTTTTCAGTCCTAATTTGTTCGCTACATAACTACTATGAGTTGATATAAAGACCTGTTTATTCTCATCTTGATTTATTTTTGAAATTAGGCGTGACATATTCCCAAACGCTAAATTATTTTCAGGCTCCTCAAACAGTACTACATTAGATCTCTCTGTATCTTGTTTGAATACTAATTCCATTTTAATTAAGTTCTGAGTACCAAACCCCATATCCTCAAAGGGAATATTCTCAACATCAATTGAGACCTCGTTCATCCAAGATTCAAGCGCTTCTTCACGCATACCAAACTTAATCGTTTTATCGTCAAGCTTTTCTTCTACTGCCAACCTTTCATTAAGGGCTACTACGTTCGGATTGTTATTGAATTCGTGCTTCATTTTCCTATACGCCCTAGCTAGATGTACTTTTTCATCTTCAGATAGATTGTTAGTAATTCGTGAATTGATAAACTTGTTTACTGCTGAATCATAATCTTTTTGTGTAGTGTCGATTAGTGAAACCTTCACTGGAAACGTCCTAAAAACAATTGGGTTGTCACCAAAATCTCTCCAACTGATTTTATAAAATTCAACCGGTATATCATATATTTCCCCGTTCTTTAACATGGCCTGAAATGCTTTTGCAAAATCGGGGTTAAACTGTACAGTCATACGAATGCCCGGACAGTCTTCACCAAGTTCATTATTTGTTCCTTTATATTCAGTGCTATTACCATCATTCTCAAAATAGGCTTCAGCGATAATAGAAGGTAATTCTTCGATTCGTTTAGAGGGATCGGCAATAGTTTCTTTAAAGATGGAACGAGTTGCATAGTTAAAATAGGAGGCTTTTAATTGGCGTTCAAAAGATAAATTATTTAATCTTCCACTCAGAAGAACTTGAATTATCTCAAGCAGGGTACTTTTTCCAGAATCATTATCACCGACAAAAATATTGCAGGCACTGTTCACTTCTATAACCACATCCCGGAACATTCTGTAATTCTTTATATATAGTTTTTTAATTTTCATGAAATGCCCCCCTGCTGATAGATAATGTTCATTGTTAGTTTTCAATTTGATTTCCACAGATTTAAACTTGTTTCTGTTATATTCGACGTGTTCCATTATTTTCCTACATCATATCTGCGGCGTGCTATAAACTTCCAAGCATTAGACTCGTATGTGGCTCTAATTAGCACTCATCCAACCATTTAAACGTATGAAAACAGCCGTCTCGAGTGTGAGACGGCACTAACTTTGCTGAGCGGTATATTTTATCTTTAACCTCTCGTTTCCTCATTATACTGACGTAATAACTCCCCTATTTTCATTTTCAATTCCGGACTACATGACTCATATAATTTTGAATAACTTATTAATGCATCATATGAAATAAAATTAGACTCTCACGGAGGCCTCGCGAAAACACGGTGTGTTTATTTTATTTAAATTACTTCAAAAAATACGCAATGCTCCCACGATTTATACCTATGATGCTTATCAAGCCTTGAAAGCAGATGATATTTTGAAATAACATCAAAAATCATACTTCTCCTCTTTCCGCAATGCCGGTATATTCTTTGCGTCTCTACACTAACTCAAGATCTTAATCGCATTATCTTTGATCTGTGCAACCATCTCCACAAGACGCTTTTGCTTCGTGCCATCAAACAGCTTGACAAAGCTCAGGGGTTTATCGAAAGGCGGCTTCGTTAGTTCCGATACATTATCGATATAGCCATTCTGCACGATATAATCAATAACCTTTTTCACAAATACGATTTGCGCCTGGCTTAAGGACTGATCATTAATAAATTCCGAGAACGCAACGGTCGCCGCTTCATACTCCAGCTTAGCGATTTTTCGCACCAGTAAACCGAACGGTGTGTTCTGATACTCCCGTTGGTAATCTTCTGCTGTACCTAGCTCCCCAGTGAAAATCTTCTCTAAACTCTCATAATCGAGAGAGGTAAGAGGAATATTGTTCCGGAGCTTATGGATAGCCAAAGTGTCACGGTTTTTCTCAATATAACGGTTAACCTTCAGCTTATAATCCTCGAAGTCATAGGCTTGGTACATGGCCTTGCCTTCTTCAATCGTAAGAACTTCATCAGCAAGGTTCGTGTAGATCGGATTTCTGCCGCTTCCTTCATCTATAATGAACTTGATAAGACTACGAAGCTCAATACGCACCTTTTCAAAATTCAGCAAATCCGAGCTCTGCCAGAACTCGTCCGTTCCAATAGTGCTGATCAGCTCCAGTTTCTCCTTGATCTGCGGGATCGTAGCACGCTGTAGTAGATTAGAAGATACTTCCATCAGCTGCTTTTTGGCTTTATTCATTTGTGCCGAACCCTCGATATGAGCGAGCATGAGTCCATACATGAAATTGTCAAAACGCTTAGCATACTCGTCCGTATCATCCATATAGACAATAGGCGCAAGATAGGCAATCAGGTTACTCTTATCTACATCCGACAGACTGACGAAAGCAGTCTTATGTTTATATTTTTCCACATACTGCAGTTGCATCTTCACCGACACAAGCTCCGGATTAAGGAAGTTTATCTGCTTGACGACTTTTTCTATCAGCTCTGTACGAATCGCTTGATAGGGCTCATTGATATACACAGACTGTTGTGTATGATGAATCAACCGAACCCGCTTGGCGAAGATCGCTTCCGACAGGCTCTGCGTTTCACTGCCCTGTAATCCTTCCTGATGTTGACGGAAAAATTCGAAATTCCCTAGATAATCGAAAATAACAAACTGGGTCTTATCCTCTCCCTCTCCGAACAGGTTCTTACGCAGCCGTGTCCCGCGGCCAATCATCTGCCAGAATTTTGTCTTGGAGCGAATCCGTTTGAAGAACACCAGATTGACAATCTCAGGCACGTCAATCCCCGTATCGAGCATATCCACAGATACAGCTATATGAGGCCCCTTGTCAGCAACCTTAAAGTCATCGATGATACTCTGCGCATAACTATCTTCCGAAATAATCCGCTTGGCGAAGCTGCCGTTATACTGCGGATACAGTTTATCGAAACGTTCAACAATGTATTGCGCGTGCTTTTTATTTTGGGCGAAAATGATTGTCTTACCTAACCTGTCACCGCCTGCCACCTTGATCCCCTTGGTCATTAAATCCTCTAGCACTCGATCCACCGTAGCTTGGTTAAAAATAAATTCATTCACCGCAGGGGAGGGAATAAATTCAGGCATCTCACCGTCTTCATCGGTGAAATCTTCTTCATAACGGGCCTTATCTTCTGGAGAAAGATCGTCGTAGGTAATACCTTTCTCCAGGAACTTCGTTGTGATCTCGATGTTATAGTAGGGCACTAGTACATGATCAATTTCTACGGCCGTTTCATACGCATATGCATAGGTCGGCACACCGCTCTCCATCTCGAAGAAATCGTAGGTATTGCGATCAACCTCCGTCTTCGGCGTCGCCGTCAATCCCACAATAAGGCCATCAAAATACTCAAATATCGTCCGATATTTCTTGAAAATACTTCTGTGCGCCTCATCCACCACAATCAAATCGAAATGTGCCGGCGTAAACAGACGCTTGCCATCGTCACTTTTAGTTTTATCAATAGCATTCAGCATTGTCGGATACGTTGAGAACACAATGCGAGCCGTCTTATCATCCTTATTGCTTAGCAAATTACAAAGCGACATATGGGGCAAGTAATTTTTGAAATCATCCTTAGCCTGCTTAACCAGTGCTGTTCTGTCTGCCAGAAACAACGTATTGGTTACATATCCCCCGCGGGACAGTACATCCGTCAAGCTGGATGCGGTTCTCGTCTTCCCTGTCCCTGTCGCCATCACGAGGAGTGCTCTTCGATGCCCAATCGTTATGCTTTCACCTACCGCACGGATGGCTTCCTTCTGGTAGTAGCGGTCCGTGATTTTATCGTCAATAACGACTTCGTCTAATTCCTTACGTTCAGTACGGCGATTCATCAGCTTTTCCAAGTCAGACTTTGAAAAGATACCGCTCACCTTGCGCTGTGGGGAGGTAACGTCATCCCATAGATTGGTTTCGAAGCCATTCGTGGTGAACATCATCGGCCGTCTGCCGGTCATCTTCTCGAGACAGTCTGCATATAACTTCGCCTGATGAGTGCCGATCTTTGGGTCCTTCGAAGTACGCTTCGCTTCAATGATAGCAAGGGGCAAGCCATCTTTGCCATAAAGCACATAATCCGCATAGCCCTTCTCCTCATGATTAGGCATACCGTACAGCACTACTTCTTCCCTCACATCATCGCCAAATGTCCAGCCAAGTAGCTTTAAATCCACATCAATATATCTTTTACGCGTGTTAAATTCAGAAATATCCTCAGGGGTAAAATGCCGCTGCGCTTGATGCTGATCTTTGTCAGCTGTAAGACGGTCACTCATAGCTGCGATTTTGGCTCGAAGCGCCTCGATTTCGGAATCCTTCTGTTCGATTAAGCTATCCTTCTCTTTGATCTTAGCTTCGTCGAGGACAACCTTCTCAGAAGGGATATTCGTTTCAAAGAAGGATCGTTCTTCGTAGCTCGCGCCATAGCAATAGTCGATCCATTGCACGAATTCAAAAAGGGCAGATAGCGACAAAACAGCATCACCACGGCTGATCGCTTTGTCCGTATGTACCGCAAGGTTACCTAACTTAATGATATAAGGCAGCTTCCCCCAGGTCTGGTTCTCCATAGCGAATCTGAAAGATGGTTCATGAATCAATGACTGCAAATTGTCCTTATAGGGCATCGTGATCGTATTATCAGCGGCGTATACCCATTTTACTGCAAGCTCAAAAGCCTTTCGGCTTCCCACCGCCGCCATGGCAGGAGAGGTCGCAAGCACCCGCTCCGCTTCGATACAAGCAGTAGCAAACAACACGTATTCCGTTTGTCCCTGTAAGAATTCAAAGTTGGAAGTCATTGGATTCACCTCACTTGTAGAATAGGAGCTCGTTACTCGAAATACTCGCTCATCAAGCTGTCGAACAGATATTGCGTTTCGTCGATTGCTTTTTTGACGAGGGCTTTTTGTTCTTCGATTTTGGTGACCATGGTGGCAAATTGGTTTTGGAGAGAAAGAGGTGGTAATCTAAACGGAACACTTCGAATCGCATCCTTAGTAATCGTTTTCGTAACAGCACCACGAACTCTATCCAATATGTTTTTTTCGCTAAATTCTGTATTTAAATAGCGGTATACGTACATGACATTAGTATTATCGTTAAATCTTAACAAAAACTGGTTCATCGCCAATGATACTGGTCTATTTAAATACGGCACCAAATAAACTTTTCCAGCACTTCCTATTTTGTTAATAATAATGTCCCCACCATATACTTTTGACTTTTCAAGATATTCATAGGCTTCTCTAGTGATGTATTTAACATTATCTAGATAATTTTCATTTTCCAAGTCCGTAGTTCTTATCATATAAGCATAGTTTGGTTCATTCAACAATTCCACATTGTCTCTTAATTTTTCATAACTTCCATTCGCGTGATAATCCGTTAGGACAGTAATTAAATCCCCTACCGTAACAGTTTCCCAACCCTTATCATTCACAGTAGGATCACCAAACATATCATAAAAGGTAGATTTGATAAGGTTGTCCAACTCAGCAAGCTGCTGTTTGCGCATGGCAAGCAGTTCTGCGACGGTGTCTAATATTTTGGCGATTTGTTTTTGTGTTTCTAGTGGCGGGAGTGGTATCTCTATATTTGAAAAGTTAGTTTTATTAACTATTGGTACAATTGCCGCATTAGCAATACTCTGAATTTCTTTTTTCTTACTAAACATGCAGTATGCTAAGTACTGGCTATCAACCTTTTTAACATCAGGAATTATTGCATTAATTTGTTGGTTACATGAGCTTTCTTTTAAGGTGATTCCAACTTTACCAATTGTTCCAATACAAGTAACGAGTACGCTTCCTTTTGGTAGCATTCGGAGTTTAGTTTTTGCTAATTCTGATACATAGTTCGTAGCATCATCCAAATAGGTAACTTTTGTTTCTGGCAAATCATTTGGCTTATAAAATGCAATATCATTATTACTGTAATATTCAATGTTATTTGTGGAAGGGGTGTTTCCAGTCACTATTTTTCCGACATCACCTAACTTTACTGAATCCCACTTACTCACCCAAAAGCCCCCTCAATTCCTCCATTTTGGCAGATATATCAAGGTTCAACCCATCAAGACGAGAAATGATCAATTCTGGCTTATCGTACTCGACTTTTTCATAAACCACTTCTTTATATTTGTTAATCGACAAATCATACTCATTCGCCTCAATCGCAGCCTTATCCACCAAGAAGCTAGCCTCAGTTGGCTTGCGATCCACTTCACCCTCAAGGTTATGGAAACGAGCAAGAATATCGGGAATATCATTTGCTTCAACTGGGGAACGCTTATCATCTAACGAAAAGCCATCGGCTTTCATATCATAGAACCAGACCTTATCCGTCCCACCTGCACCCGTTTTGGTAAAAATAAGAACAGCCGTGCTCACACCGGCATATGGCTTAAACACACCGCTCGGCATGGAGATGACCGCCTGCAGTTGATGATTCTCTACCAGCTCTTTGCGCAAGGATTTGTGTGCCTTCGTAGAACCAAATAATACACCATCCGGAACGATACAAGCACAGCGTCCACCTTTACGGAGAATTCGTAAGAAGAGTGCCACGAACAAAAGCTCCGTCTTTTTGGTATCGCATACTGTCTTCAGGTTATCATTGATACTCTCGGCGTCAACAGTCCCGGTAAACGGTGGATTTGCAAGAACAATATCATACGCGGAAGCAATGCTGTTCTGCTTGGAAACACTGTCCACATAATCGATATGCGGCTGGTTAATAGAATGAAGCATCATATTCATTGCAGATAAGCGCAGCATCGTTCGATCCGTATCAAATCCTGAGAACATCTCCCCAGCAAAATGCTCCCACTGCTCGCTAGTCATCTCAGCCTCGAAATTCTCGCGGATATATTCCGAGGACGATACCAGAAAGCCCGCTGTACCGCACGCTGGGTCACAAATCTTATCGTTAGGTGTAGGAGCAAGCAAACGCACCATCATATCGCGAATATGCTTCGGCGTTCTGAATTGGCCGTTCTGTCCTGCGGAAGCCAACTTTCCTAGCATATACTCGTAAAGGTCACCCTGCATGTCCAAGTCTTTAATATCGTGTTCATACAGTTCGTCTAGGCCTGTTATCATCTTTTGCAATACCTGAGGAGTTGGCACTAGGAACATCGCATCCTGCATATAACGCGAGAAGGCTGTCGTATTCGCACCATTCATTTCTTTAATGAACGGGAACACCTTCGTGCCGACAATTTCATAGATAACACGGGAATCTTTCGTTTTAAATTTACTCCAACGCATGTTCTGTCCCTGTTCGTCCTGTGGGAAAATCTTCGGCATCGCTTCGCCGCTCAATGCCTCGAAGCTCTCATTTTCCAGCTCTTTCTCATCCAGGGATCGAATGAACATCAAATAAGTAAGCTGCTCTATAACCGTTAAAGGGTTGCTAATTCCGCCCGCCCATATATCCGTCCATATTTTGTAAATCTTATTACGAACTTCTCCTGTTAGCATGGTACTGCTCCTATCTGTAGCTTATTAGTTCTATAGACTTATTCCATAATTAAAGAGAAAATCCCTTCATTCGACAGGGATTTCCATAAATTATATACCACTTAGCTGTTACTAGTCTGTCAGCAAGCATATGCTCGAATAAAGAATCTCTGACCTCTACTATGAATAATGATGGAATGCACAAAACAGCACTAAATTACTTCTTATAATGACACTCAGTAACAAAAAATCTTCAAATTAATAAATTTAGTAAATGTCATTTACCAACAATATAAAAGTCGCTTAATATCGATTTAATTTTAACTTTATGAAATCAATAATTTCATCTTGATCATTAGTTTTTAACTTATCAAAATGCAGTAATACGTTAGCCTCTTTTTCATTAACTTCCCTGATTCCGAAAGCTTTACCTCCAGCACTCTTCGTTCCAATAAGAATCCATTCAACATCCGCCTCGAATCCTTCAACAATTGCGAGAATAGTATCAACCGATGGCTTATATTTATCTTGTTCTAACTCGCTAAGTGTAGCCTGCGAAATTCCAATTCGATTAGAGAAATCAACTTGATTTATCTTATTCAGTTTTCTAATCATTTTTATACGACTGCCTATTGTTTCGATATGTATCACTCCTTAAAAAAATAGTCCCGATGAATGATAAAACTCATCGGGACTGACTTATTTCACGACATCTTTTACTGGTTCACGACTTTCTTTACTGGTTCACGACTTTTTTTACTGGTTCACGACTTTTTTATCACTGGACAATGAATGCTAAGAGCTCTCTTCTCCTACTCCACAGTTACGCTCTTCGCTAAATTCCGTGGCTTGTCGACATCGTTGCCGCGAGCGAGTGAAGCGTAGTAGCTCAGCAGCTGTAGCGGCACAACAGACAGCGCCGGGGTCAGCAGAGGCAGCGTTGCAGGAATCGCGAACACTTCATCTACAGCCTTGGTGAGCTCGCTGTGACCTTCTGAATGAATACCGAAGACGTGCGCGCCACGTGCTGTAACTTCCTTAATGTTGCTGACCGTTTTCTCGAACAGTTCCTCTTGTGTCGCCAGAGCGATGACCGGGATGCCTTCTTCAATCAGGGCCAGCGTTCCGTGCTTCAGCTCTCCGGCTGCATAAGCCTCAGAGTGAATATACGAAATCTCCTTTAACTTCAAAGAGCCTTCCAAAGCTACAGCATAATCCAGGCCACGGCCGATGAAGAACAGGTTATCATGTGTGGAGATTTGCTCCGCCACATTCTTGATCGTCTCCGATTGTGCGAGGATACGCTCCACCTTCTCAGGCAGCTCTTGCAATCCGGCGATCACTTCGGCGATATACGCATCATCTTGCGAGCCCAACGTTTGAGCTAGGTACAATCCGAGCAGGTAGAAAGCGATCAGCTGCGACGTATAAGCTTTGGTCGAAGCGACGGCGATCTCTGGACCTGCCCAGGTCGTGATCACATCATCCGCTTCGCGGGCAACCGAGCTGCCCACTACGTTCGTGATGGCCACAACGCGCGCACCGCAGCGCTTCGCCTCACGAAGTGCTGCGAGCGTGTCGGCCGTTTCACCGGATTGGCTTACAACGATCACCAGCGTTTCCGGAGTAATGATCGGAGCACGGTAACGATACTCGGAGGCTACATCCGTTTCTACCGGGATGCGCGCCAGTTTCTCGATGACCGATTTACCGACAAGTCCCGCATGATATGCCGTTCCGCAGGCCACGATGTGCACATGACGAATCGCCTTGATTTGCTCCGGCGTCATACCTACTTCGTTCAGAACGACCTTCTTACCGGATGCGTCCAATCTAGCTCCCATGGTGTCACGGTAAGCTTTAGGCTGCTCGTGGATCTCTTTTAACATAAAGTGATCATATCCGGCTTTTTCCGCCGTAATGATGTCCCAATCGACATGAAATAATTCCCGGGAAATAAAATTCCCCTCAAGCGTCATTAATTCGACACCATCTCGTGTCAAAACCGCCATTTCACCATCGTTCAAAATATACACATTTCGCGTATATTCGAGAATGGCCGGAATGTCGGAGCCGATGAAGTTCTCGCCTTCTCCTACGCCTATAATGAGCGGACTGAAGAAACGAACCGCGACCAGCTTATCCGGTTCATACTCCGTCAATACGCCGAGAGCAAAAGCACCTTTCATTCGCGTTATCGCTTTTTGTACCGCTTTGACGATGTCGCCATCATACAGGCTGGCAATCAGGTGAGAGATGACTTCCGTATCCGTTTCGGAAACGAACACATGACCCTGCTCCGTCAGCTCTTCTTTGAGAGACATGTAGTTCTCGATAATCCCGTTATGCACTACGGAAAACTTATGGGAGTTGTCCGTATGCGGATGCGAGTTTAGATCAGATGGCTTGCCATGAGTTGCCCAACGAGTATGTCCAATCCCGATCGTTCCGTGCAGCGGCGTTTCTCCGAGCTTGGATTCGAGATTGGCCAGGCGGCCCTTCGATTTTTTGACTTGGAGCCCATCCGTAGTATAGACGGCTACACCAGCCGAATCGTAACCGCGATACTCCAGCTTCTTTAATCCTTCAATCAATATATTTTGGGAATTACGATTCCCTACATAACCAACGATACCACACATACTATAAGTTCCTCCTACGGATATGAGACTTGCACATATTAAAATTCTCTTGATCCCGTCGAACTCTTGTCGGTCCGGTCGCCCAGACGTTTTGCACTTCGACTTTGCGGTATGGATCGTTCACCGGAAGGCCCCCGCCGAATGATTCGAACACCTTCACCTCGTCAACTGGACCTCCGCCCAATGCTTCCGTTATCTGCGTTGTCTAAGGAATGAACACGTCCCGGTGCTATCTGAGACGACGATGACCGAATGCGCAGAAAAACTCGAAACATCTGAACAGCTGGTTCAGTTCTGGCGCTTAAGATGACAATAAATGCTACCCACCTTTCTTTTTAGAGTAAACATATACCCATCTTATTCATTTTGCCATCGATGTGCAACTTTTATTTTCATGGTGTTTTCATCCAATGGCTATGACAGTTGGGGTTAAATTATACATCCAGCCTTACAATTCAGGTCATCAACTTCCGGAATCGTAAGGCTGGATATCTAGCTTATCATCGTTTTCTGCAGCGGCCGGGTTAAGTCAGCTCCCGCTGAATCACTTCGGCAATTCGCTGTACGTATGCTTCTACCTGCTCCTTGTCGGGACCTTCCGCCATCACGCGGATCAGCGATTCGGTACCCGAAGGCCGTACCAGCACGCGCCCGTTATCGCCAAGCTCATCCTCAACTTGACGGATCGCCGTTTCCACCGCGGCATTATCCTTTAGCTTGTTTTTATCGGCTACACGTATATTAACTAAAGTTTGCGGATATTTACGCATAATTTGCTTCAGTTCGCTCAAGCTTTTGCCGGATTGTACTATCGTGTCCATCAGCTGAAGCGCGGTCAGGATGCCGTCGCCCGTCGTATTATAATCGAGGAAAATAACATGTCCGGACTGTTCTCCACCGAGATTATAGCCGCCTTTGCGCATTTCCTCCATCACGTAACGATCTCCTACTGCCGTCTTGGCCGCCTTCATACCCGCCGCCTCGATGCCTTTGAAGAATCCGATGTTGCTCATCACCGTCGTCACAATCGTTTGCTGACGCAGCTTGCCCGCTTGGTTCATCGCTTGCCCGCAGATGCTCAGGATAAAGTCGCCGTCCACTTCTTCGCCGTTCTCATCGATCGCAATCAAACGGTCCGCATCTCCGTCGAAAGCAAGACCGATATGCGCTCCCCGCTCCACGACGAGCTTCTGCAGCGTTTCCGGGTGCGTTGAACCGCAGCCATCGTTAATGTTGCGTCCGTTCGGCTCCGCGCCGATTGAAATCACTTCGGCCCCCAACTCCTCGAACACCTTCGGCGCAAGCTCATAGGCTGAACCGTGCGCGCAGTCTAGCACAATGCGGTAGTCCTTAAAGGAAGACTTGACCGTCGATTTCACGTAATCCAAATACATGAATTTGGCCTGATCGTTGTCCATAACCGTGCCGATCTCGCCGCCTACCGGCCGCGGAAGCTCGTCACTCTCCGCGTCCATCAGGCGCTCAATCTCAAGCTCTGTCTCATCGGACAGCTTGAAGCCGTCCGCGCCGAAAAACTTGATTCCATTATCTTCAACCGGATTGTGGCTAGCTGAGATCATTACCCCAGCGTCCGCCTTCAGCTTCCGGGTCAAATAAGCAACTGCCGGCGTCGAAACGACACCAAGACGAATCACGTTCGCACCGATGGACAGCAAGCCGGCCACAAGCGCAGCCTCCAGCATCGGACCGGAAATCCTCGTATCACGGCCGATCACAACATTCGGTTTTTCTACTTGACCTGCAAGAACAAAGCCGCCGCAGCGGCCAATTTTATATGCAAGCTCCGGTGTAAGCCCTTGATTGGCTACTCCACGGACGCCATCTGTACCAAAATATTTCCCCATTGTATTATCTCTCCCCAAGTTCAATACCTTTTCTAAATAATCTATTCTTATTATTAACCAACCACCACAGGCGGGTCAAATCCATGCGTACCGCTACTGCGTAAGAAAGGATTAGCGGCAGCGGAAGGAGCAGCAGGCTCACCCTCCTTCGCGCTAATCTCCACCGTCGCTCTGAAATTCTGCTGCGGTCCTTTCTTCACAAAGGTCGGCAAATTCCACGTTACCGGCACCTCATGGCGGCCTGGAGGCAAATTGCTCACATCCAAAATGGCCTGAACATCCTGAGGCATCAGCTTCTCTATCAAATCCGGGGCTCCTTCGACCGTGAGGTTCAATTTCCCTGACTCTGGCAGCAGCACTTTCGTTTGAAAGCCGTCATTTTGCCCAATAAGAGACAACGGAATATTATCCAATGCCTTAGTTTGCGACCGCACAATGCTGACGCTGACCGTCACCTCGCTCGGGTCAAGCTGCTTCACATCGCCCTGAGGAGGAATGGGCAGCGTGAATTCTTTATCCTCTCTCAGATCGGAGAGATCCACCTGCGGCCCTTCGTAGAACTCCAGTCCGTCGAGCATTTCCTGTGTACCGAACACCGTTACCTTGTCGACGCTTTGATGGATACCAGAAACAGCATAGCCCTGAGGCGGTTCCCCAACCAGCTTCACCTGTAGCGGCACTAGTTTGAAGGGACTCGTGATCGGCACTTCCACCTCCACGACCGCCGGATTGATGATAGCCTCCTCAATCGCCTTCCCGGCCTTGTCATACGCGACAAGCTTTGCTTGACTCGTTACCGGAGAAGCCGCCTTATCGACATCCACATCGGCACGAACCGTCTCCACCGCCTCATAAATACCGCTTGGCACGGATACAGTTACCTGCTTAGGCTTGACTACCGGCTGGCCCGCTTTCAACCCGACTCCAGGCGTACCTGTAACGTTGACCGTGACCGGCATTGATTTGTTCTTCTTCTCATCGACAACCACGTTGACATAAGCCGGAGTAATCTTGACCGATACACTGGAAGGAAAACCGACCGGCGTCAGCGGAACCATGTGCTCCCCTCTGCCTCTATTCGTCAGATCCAGCTCCACAGAATAATTAGCCGAATTTAACACACGTTTCAGTGTGGAGCTTCTACCCGATATCGTAACCGTAACTTGCGCCGGTGAAATGTTCTCAATAAATAGTTGATCCTCGTTGTATTTAGGCGTGACTGCGACATTGCCGATCGTCTCTTCCGCTATTCCCGTCCCCGTAGATCCGGGGATCGAGCCGCCGTCCATCCTCACGACTGCCCACAGCAAAATACCAATGACGAGCGCAACCACCTTAACGACGTTTGTGTTACGTAACCACTGATCCATCCTACCGTCGCCTCCATTTCCAAATGGAGCTTTTCTCTTTGGTCTTCGTCTTAGGTTTCAATTCCTCGAACAGCTTGGCAAGCAGCGCGTCCTCTTTAATATCTCTCAGGACGTGCCCGTTCATGGCGAGCGATACTTGCCCCGTTTCTTCGGATACGATCACGCACATCGCGTCAGATACTTCGCTCATGCCGATCGCAGCCCGGTGACGGGTACCGAGCTCCTTGCTGATAAAAGGATTCTCAGACAACGGCAAGTAACAGCCGGCTGCCATTAGTTTTGACTTGCGAATAATGACAGCCCCGTCATGCAGCGGCGTGTTAGGCACGAAAATATTAATGAGCAGCTCCGAGCTGATCTGCGAATCGATCTGAATGCCCGACTCCACATAATCGTTCAGTCCTGTCTCCCGTTCAAATACGATCAGCGCTCCAATCTTTCGCCGCGCCATATATTGAACCGCCCTAAGCACCTCGTTGATCCGCCGGTTCATATCCTGCTCATCCTCAACGTTGGTACGGCTGAAGAGCTTGCCGCGGCCAAGCTGCTCAAGCGCCCGACGCAGCTCCGGCTGGAAAATAATGATGACGCCGACAAGCCCGAACGTGAACATCTGATTCATCATCCACTGCAGCGTGTTCAGCTTGAACCAAGAGCTGAGCGCCCAGGTAACCACGACGACGAGAATCCCTTTAAGCAGTTGAATCGCCCGTGTTCCTCTAACGAGCAGAATCAACTTATAAATGACATAACTGACAATCAAAATATCTATAATATCTGTGATTCCAATCTCTGTAATCCACTCCATCGCGTGTGCCCCCAACTATACCGCGGTGATATCTTTCTAGTCTTATCCCCTTCCTTGAATCATAACATATTCACAGCAAAAAACCCTCCCTTTCGACCATCGATAAGGAAGGATTTATAAAAATTAGGTCTGTTGAACTATTTTGTTCCTGATACGAGAGTAAACCATTGATTCATTTTGTACAGCACCCAGCTGAAGGCTTCGTCAATCTCTTTAATCTGTCCGGAAATATGCGCTGTCGAGGCCAGGTTAACCGAACCGTCGATCACCACGATATTGCCTTCAATATCACCGTCGACCTTGAGTTCTCCGTTCTCGACCGTGATATCCCCTGCCACTTTCTTACCAACAGGTACATAGACCGTACTCCCTTGAATCACGACAGATTGCAGGTCGGTTCCTTTGACAAGCAGCTCTCGATCATCATTCCATGTCGAGACAAAGACCGACATCATCACAAGAAAAAAAACAGCCGCTACCGATACCGCCGGATGCCTACGAATCCATCGATACCAAAGGCGATGCTCCCTAACCGGAGGCAGCACTTGCATCACCCGTTCGGTGAGGCCTGCCGGTACCGGCTCAGAGGTCCAGGCATGGACAAGCGCTTCTACCTTCTCGTACTGTTGAAGCTGTCGCCGACATGCTTCGCAAGCCAGCAAATGCTCTTTCAGCGCAGCCGACTCCCTGCGGTCTAATCCCCCGTCCAAATACTCGTGCAGCAAAGGGAGGGCTTCCTTGCAGTCCATAATAAGCCACTCCTTTCTTCTTTCCTACGCAGCTTGTGCAATACATTACGCAGGAGCTTCGCATATGTTTCAAAAAAATTATAAAACGTGCTCTAATTTTTTTCGCAAAAATTCCCTGCCCCGATGCAATCGGGTTTTGATGGTCGTTACCGGCATTGAAAGAACTTCGCTGATCTCTTGCAGCGACAAATCCTGCAAATACCTTAAAATGACGACAGCCTTATACTTCTCCGGCAGCGTCTCAATACTTTCACGAATCTGCGATTGAGTCTCCGACAGCAGAACCTGCTGATCCGGTGTCTCTTCACGGCTCGGCAGCGTGGAATACCAATCGTTACCTTCCCCTTCGCCCATCTCCGCATCCAGAGAATAGTTGATCTTCCGTTTGCGAAGTCGGTCAATGCACAGATTCGTACCGATCCGATAAATCCATGTTGAAAATTTTTGCTGCTCGTCATATCGATCCAGGTTTGTGTATACCCGCAAGAACGTCTCCTGCACAATCTCCTCCGCCTCATGCCGATTATGCAGCATTCGGTAAGCGAGATGATAAATCTTCTCTTTATAAAGCTCCACCAATTCAGCAAAAGCCGCTCGGTCCCCTCCACGGGCCAACTTGGCGAGCCGGGTGTCCAATTGATTCACCAACCTACCTCCAACTCCGAATCGGACCCTGTTTCCACCTGCGTCATAATTCGGATTCTTCAGGACGATGCCATTCTCTCGGCGATCACGATCCTTGCTATTATAAAAAGCATACCAAATCATTCCCCCCGCTGTACAGTCTAATGTAAAAGAAAGTAACCCGGGGGGCTAAGCCCCTGGATCTCAAACGAAATGAACGGAAGAGGGTCCTGATCAACTCGCTCTTGATACTAGCCCGATTAAACCTCATTGAAAAAATCCGGGACGCTTGGCCTCGCCAAACTCCCGGATTAATGAATATTTTTCTATATCAGCCTGTATTGCGTAGACCGGCGGCAATCCCGTTGATGGTCAGCAGCACCTCACGCAGCAGCGAATCGTCGTCATCCCCTTGCTCGCTCAGCGTGCGCAGCTCCGACAGGAGACCCACCTGCATATAGCTGAGAGGATCGACGTAAGGGTTGCGTAGGCGGATCGATTCCTGAATCACAGGCACGTTATCGAGAATTTCCTGCTGGCCGGTAATTTGCAGAATGAGCTCCGACGCTTGACGGTACTCCTCTTGAATCAGATTGAAAATGCGTTCAGCAATGCTCTGATCGTGAATCATGCTGCTGTACTCTTTGGCAATGAGCAGATCTGCCTTGGCCAGCGCCATCTGAAGATTATCGATCAGGGAGCGGAAGAACGACCACTTCTGATACATCTCCTGCATCACTTTCAGATTGTCCGGGTTTTCTTGATAAAAGCTGTTCAAGCCGGAACCCGAAGCGTACCAAGCCGGAAGCAAATACCGGCTCTGTGTCCACGCGAACACCCACGGGATAGCCCTAAGATCCTCGAAACGATCGCTATTCTTGCGTTTGGAAGGACGGGAGCCGATGTTCAGCTCGCCGATCTCCGGCAGCGGCGTCGACTCCTTGAAGAACGTCAAGAAATCCGGATCGCGGAAGATAAGGTCCTGATACTTCTGCTGCGCCTTCTCGGAAATACCGAGCATGATCTTTTCCCAAGCCTGCTCCGCATCGTTCGTTTGCGGGTTCTTCGCCCACAAAGCGCTTGTGATGAGCGCCGATGTCGCTTGCTCCAAACTGCGGTATGCGATGCCTTTCATCGAATAGCGCGAGGAAAGCACCTCACCCTGCTCCGTGATCTTGATGCCTCCGCCAACCGTATCCGCCGGCTGCGCCAGGATACTGCGGTTAAGCGGCATCCCCCCGCGGCCGAGCGCACCGCCGCGGCCATGGAAAAACTTCAGCTTCACCCCGAACGGCTTCGCTGCGGCCGTAATGCTGCGCAGCGCCACACGTAGCTCCCAGTTCGCGGTAATCACGCCGCCGTCCTTATTGCTGTCGGAGTAACCCAGCATGATCTCCTGCAGATGGTTCGTGCTGTTCAAGCTGTTCCGGTAAGCTGGAATCTGGAACAACATCGTCATGATCTCCGGCGCCGCATGCAGGTCATCGATCGTTTCGAACAACGGAACGGACTGCAGCGTGCAGGTGATCGAGCCGTCCGCCTCATGCAGATACAGTCCCGCTTCTTTACCGAAAACAAGCACCTCCAGAAGATCGCTTGCTCCCTGCGTCATACTGATCAAGTAGCTGGATATGCAGTTCCGGCCGAATTCCTGCTGGGCTTTGCCGATAACGCGAAAAACATCCATGCACTCTTGGGTCGATTCGGTATAATGCAAGTACGGAGAAGTAATCGGTCTGGGATCATTCAGAATGCCCGTCAGCAGCTCAATTTTTTGCGTTTCCGTCAATGCGCTGTAATCCGGACAAATGCTCATCTTGGCCAAAATCTCCGTCATGGCCGCTTCGTGCTCCTTGCTGTGCTGCCTTACATCCAGAGCAACAAGGTGAAAGCCGAACAGTTCCACTTGGCGAATGATTTTCTGTACATAAGAATCGGCGATAAAATCGGCATAGTGATTGCGCAAACTGCGTTCCATCACAAGCAGATCTTCCATCAACTCGGATGGATTGTTATATTTTTGCCCTTCCCCGACATTCGGATTGGCGGTATTGCGAATTTTCTGAATCATATACTTCACTTTAATGCGATATGGCTCATTTTCGTTGCGCCACACGACACCTGGAGGAAGGGTAATGCTGTCCCGGTCTTTCTGAATGGAATCCAGCAGCTCGGCCGTCACATCGACGATATTCTTGCTGAAGCTCATACGCCGCATGAGTCCGGTCAGCTGCTCTTCATATTTTTTCAGCACCAGATTCCGGTGCATCGTGAGTGTTTGCCACGTAATCGTGGAAGTTACGGACGGATTGCCGTCACGGTCTCCGCCGATCCAAGAGCCGAACTTCAAGTACGTCGGTACGTGCCAAGACTGGTCCGGATAATATTTATGCAAGCAGCGCTCAAGCTCCTGATACACTTGCGGAAGCACGTCGAACAGCGTTTCGTCAAAATAGTAAAGGCCATTCTTGACTTCGTCGATGACCGTAGGCTTACGGTCACGCAGCTCATCGGTCTGCCAGAGGGTGATGACTTCGCCGAGAAGATTCTCTCGCAGCTGCTCGCGCTCACGGAACGTTAGATTAGGGTTGTCCAGCTCCATGACGTCTTTTGCGATGCGCTGATGAATGTCCAGCACCGCGCGGCGGGTTGCTTCCGTCGGATGCGCGGTCATGACGAGCTCAAGTGAGATGCCTTGGATTATCTCCTGCACTTCGGCGAAGCCGATGCCGAGATTCTTCAGCTCGCGAACCGAATCCTCGATCGATCCGGGCTGAACGCTCTCGCCTGCCGTACGCTCATAATCGCGCTTACGGCGAATCCGGTGGTTCTGCTCCGCAATATTAATTAGTTGGAAGTAAATGGCGAATGCTCGAATCACCTGATAGCGAATCTCCGGCTCCAAGCCATTCATCGTATCCTTTAATTCGGCATACATTTCCGGTGAATATTGAGCACGCAGCGATTTACTCATTTCTCTAATTTTCTCTACAATGGTAAACAGCTCATTTCCGCCTTGATGCACAAGCACCTCACCCAGGATATGCCCTAGAAACCGTACGTCTCTGCGCAGCAAATTGTTGGACGTGTTTTTGTTAATCAAACTGATTGAATCCGACATGAGTATCCTCCATCCTACCAATGCAAGGTAATAGCCACTATTTTAACACATCCTACTGAAACCATGTAGTCCATTTATGCGGTGAAGTGAAAAAATCCCCAGAACCACTCTTATCATTGCCGCATTTGATATGAAGGGTTACAATGAATGGAAGGGAAGGAAACTTATTCTTCCCTAGAAGGGACATGGATATGTTCAAATTAAAAAGAACGAGCATCCGTACAAAAATTGCCCTGGGCTATCTGGCCATTCTTCTTTGTCTCGGATTCTCTACCTTCGTCCTCATGGACCAAATGTACACCCGGCAGACAGAGATTCAACATATGATCAGTCATGATCTGGAAACCAATCATTTATCGAACAGGATTGAAAAGCATGTGCTAGACATGGAGACCGGGTATAGAGGCTATGTCCTGACAGGCAACTCGACTTATCTGGAGCCTTATTACAAAGGAAAGCAGCAATGGCTTCAAGACTACAATAGGCTGCTTCTTTTGATTTCAGATGATACGCCGAGCCAGCAGCAAAATCTCGAAGCGATCAAATCTACAATTGAGGAGTGGATACTGACCTCCGAAGATCCCTCAATCGCGTTAACGGAACAAAGCAGAATCGAGCTCTTGAACCAAATGTATAAAGATGATCCCGGCAAAAAGCATATGGACCTGCTGAGGCAGCAGTTCGAAAGCCTCCGAAGCATAGAACAAGAGCGGACCGCCGCTCGCATATCGGAGCTCGAAAGTAAAATCACCCTGCTGAAAACCGAGCTCTATCTGCTAGTATTGGCGGCTATTCCCATTTCCATTATAATTACCTTCCTCATTTCAAACTCCATCGTGGAGCCGATCCGGCAGGTAGTCGGTACGATCCGAAGCATCGCATCGTCCGAAAACAATTTGACGACCCGCATCAAAGTCCATACCAAGGATGAGATCCGCGATCTGGCCGAGGTGACCAACCTGCTTCTGGACAGTTTTGAGCATCAGAACTGGCTGAAGTCGACCATTGCAGAAACGGCGACGATATACCAAGGCAAAGTTAACGTAACCGAGCTGGCGCAATCTTTCCTTAATAAGCTGGCCGTTCTGCTCAATGCTACACACGGCGTGTTCTATATAAAGTCCGGCTTCGGAGAGCCGAACAAGCTGATAAAAGCGGCCACCTATGCGGAATCGGGGGATTTACCGGCGAAGAATACGATATGGATCGGTGAAGGATTGGTCGGTCAAGCAGCGCAGGAACAGAAAGTGATTTCCGTCCCTGACATTCCTCCCGATTATGTTCAGATTAGCTCGAGTTTCGGGAACGCCCCGCCGCGCAGCTTGCTGATCTTTCCGGTGACCTTCGAAGGTGAGGTAGAGGCCGTCATTGAGCTCGCTTCACTGAAGTCGTTTACCCCGCTTCAGCTAGAGCTGCTGGAACAAATCCGCGATTCCTTCGGTATCGCCGTTCACAGCGTCGCCGGCCGCATGGAGCTGGAACGGCTGTACTGCGAGTCTCAAGCTTTGACCGAGGAGCTGCAGTCGTATTCCACGAAGCTGCGAATCCAGCAGGAAGCCTTAATCGCAACCAACGAGTCGCTGCGACAGTCGGAAGAAAGGCTTCAATGGCAAAAGCACGCTTTAGAGCAGCAGGCTGAGGACCTTTCAGCCATGTCCAAGTATAAATCCGAGTTTCTCGCCAACATGTCTCATGAATTGAGAACCCCGCTGAATAGCATGCTGATTTTGTCTCAATTGCTTGCCGACAATAAAGAGGGGAACCTGACCGACAAACAAAAAGAATTCGCCCAGACGATCTACTCCTCTGGCTGCGACCTCCTCCGCCTGATCGACGAGATTCTTGATTTATCGAAGGTGGAAGCAGGGAAAATGGAGTTGAACCTAGAGCTGTGCAGCCTCGAAAGCCTGACAGACAATTTGGCCCGAAGCTTCGACCCTGTGGCGGATAAGAAAGGCATTCGATTTCATATTCAGTACGGTCAGAACGTGCCGAGTGAGATCTACACCGACGAATACCGACTTCAGCAAATTTTGCGCAACTTTTTGTCTAATGCGTTCAAATTCACCTCGAAAGGCAGTGTATCGCTGCGCATCGAGCGCATGACCCATATATTCCGGAATGACGACGAAGACGTTATTCCTGCTATCGCCTTCTCCGTTATGGATACAGGCATCGGAATTCCCTCAGATAAGCTGGACTTGATTTTTGAAGCTTTCCGACAGGTGGACGGATCCACGGTACGCAAATACGGCGGCACAGGGCTTGGACTGACCATCAGCCGGGAGCTGTCTCGCCTGCTCGGCGGAAGCATTCGCGTCGAAAGCTCAAGTGGTGCAGGCAGCCGCTTCACCCTTTATTTGCCCGAAAACCTTAAATCTCCAATCATTTCACCGAATACAAGTGAGTCGGATTTAGAAGTTGCCGCTTCCTCCGCCGACAACGTGCAAAGCAGCTATCTCGCCGAGGTCTATCATACTCTCGAGGAGACCGAGACCACGGCTGACGGACGGGAAAATGCAGAGCACATGTTCGCAGATAAAAACGTATTATTGGTGGAAGACGACATCCGTAATGTTTTCGCCCTGTCCAGTGTTTTGGAGAAGCTGCGGATGAACGTGATCTATGCCGATAACGGCCGGGATGCGCTGACACAGTTGGAAAGCCTGCCTGAAATCGATCTCATCTTAATGGACATCATGATGCCGGAGATGGGCGGCTTGGAGACCATAAGGCAAATCCGCAGCATACCGGAATACGAGCAGGTGCCCATCATCGCTTTGTCGGCGAAAGTCATGGCGGAAGACAGGCAGCAAAGCCTGGAGGCCGGCGCATCCGACTACATCAGAAAACCGGTCGACTTGTCCAAGCTGCTGTCCATGCTGGCCCGGGTCATGAATTGAATGAAACCGTCATGCCTAACCGGCTGACGGTTTTTTTGCATGTGTTTAAAGGTCAGTTCCACAGGTTAATAGGTTGATAGGTTGATAAACCGCCTTACGGGAGAAGGAGCTGACGCTATGCTTTGGGAATGCTTTTATCACGTTTCTCACAGTAACTGGGCCTATGCCTATGATAACGAAACTGTGCATCTTCGAATCCGTACCAAACGCGACGATGTAGAAGAAATACACGCCGTAACAGGAGACAAGTACGATTGGGATCGTACGTATGCGGAATACCCGATGATGAAGACTGCTTCGGATGCCATGTTCGATTACTGGGAGGCGTATCTCAAACCCGCTTACCGCCGGGTTTCCTACGGATTCCGACTCAGGTCGGGAGAGGAGACAGCCTGGATGGTCGAAACCGGAATTTACGGTGAACCACCCACCCCGCCAGGAGGATACTTCGACTTTCCTTACATCCACGAAATTGATACGCACTCGGCTCCGGACTGGGCGAAATCGGCCGTATTTTATCAAATATTCCCTGACCGCTTCGCAAACGGCAATCCGGACAACGATCCGGAAGGAACCGAGGAGTGGGGAAACCAACCGACAACGGACAACCTATTTGGCGGAGACCTGCAGGGCATCATCGATCATCTCGATTACATAGAAGATTTAGGCGTCAACGCGCTTTATCTTACGCCGGTATTTCGCTCCCCATCCAATCATAAGTACGACACGCTGGATTACAAAAAGGTAGACCCTCAGTTCGGGAATATCGATACCTTAAAAACATTGGTGGAAGCCTGCCACGAACGAGGTATCCGCGTCATGCTGGATGCCGTATTCAACCACTGCAGCGTGGAGTTCCCTCCGTTTCAAGACTTGGTCAAGAACGGCGAGGACTCCATGTACGTCGACTGGTTTCACGTACGCAAGTATCCGCTGGAGGTACAAGACGGCATTCCCACTTATGATACCTTCGGATTTTTCGAGCACATGCCCAAGTTCAACACCGCGAACCCGGAAGTAAGGCAATACTTGCTGGATATAGCCGAGTATTGGATCAAGGAAGTTGATATCGATGGCTGGAGGCTTGATGTAGCTAACGAAATCGACCATCAATTTTGGCGTGACTTCCGCAAGGTCGTCAAAACGGCTAAGCCTGAGGCGTATATCGTTGGCGAGGTGTGGAACGACTCCATGAAATGGCTGCTCGGAGATCAGTTCGATTCGGTGATGAACTATCCCTTCTCCTCCAAAGTGCTGGAGTTTTTCTCCGGGTCTTATATCGACGGACATACCTTCTCAAGCAGCATGGGCCACCTGCTCATGCGTTATCCGCAGCAAACGAACGAAGTCATCTTCAACCTGCTCTGCAGCCATGATACACCCCGCATGCTCACACGCGTCGGTGAAGACAAACGAAGACTCAAGCTTTGCGTCGTTTTTCTGCTGACCTATATGGGGACGCCCTGCATCTTCTACGGCGATGAAATCGGTTTAAGTGGCGGGGATGACCCTGATTGCCGCAAATGCATGGAGTGGGACCCGGAAAGACAGGATAATGAGCTTTATGATTTCTATAAACTGATGATCGCGCTGCGCAAAGAATACGATGTCCTTCGTAAGGGGAGTTTTCGCTTCTTGAAGGCCGATTCCGGCGATTCACGAATCATCTATGAGCGGATCGATGACAGCATGCATTTTACCATATGGATGAATAACACGGAAGAAGAGACGGTACTGAGCCATCCGATGGAAACGAGCGATTGGAAGGATGCACTCTCGGGTCAGGAGGCACTTCCCGAGGACGGCATGATGAACATTAAGCTGGATCCGCTCGGGTATCGCATTTTGTATCGCTCACTCTAAGGCTTCATCGGCAGCAACAGGTATAAAGAAGTGGAGTGGTCCTTGTGCCGCAGAGTCGTTGGTTCCGTATCAGCCTTGGTCTGATCCTGCTGCTGATTATTATCAATTTATTCAACCAAATCAGCTTTCTGTTTGTGCCGATCTACACCATGGCCAAGATGCTGCTGATTCCATTCGCCGCGGCGGGCTTCTTCTACTACCTACTGCGTCCACTAGTTCACCTCTGGGAGCGTCGGGGGATGAAGCGTAAGGAAGCTACGCTGCTGATTTATGTGGTCTTGACCGCTTTTACCGCGCTGCTCATGATCGGCCTAGGTCCCATGCTTCAGAGTCAGTTAAATCTCTTTCTGGAAAATGTGCCTGAGCTTCTGGAGGCGCTGCGCGTACAGTTGGAGCATTTCGAAGAAAATCGTTTTCTTGCCGCATTCTTTCCGTCAGACAGCTTTGATCTCACGGCCAAAGTGTCGGATTGGGTAAACCGCAGCATCACCTTAGCTACGAACTACGTTACCGGTTTAATCAGTCTGGTAACTAGTACGCTACTGATCCTGACGGCGATCCCCGTCATTTTGTATTACTGGCTGACGGAGGGGCATTATGCGAAGCAAGCGCTTCTGGACTGGCTCCCTGAGAGAGTGAATTCCGTCGCGGAAGAGCTGCTGACAGAGATCGATAGTGTGCTGGGTGAATTTACGATCGGCCGTATCGTAGTCTGTCTTGTGGTGGGCGTCATGGTCTATGCCGGATTCCTTCTGATCGGCCTCCCTTATCCGATGCTGCTCGCCCTCTTCGCCATGGTCATGAATCTGATACCTCTCATCGGTCCGATGATCGGTACGATTCCAAGCTTTATTGTCGCATTTACGGAATCCTCTGTCATGGCCGTGTGGGTCATCGTCATCGTTGTAGTGGCCAAGCTGGCCGATAACATATTAGTCTCGCCGCAAGTATTCAGCAACCGGATGGACCTGCACCCGTTAACCGTGCTTCTCCTGCTGATCATATCTGCGGAAGCAGCGGGAATTCTCGGCATGATATTCGTCATTCCGGTATATATGGTTGTCAAAATTATGTGGCTTCGCTTCCGGCCGAGGCTGAGCACTTGATATAACAGGAGGAAAAAGAGATGA
Source organism: Paenibacillus sp. PvR098 (assembly GCF_017833255.1). Classification (NCBI taxonomy): domain Bacteria; kingdom Bacillati; phylum Bacillota; class Bacilli; order Caryophanales; family Paenibacillaceae; genus Paenibacillus; species Paenibacillus sp. PvR098. Next base: position 2,874,214 of record NZ_JAFIBU010000001.1, read on the forward strand.
ATACCAATCCAGTGCAATCGGGTGTTGGCAAGGACAGACGCATGGAAGGACAAGTGGCGCTCGTCACCGGCGGAGGGTCGGGGATCGGTAAAGCTTCCGCTCTGCTTCTTAGCGAGCATGGAGCAAAGGTGTGTATCCTTGGAAGAACTGCGGAAGAGCTCGACGAAACGAAAAAGCAAATCGAAGCACGCGGCGGCGAAGCGATGGCTGTAGTCGCGGATATCTCTGTCCCAAGCGATATGGAGGCAGCTGTAAAGCAAACCGTAAATCACTGGGGCCGTCTCGATGTTGTTTGCGCCAATGCCGGCATCAACGGCGTCATGACCTCGATCGAGGACATGGAAGTTGACGATTGGCAGCAGGTGGTGGACATTAACCTAAGAGGTACCTTCCTCACAGTGAAGTATGCAGTGCCTTACATGAAAACAAGCGGTGGCAGTATCATCATCACCAGCTCCATCAACGGCAATCGGGTATTCTCTAACTTAGGCTTCAGCACCTACAGCACCACCAAGGCCGGCCAAGTCGCCTTCATGAAGATGGCTGCCCTGGAGCTGGCGCAATACCGTATTCGCGTCAATGCCATATGCCCTGGCGCGATTGAAACCAACATTGACGATAGCACGCATAAACGTCCGGCGCTGGAGGAGATTCGCATTCCAGTAGAGTTCCCTGAGGGCGACCAACCGCTTGCTCGCGGCCCAGGGTCCTCGGAGCAGGTGGCGGATCTGGTGCTTTTCCTGGCCGGCAAAGCGTCTTCCCACATTTCAGGCACCGAAATTTACATCGACGGCGCGGAATCGCTGCTTCGGGGATAAACAAAGGGCTGCCCCTCTTCTAAGGGGCGGCCCTTTGAGGCTTTTATGATCAGATGCTTCCTATCTTGGACACGGACGGATTCAATACATAATTCCGCCCTTTGGTAAACTGAGGCAATAAAACCGCATGGGCGTGCAATAATTCTTGGGTCATATCCCAGATTTCATCTAAAGACAGTACGGATGAGGTATGCGGATCCAGCATCACCGCTTGATACACATAATCCACATTCCCTGTGAGCACGGCCTCAACCGTTAACTGCTGAACATTAATATTGGTCATGTTCATGGCTGCCAGCTGCGGCGGAAGGTCGCCCACATAGCAAGGCTGAATTCCGCCCTTATTCACAAGGCAAGGTACTTCCACGCATGAATTTTGCGGCAGGTTGGTAATTAAGCGGGTATTCAGAACGTTCCCCCATATGACACGGTCCGTTCCCGTTTCAATTGAATGAATAATCGGAGCGCCGTATTCATGGCTTTTTTCCGTTTCGAACGATTCGCCGTTCTCGATCTTCCGCTTCGTTTCCTCAAACCGCAGCAGATTCCTCTCGCTGCGGCGAATATACTCGTCAATCGGAATATCAAAATGCTGAATCAAATCGTCTCGTTTATTGAAATAAGGCGTGTATTCAGACATATGCTCACTGGATTCGGTAACAAAAAAGTTCAATCGACGCATCATTTCAAAACGAACCTTGTCTTGCGCGAAAATCTCCACTTTATCCATCGCTTGAAAGAGCCTCGGGTATAAGTCTTCTCCCTTACGCTTTAACTCCAGAAACCAGGCCATATGGTTAATGCCGGCCACTTTATAATCCAGTTCTTCTATCGGAATATTAAGATAGGAAGCCAAATCATCTGCCGTATTCTGTACACTGTGACAAAGTCCGACCGCCTTGACGGAGCTCGCCTTCGCTACGGCCAGCATAAGCATCGCCATCGGGTTCGTGTAGTTTAACAAGAGAGCATCGGGACATACCTCTTCCATGTCACGGCAAAAATCCAGCATAACCGGGGCTGTACGCAATGCTCTGAACACGCCGCCAATACCTAGTGTATCGGCAATGGTCTGCTTCACGCCATATTTTTTAGGGATTTCAAAGTCCTTCAGGGTGGCCTCATGCAGGCCCACCTGAATGAGGTTCAGCACATAATTAGCACCCGTTAAGGCTGCCTTGCGATCGAGCGTTGCTTCCACTCGCGCTTTATTGCCATGCTGCTCCACCAATTTTTTTGCCATTTGCTCAGCGGTCTGCAAGCGGACCGGTTGGATATCGGTTAAACTGAAGGTACTGTCTGAAAGCTCGGGATACGATAAAATATCGGAAATTAATCGTTTCGCAAAAACTACGCTTCCCGCTCCAATAATCGTAATCTTAGCCATGGTTGGTCCCTCCCAATGAATGATGTTATCTCTCTTCTATTTGATTATTCTTTCGTACCTGAGCTGACCATCCCTTGAACAAAATAACGCTGGAACAGCAAGAACACAATCATGATCGGGATGATGGAAAGCAGCGTCAGACACATGGTCATCGTCCAATCAATGTAATGCTCCCCTTTGACCATCGCCAAGCCCAGTTGGACAGTGTACATGCTCTTCTCGGAGACGGCAATCAGCGGCCAAATCAGATCGTTCCATCTCCACATGAAGGTGAAGATGACCAGCACGGCAATCAATGGCTTCACGTTAGGCAGGATGATCCGGTTAAAGATTTTCAACTCACCCGCACCGTCGATTCGCGCCGCTTCAATGAGGGAGTCGGGAATGTTCATGATATACTGCCTTGCTAAGAATAAGCCGAACGCCTCCGCGCCCCGCGGAACAATGAGCCCTGCGTAGGTATTGATCCAATCTAGCTCCTTCAGGATATAGAAGTTAGGTACCATAATGATTTGCGTGGGAATCATCAAGGTACTCAAAACCATCATAAAAAGCACCGTTTTCCCAACAAAGTTATATTTGGCGAAGGCATACCCGGCCAGACAGTTAATGAAGACCGTCATAACGACTGAGAAGACCGCAACAATCATGCTGTTCCCTACGTAGCCCATGAACGGCGCGGCATTCAACGCATCAGAGAAATTGCTCCACATGAGCTTCTCCGGAATAATATGTATCCTGCTTCCGGCCGCTTCCGCCGGAGTTTTTAATGCCGTTGAAAGCATCCAGATAAAAGGAAGCAAAAACAAGGCCGAACCTGCGCAAAGGATCAAAAAAATCATACTGGTTTTCCATGAATTTCGATTCAGCTTAGGGATCGACGGGACCAGGATGGACCTTTTCTTAAGGCCGGTCACTTCATGTGCTTTCATCCTTTCTCCCTCCCTAATCTTAATTGAATCGCCGCCAAGACCATCATGATCAGGAACAAAACCGCACCGAGCGCCGACCCGTATCCCATATCTCCTTCTACGAACGCTTTCTGGAAAATGTATTGGACAATGACGGTCGTAGAATGACCCGGACCTCCGTTCGTCATCGTGTAGATGAGATCAAACACCATAAACCCGTAAATCACAGAAATGACCAATACAAACGTTGTGGTATGTCTTAGCAGTGGTAAGGTCACATGCCAAAACTTTTGCCAACTGCTCGCGCCGTCAATTTCCGCCGCTTCATACAAGGAGTCCGGAATAGCTTGCAGGCCTGCCAAGTAAATAACCAGACAATACCCGATTCGCACCCAAAGCGTCGTAATGATCACAGCGGGCATAGCCCAAGTAGTAGAGGAAAGCCAATTGACGCCTTCAATTCCAACAAATTGAAACAGATGATTAAACAGGCCGTAGTTCGGATTATACATCCATGACCAGATCAAGCCTGTAGCCACCAAGGAAACCACGACAGGAGCAAAAAAGACGCCGCGAAAGAAAGAGCGTAGGGGAATCTTGCGGTTGAGCAAGATAGCCCCGGCCAAGCCTAAAGCCATACTTAAGGGAACGGTGCCTACCGTATAGTAGAGGGTATTCCATAGCGATATCCAGAATACGTTGTCCGTCAATAACTGATAGTAGTTACTCAAGCCTACGAAATTCGGTTTCCCCAGGATCGTCCACTTGTGAAAACTGATATAAAAGGTGAATAAGATCGGAAATATCATAAACACAAGGAACAAAAGGATATTCGGTGCAATAAATAGGTAAGGTGCTATTTTGATCGATCGTTTTTGATACCAACTCATCAGACTAGGCACCGTTAGCCCCCCTACTCATTATTCACTTCATAAACTATTTACCGCTTAAAATATCATTGACCTTATTATTCAGCGTTTGGGCCGTTTGTTCCGGAGACACGCCCTGGGCGAATAAGCCTTCCAGCGAGTCAGCCAGAGCTTGATTAAGCTTGGCAAAGCTGGTTAGGGTTACCGTGTTGGCCATCTCTTTAGGCACTGTCTTGGATTGTTCAATAAACTTATTCATGAGCGCCGGTTCTTTAATACTGTAATTAAACGGTCCTTCAACATCCGTCCGGCCTGGCAGAAACAAGCCCTTTTCAACGAACTTTTTCATATTCTCCTTCTCACCCATGAAGGCCAGGAACTTCTTGGCCGCCTCCGGATGCTTGCTGTTCACCGGGATCGTTAACGCATTGCCGCCCAAGTCGGAAGCCATAGACTTCTTACGCGGCATAAAGGTAACTCCCCACTCATATTCTTTCATTTCCTTCTCCCACCTTGGAATCATCCAGTTTCCGTTGATGAGCAGTCCTGCTTTGCCTGTCGTAAAGAGAAGGTTGTAATCATCGGTTCCCTTCATGCTGTTTCCTTGTGACATGTGATTTTTGAACATCGTCTGCAGGAATTTGAACGTTTCGATCGCTTCGGGTGTGTCTATATTTCCTTTCGTCAAATCATCCGTCACGAGGGAAGCGCCGTTCTGGAAGAAATACGGCAATGTACGATAAGCCGATGAGGCAGACCAGTTGGAAGCAATCCCGTATGCTGCCAGCTTTTCGTCCTGCAATTTCTTGGCAACTTCCATAAGCTGCTCCCAAGTCCAGGCTTCCTCGATTTTGTCCGGCGCTTTGATGCCCAGCTTATCCAGATAAGTTTTGTTATAAAAAACGGCTAACGTATCGGTATGATGGGGCAGGCCGTATATTTTATCTTTGAATGTAACCGCTGTCAAAAGACTTTGATTAAAATTTCCCTTATCCTTGGCAAACGCATCCGTTACATCCAGCAAGGCATCTTGACTGGCAAATTCGCCTATCTTCTGATACTGAACCCGGAACACATCCGGCGCGCTGTTCCCGGCAATTCTCGTTTGGATTTTCGTGTAGTAATCCCCCTGAGTCGGAGACGGAACCTGCTGCGCATTAACCTTGATCTCGGGGTGCTTGGCTTCAAAATCCGCAACCAGATTCTTAAAACCCTCCTCTTCGCCGCCTGCGCTTGCCCAATAAACGAATTCAATCGTTTCTTGACTACCCGAAGCTTGCCCGTCACTTTTCGAATCACCACTGCTCTGCGGTGCGGCTGTTTTCTCAGCCGCGCAACCGGCCATGACTGCCATAGATAGGACCGCTGTTAACCCGCCATAAACCAATTTGCGAAAAGTCGTTTCCATTTGTCCCCTCACCTTTCACCTCATTAGTTATCCCCGAAGACTTAACGCCATTGCGTGCTGCGAGCGAAGCCAACCCTCTCCTTCAAGGAGAATGGAAAACAGTCAAGCCATCACCCCTTTCAAGTAAAGCCAGCTATTTCATCGCAACCCCGCAGCTTTCCCGAACGACCAACTTGGTTGGCAGATAGGTTGCCATCGGGAGCGGCAAAGATCCTTCCATCCGTTGAATAAACAATTTGACCGCAATTCTGCCCAACTCTTCTTTATCCACTTTAACCGTGGTCAACGGAGGATGCATAAATTGAGACATTTCGATATCATCAAAGGAGGAGACGGCCACATCGCCGGGGATCGATAATCCGGCTTCCTGTATGGCCCGATACGCACCCAAAGCCATCTGATCGCTAGCTGTAAACAATGCTGTAGGACGATCCTTGGCCATAAGAATTTGTTTCATCGCCTCGTAGCCGCCGCCAATCGTAAATTGACCATCCGCTATCCATTCTTGATGAAGTGTAATCCCTTGGTTCTCCAAGGCCGTCTTATAGCCTAGAAATCTCCCTTCTTTTACTAAGGAAACACTGGATTGGAAAGAACTCGAACCGATATAGGCAACCTTCTTATGTCCCAAACGGAGCAGATGATTTACACTTTCCCTCGCTCCCTTTTCAAAATCAACGGTGACATAATCGATATCCAATTCAGGTGTGCCCCCGACACTGATGATGTATTGCACTTTCTTTGATAACTGGTCTAAAAGCTCGGTACTGGTTGCAATGCAAATGATGCCATAATCGTTTCCTTGAATTTCATCCATGAAACTCATATTGATGAGGTCCTGCGCATCATAGGTAAAGCCTAAGGTATACCCCAGATCCAGCAATTCACGCTCTAATCCATAAATCAATTCGGAGAAATATGGATCATGGTATTTATCTTTCATCTTGTTAATAATTAATCCGATTTGTTTTTCTGAAATTTTCTTGCGATTTTGCTCTGTTTTTTTCGCCCGCCTGTAGCCCAAATCCTCAGCAACCTTGAGAATACGCAAATGCATCGCGTCCTCAACCCCATGCGGGCCATCATTCAATACCCTTGAAACCGTAGATATAGAAACATTGACTTTCTCGGCGATGTCCCTAAGCGTAACCTTCATCGTTTCCTCCGGCATCATTTTCATATTTTATCAACTGTTTTTTCACTGGTTTAATGGAATTATATTCATTGATCTGAGAAATATTAATCGTTGTCGAGAAAAATTTTCACACTTTCTCAGAAAATCCTGAAAATATTCTCCACATTTATTCTGTAAACCGCTCAAAAAATCGTAAAACACAAAAAAGCTTCTGACACTTAAGTGTCAGAAGCTTTTTTGTGTTACGTAAGCGGGTGATGGGAATCGAACCCACGCTACCAGCTTGGAAGGCTGGAGTTCTACCATTGAACTACACCCGCATCATAAGATGGTCGGGACGACACGATTTGAACATGCGACCCCCTGGTCCCAAACCAGGTGCTCTACCAAGCTGAGCTACGTCCCGTTAGTATATGATAGTAACTTGTCTTAAAATGGCGTGCCCTGAGAGATTCGAACTCCCGGCCTTTTGATTCGTAGTCAAACGCTCTATCCAGCTGAGCTAAGGGCACATATTTATTATGGAGCGGAAGACGGGATTCGAACCCGCGACCCTCGCCTTGGCAAGGCGATGCTCTACCCCTGAGCCACTTCCGCACTGACTGGCGAGATTGTTCATCCCTCAACAGCGACAAGAATTAATATATCAGTTTTTGAAGAGAAATGCAAATCTTTTTTTTAATTATTTATAAAATCTTTTTCAAGGAAGATATCGGAGGACTACCAGATCATTACACTGTACTATGAAGCTGTATAGATCTGATCCAACAGATTCGTTGGAACGACAAACACCCCTTAGACAGACGAGTCCGTCTAAGGGCGTTATCTATACATACAACAATTAATCCATGTGTACCAATACTCTGTTATTTTCAATCGATACGTCATACACCTTTACTCTGTATCGATCAGGGTCGACCAATGCCTTACCCGTCTTCACGTCGAACTCCCATCCGTGCCAAGGGCAAGTCAGGATCTCGCCCTCTCTTCCATAAATGTACTCATGTGGCTTGGATTCCAATGTCGTACCTGTAAACTTACCTTTACACAGTTCGACTTGCTGATGAGGACACACATTACGGATAGCATAATATTCATTACCGTTGTAGTAGACGCCGATGCTTTTTCCCTCAATCGTTGTAATCTTGCAGGCTCCAGCTTCCAACTCTTCTACTCCGACTACATCGTGCTTCGTCATTTCGCTACACCTCCTGCTAGTAAACCTCTTTCTTGCAGCTGATACATCTCAGCAGCGTTCTCGTACGCTACGCGGCGGCGCATCTCTTCAGGCAATTTATTGAGCACAAATAATGGCGTGTCATTATCCCAGTGCGGGTAGTCCGTCGAGAACATAACCGTTTTTTCTGCATGCATCAATTGGAACATTTGTACCAGTTCTTTGTTATCCGGCTCTTCGATCGGTTGGGTCGTCAAGCGGACATGCTTAAGGATATATTCGCTTGGTTTATACTTCAACCATGGCACTTCATTGCGCATTGCTCGGAAGTTTTTGTCCATTCTCCACATCAGATGCGGAAGCCATGCCAAACCGCCCTCGATGAATGCCACCTTTAATGTTGGGAATCTTTCGAAAACGCCTTCACATACGATACTATTCAGCTGCGACATATGATGGATGGCCAGGATGTTGTGCCGTTCAAAGTTAGTCGTCGGATACCCTGCTGCCGTAGTGGAGGGATTGATTCCGTCTCCTTCGCCGCCGCCGTGAATACCAATCACCAGGTTGTTACGTGCTGCTGCTTCATAGATCGGGTAGTAACGGCGCTGTCCGTACGGTTCGCGCGATGCAGAAGTCAGAAGCACCTGAACCACTCTCGGATGTGAACCCAGACGATCGATCTCTTTTGCTGCGAGCAGCGGGTCTTGCGTAGCTACCACGATGGAGCCCAACCAGCGCTCATCGCTCGGAATCCACGTGTCCATCGTATAATCGTTGAATGCGGAAGCCAGCGCTGCAGCATAATCCGGATTGTTGTGGGCAGAGATCGAAAGCAGGTTGCCGGTCAGAATGGCTCTCTCTATATTATAGCGGTCCAGCAAATCGACCTTCGCAAATTCTGGGTCTGAACCCGATGGAAGTCCGTTGCCTGGAGCTGCATCATTGCGTTCCAATGGAATAGGGCGAAACATAAGAAACGGAAGCGTTGCATTGTGGGCCTTCAGTCTATCCCACCATACCCGCGGCATATAAGGCTTTAAATCGTCGTAGCTTTTGACTCCTTGGTGCACATCGCAATCGATAATTCCATGATTAAACTTAGAAGCTTTCTTCGTCGTTGACGCTTCCATACATTCCAACCTCCCATTTTTTTGAGTTTCGTGGTCTTGACCACAATCCTCTCATAAGATCGAACCGAAAATACATGTAAACGGTTCCATTTAACCCCCAATTAACAAAGCAGTCTACAGCTTCCTGTCCGTTCATCTCCTTCAACAGATCTTGCTTCCAACTTAGATGACGTTTACATTTTCACTACCTGTCGAAAAAAAAGTCAACTGATATCTAATATATCTGATATCTAATATATCAGTTGATTACTATATCCAACATTATAGCACAATCAACATAACTGTCAATTCTCATTTTTCCCTATATTTCTTCATTTTCCGGCATATTCCCACCCTTATCGTTCTCACATTCAGGCAGTCTAGATTTTACTGTTCCTGCAAGCGAGCCGTAAAAAATCCGTTCGGATGGGAACGATCCAAAATAATATTTTTATACCAATTTTGGTCTGCTTTTGGATAATCTTCGCGATAATGCCCACCCCGACTTTCTTTTCTTTCAAGCCCGGAAGTAGCCATGATCTTCCCAACATCTAGAAAATTTTTCAACTCCAACGAACGGATACATCATTCGGGTCATTAAATGTTCACTTCATTAAACAGCAAATGCTCCATCTCATTTAACTCTTCTTTAAATGTGAATAACCCCTGCTCGTTCCTAATAATGAGCAAGTGTCGATTCGCCGCCTTTTGCAGACGCTTTCTAAGGTCACGCAACTTCTCAATGACCTGCTCCTTTAAATCCCGTTTGTATCTCAAATTTGCCATAAACTTATCCTCCCTAAAATAGGGATATATAGATTTGACCAATGACTAAAACAAACCTACCGGTTTAGGATAAAATAACCATTAAAAAAGGGGCGAAGAGTCATCATCAGATCAACCTTCACCCCACCAAATTAGTTATTATTGTTTTTTAGCCATTTCATCCGGCGTTCCCCCGGGAGCAGCAAGACACGATAGGTCCCGCTCCGTCTTCTGCTTATTCTCGCTTGATCGTATCTAATCAACATTCCAGGCTGAACGGGAGACCATTACTTTTGCCTTTTCACAACTTCGGCGACCATCTCCAAAACTTCAAGATCTTCTTCAAGCATCTTTTTGAAGTCTTCCCCACTCTGATAGTCAATGAACAAGTTTTGTTTATTCATGAACTCGATAAACTTGGGATCCTTTGCAGCCTTGGCAAGGGCATCTTCCAGGATCGTTATGATTTCGTCTGGTGTTCCGCCTGGTGCGGCAAGACCCCGATAGGCATGGGCGAGCACATCAATTCCTTTTTCCTTCATGGTCGGTACATCCTTAAAATATCCTTCAGCTCGCTTGTCCGCCATAAGCGCCAACGGACGCAAGCCTCCGCTTTCGATGTGATTTTTCACTTCCCCGATTCCATAAATTCCGAATTCAGCTCTTCCACCCAAAACCTCTACGACCGCCTGCCCTGTACCTTGAAAAGGAATAGTCACAAAATCCAAATTTGCAGCTTCGGCAAATGGAATACTGTAATAGCTTGGCGTAGAGGACGAAGCGAAATTCAACTTGCCAGGATTGGCTTTGATATCGGCTACCAAATCATCAAAGGTTTGATATTTCGATTTGGAGGAAACGACAACCATGGCCGGATCTGTATTGATTTTGCCGACAAATTTAAAATCGAATGTTTTAAATGGCGCCATTCCAAGCACAGGAAGCGCAGCAATCTCTCGGTTGGCTGCCGTTAATTTGTACCCGTCAGGCTTGGCATGAAGGCCTTCATTCATGCCAACTGCACCGGAACCTCCGGTTTTATTGACAATCACCACATCCTGCCCAAGCACGGTCTTCATCGATTCAGCAAGGGCTCGCCACATGATATCTGTTCCGCCACCGGCAGCGAAAGGAACAATGATCTCGATCGGCTTCGTCGGATAATTGACTGTTGTTTTTTCTTCTTTCTTGTCATTGGCCTTCGGTTCCGCCGAATTGGAACTCGCCGTTTGATTGGCGCAGCCTGAAGCAAGCAGGGTTGTCAGAAGAAGAGAACCAGTTGCAATAATTGTCGATATTTTTTTCATACCGTGTATCCCCCTATTTGTATAACATCAAATTACGAGCACCTCAGCAAAATTTTCATTACGCTGCCTCCGCTTTCCATTTGCTTGAAACCTTCCTCTAATCGCTCCAGCGGGTAGACTTCAGTAATCAAACGGTCCAACGGTAATTTTCCCAAGGCGGACAACTGTATCGCTTTTTCAAAATCCTCATGCTCATACACCCTAGCTCCAGACATTTGTAACTCCCGCCAGAAAAACCGGTGCAAATCTACTTTTGGCGGCTGTGGAAAAATCCCCACCACTACGATTCGTCCACGGGTACGCGGCAATTGGGTCATCACTTCTGCACCTGCTGCCGAGGAAGTGACTTCGAACACAACGTCTGCCCCCGCCCCTCCCGTTTGCTGATTGACATAATCGACGATGTTAGTCTCTTTCGGATTAATGGTATCCAACCCGAGCTCTCTGGCTAATTCCAGGCGAAACGGATTGATTTCCGATATTAATACTTTAGCTCCCGCTTCTCTGGCTACTAGAGCAATCAGCATCCCAATCGGACCTCCGCCAAGCACAACCGCATATTCTCCGTTCTGCACTTCACCCCTCCGCACATCGTGACATGCCACTGCAAGCGGTTCGATCATCGCCCCGTGCTCCAGCGATAAGCTGTCCGGCAGACGGTGCAAGGTATAAGCTGGAACTGTCCACGAGCTTTGAAAAGCTCCCGGAGTTTCAATCCCGAGAAATCTCAAGTTCTGACAGATATGACTGTGTCCGGCCGAACAGGCTGGACATTGACCGCATGGGCTTAGAGGCATGACCGTAACACGGTCTCCAATGGCATAGTCGGTAACGCCCTCCCCTAACTCTTGAATCACCCCTGACATCTCATGACCCATGGTTTGCGGAAAGCTTACTCTTTTGTCCATATGACCGTGATAAATATGTAAGTCCGTTCCGCAAATACCGGCATGCGAAACCTTAATTTGTACTTCCCCCATACCGGGTGGCACGGGGATGCATTCTCCCATCCGAATCTGTCTGTTTCCTTCATAAAATGTAGCCTTCATCCGAATTTCTCCCCACTTATTATATTTATTATTTGCCGATCGCTTATCATTTCTCTATCCTTGCATGAATGATGGAAGCCATGTGGTTATGGCAGGTACATAGCTGATAATCAAAACATCTAACGTTAAAATACCTAAGTACAGCAACACCGGTCGAGTCAACTGACTCATTTTTATTTTAGCAATTTGACAAGCCACCACTAGATTTACGGCTACCGGTGGAGTTAACATGCCGATCGCTACGTTAACCACCATTATGATCCCGAAGTGCACCGGGTCAATTCCAAACTGAAGAGCAATCGGAGCTAAGATCGGTGCAACAATAATGATGGTGATTAGAGCTTCCATGATCGTTCCTGCAATAAATAAGAACACATTGACTAACAGTAAAAACACAATAGGATTATCTGAAAATTCGGCTATCGCTTTTCCCAGCTTTTGTGGGACTTCTTCGATCGTTAAAATATAACCAAAGATCGAAGCATAGGCTACAATCATCATGATCACGGAAGTCGCAAGACTGGATTTTGCAAAAATAGGCATTAAATCTTTCCATTTAATCTCACGATACACAAACATCCCAACGGCAAACCCGTAAACTACGGCAATAACAGACGCCTCTGTCGGAGTAAACCAGCCTTTATAAATACCCCCGAGAATAATGAAAGGCATGAGGAGAGCTAGCGCCGAGTCTGCAAAAGCTTTCCACAAATCCTTCAACCATTGACGTTTGCTTGTACGGTTGACAACGTCATAGCCTTTCACTCTTGCAACAATGATGATCGTCAGAATGAGGGAAAGACCAATCATGAGCCCTGGAATGAAACCGGCTAAGAATAAACTTCCAACTGATACATTCGCTACTAATCCATAGATGACCATAGGAATGGATGGTGGAATAATGACCCCTAGTTCACCCGAAGCGGCACATGTAGCTGTGGCAAAGTTTTTCGGATAACCCTTCTTCTCCATCGCTGGGATTAGCGTTGAACCAACCGCAGCTGTTGTCGCAGAGGATGAGCCCGAAATGGTTGCAAAAAACATGGATGTTAACACAGCCACCGAACCAAGACCGCCTCTGAACCAACCTACCAAAACATTTGCTAAGTTTATAAGACGTCTGGACATGCCGCCGGTCTGCATCAGGTTGCCCGCCAAGATAAAAAAGGGGACTGCCATCAGAGCAAAAGAATCCAAACTTTCAAATACGGATTGTGCCACTGTAATGAGAGGAATATCTTTCATATATAAGGCAACTAAGGATGCGAATCCCAAACAAACCGCAACCGGAAGACTTATGAATAAGAAAACCAAGAAGGATATGAACAATAATGAAATCATACGGCTATCTCCTTCCTGTTCTTCTGGTAATCTTCTAAAGCCGTTTCTATTTCTGCGTTTAGTTCTTCATCTGACGTATCAAGAATATTTTTTTTGTTAACATAGATATCAACTAGCATTGTAATCGTATTCAATACAGTTAAAGCTGCGCCAACGGACATCGCGGAATATACGTAAAGCATCGGCACCTTCAGGACGGGAGCCTTTTCGGAAAGACCGAATTGGGCCATTTGTAGACCAACCCAAAAAATGCAGGCATAGAATACAAGAGCAATAAGATGAGCGCCTACTTTTATTATTTTGCCAACAGACGGAGGAACGGCCTGAACCAATAGTTCAACAGCAAGCGAATCGGATTTACGCGCCATAACAGCTGCTCCTACAAAAATAGCCCAAATCATGAGATATCTTGCCAATTCCTCAGTCCATGGCACAGATGCCTGAATACCCATTGCGCCGAGAACAAACCGAACCAATACCTGCAAAAATACAACGGCAGTCATAAGTACTAATGCGGTTCCGGCAAGATACTCCATCACCTTATTTAACTTGTCTACGAGTTTGATGAATAACAAAATATCAACCCCTTTCTAACGTCGGCTTGAAGGGTGAAGATGGGGGCATCCCCTGCCCCCATCACCATCAAGTATCAGTCGATTTACTTCTTGGCAGCTTCAATTTCTTCCAGGAGCTGCTTTCCGTTCGGAATATCCTTCAAAATCACATCGTAAGCTTTGTTGGTTTGCTCCTTCAAAGCTTTGACGTCGGTTTCAATTACCGTAACGCCAGCTGTCTTCATCTTTTCGAGCGAATCACTATATTCTTTCTTGTAGTATTCGGTTTGGAAGGCCAATGCTTCTTTAGCCGCTTCTTGAACGATTTTTTGTTGATCCGGGCTCATCTTATCCCATTGGATTTTGGACATGGTTAAGATCAGCGGTAAATAATGAATCTTGGTCATGTTATAGTATTTAGCCACTTCAATAAATTTGTCCATAATAAACTGGTCGGGAGTCGTGTCCCCCCCATCAACAACACCTTGCTGCAGGGACAAATATACTTCGGAATAAGCCATTGGTGTCGGTTGCGACCCTAGCAGCTCATAGGCTTTGATGTGCCCTGGAGCCTGCATCGTTCTAAGCTTTAATGATTTCATGTCTTCAGGCTTATTAATGGCTTTGTTGGCGAACACGTTGCGTTCCACTACGCTCATATACCCCAACCCGACGAGTCCATGCTGTGGCAGCAGATCCAGATATTTTTGACCTACGGGGCCGTTAAGCACCTTATTCGCTTGATCTATACTGTCAAACAGGTAAGGCAGGTCGAAAATGGTTAATTCCGGAACCGTATTTACTAGGGAGGCCTGATTCGTAATCGACAAGGATTGGACTCCTGTACGCATGGATTGAATCATTTTCGAGTCCCCGCCTAACTGGGACTGAGGAAACACCGTAATTTTAATAGAGCCATTCGATTTCTGTGAAGCAAGCTCCGCCATCTTATCTGCCATTACCTGAAAGTGGCTATCCTGAGCAAGCACATGGCCAAATTTTAGCTCTACGGTCTCAGCCTTGGCTGCTGTCCCGCCAGCTCCTTGACTGCTGGTTGCTTGAGAGCTGGTACCGCAACCGGCTAATATGGTGCTCAATGCCATTACGGCTGCTAATCCTAAGGTTAAACGTCTCTTTATCATAAAATTACCTCCATGTCATAGTGATACTAGGATCTAACTGATCACTCTTACAGATAAAGCCAGGCCACAAGCCTGGCTTTATGCAGATACCTTTTAAATATGAACGTATAATTGATTCTCCTCAACGGAGACATCGTACCGTTCTACAGTTACATCATATGTCTTTGTCCTCATCTTCGGGTCGGTAATCATGCAGCCTGTCTTAATGTCGAATTCCCATTGATGCCAAGGACAGCGTACGAGTTCACCTTCACGCTCGTATGCAAAATCTCCCGGGCCGTTAGAAGTAATATACGATGCCGTAATACCTGAGCAAAGCTCGGCTCCCTGATGCGGGCAGGTGTTGCGAAGCGCATAATACTGCCCCTCTATATTATAAATACCGACGCTGCGTCCTTCGGCTTGAATAATCTTCTTCGAACCTTCAGGAATCTCGGATGCCATTCCTACCAGAAACCGGTTCATACCTGTGTACCTCCCTGTTCGATTCTTCGTGCAGGGAGTTCGTATAAGTCCGCTGCATTCTGATAGAAGATTCTTTCCCATGTCGCATCATCCAATTTGGGGAACGTCAACAACGGTGAATCAAAATCCCAATGCGGGAAATCGCTGCAGTACATCATGCATTCATCGGCATAAACAGCCTTCATCATTTGCTGGAACAGCTCGGTGCTTGGCGGTGCCTCAATCGGCTGCGAGGTCACTCTAACATTGCTGCGGAAATATTCGCTAGGCGCTTTTTTCACCCATGGTGTCTGGAAGCGAAGGCTTTTCCAGTCGGCATCGAGCTTCCATAAAAAAGGCGCGATCCAAAACGCTCCGGCTTCCTGAAGCACGACCTTCAACGTCGGGAATTTCTCGAAGACCCCTTCAAAGATGAAGCTGGCCAGGTGTGCCATCATCACCTGCGGTCTTGCAGCCCTGTACTCGGGATAATAAGTGACGTAACCTGCGCCTGTCGGTCCTGTATTGATGCCGAGCCCTTCCGTAAGCACGTGGATGTTAAATGGTAGGTTATGCCGGACACAAGCCTCATAAATCGGATGGTAAAAACGGTTTCCGTATGGCTTCTCAGCACCGCTCGCCACGATAACCTGAACCATGTCCGGATGCGAACCGATCCGGTCGATCTCTTTGGCTGCCAGCAGCGGATCCTGCTTCGCAATGAACGCGGAGCCTTTCAACCTGCTGTCCTTCGAAGTCCAGTGCTCTATTGTATAGTCGTTGAGTGCGGAACAAAGGGCTGCTGCGTAGTCAGGATCTGGCGATGCCTGGAACGAGTAATCACTGCCGGTTAATATACCGTACTCGACATTAAACGGATCCATATGCTGCGTTCTCAAGTATTCCATGTCACCGCGACCGCCAGTAGGATTGGATCCATCAGGAGGAGTAGAGTCCACTGTCAAGCCCTGTACCCCTCCGTTTAAGTAGATTGGGCCTGGAAGCCGCCATCCCCATAAATCAATCTGATCACGGTAGAACCTCGGCAAATTGTCTTTTATTGCAGAGACTGGGGCAAGATGATGAACGTCACAGTCAATAATGGAGCGTTTCATTCGAACTTTCTTTTCCGGTGTTTTGGATTCAGATATTGCCATATTTTACCACTCCTTTGATGAATTAAAAACTACTATGTGGGTTATGCGTTATAAGTACCCCTATCCAACATCATCAGTTTGTCAGACTTACTCGTTTTTCCAATTCTACAATGCAAATGATCCCGTCCCCCTTTCAAGCAAGCCTTCCAGTATGGCAGTACTTCCTTTTTTCATGAAATAGCGCCCTTCTCTTTATGTATTTACTGGAATCGCTTTCATTAGTTTGAAATCATGTCTTTCAGCCATCTTTACTGCTCTTTAAATCAATGACTGAAATCACTGGATTTCACATATGAGATATTATGTTTTGTATATATGCAATATATTACTTTGTATCCGCTTTCTTGTCAATGATAAAATTCCTCAAATTTCATATACAAGGAATTCATTTTCATATATGATAAAAAGTGCAACGTATTCTACTGATCTTATGGCTAATACATAGAGCCTTCAGAGCCATAAAACCATTGTTTCTCGTCACTTTTGTGGACATCGGATATGTTTTTTATTGAAGGTGAGTTTGTTTCGACAAGATAAGAGCATCATCGAGGACTCCTTACGCCGCGGCTGCTCTACCGAATAAACGATTCGAACAGCTCGAGATGGAGTTGGGATTTTATCGTAGTATTTAAGGGAACACTGTAGTCGGAATAGATTCGGGGATGGTTTGGATCTTGATTCTCGATGTTAGCTCATCCAGAATAGACAACTTCTCTACTCCGGCAGGACAAACACCCAATGATAGGACATTATACTTAGACCGTGCCTGCTATGCTATAATTAAGTTATCATCATGTACATATGGGGGTTGTCCGATGAAAAACAAACCATTTATGCCTGTCAAATCGGCAGACCGAGTGTTTGATATATTAGAAGAGCTAGTCAAGCATAATGACGGGCTTCATATTCGAGAGCTGGGCAAAAAGCTCAATATTGCGGATAGCAGCATCCATGCGTTGGTGCATACCATGCTGCAAAGAAGATACTTAAAGATGGATGAGTCCCGTAAGCTTTTTCTCGGATCCAAATTTTATCAATTTTCCAATATGATGTCTGCCACTCCTTTAGTTCCAATCGCCAAACCTATTATGAAACAAATCAAAATTAAATTTAACGAAAATGTCCACTTGGCTGTTCTAGACGGCTTAGATATCGTCTACGTTGCTTATGAAGAATCAACCAATCCCCTGCGCTATCATATGGAGGTTGGCAGGGCTCAAAGCGCTTATGTTACGGCTGTTGGTAAGATGCTTTTGTCCGCTCATTCCAATGATCAGATCAGGATGCTCTATGCGGGATATACATTTGAAAAAATGACCCCCAATACGATCACCAACTTAGATGACCTCATTGCTGAACTGGAACGAATACGAGAGAGAGGTTACAGCAAAGATGATGGAGAATCCTATGAAGCCTGTATCTGCTTTGCTGCTCCCATCTATGATTCCACCAACCATATGATTGCCAGTATGAGCATCTCTATTCCGTTCGTCACTGCTCAGGAGAAAAGAGAACCCGAAATGATCGCTACCATCAAAGAAGCGACAAACCGAGTCTCCTCCTTGCTTAAGGACAATTAGTACTAGCAGATAACGACGCGAACCCAGCTACCTGAAAGGCACTGGGTTCCATCGTATAGATCTCATAGTGTTATTAAACAATCGGGTTTTAATAGATTACGCTTCAACGTCGTCCGCAAGGAATCCTCTTTTGTTCTTTACACTGGAGTAAATGCTAAAGATCATAATAATAATAGCAATCACAAGTAAAGTACCAGAAATAGGGCGGTGGAAAAAGCCCATCATGTCACCCTTGAAGAACATTAACGATTGCAGCAATGACGTTTCTAACATTTTACCAAGAACGAACGTCAGCACGAGAGGCGCCAACGGAATATCCAATTTTTTCATAAAATACCCTACAATACCGAACAAGAACATGATCGCTACGTCCCAAAGGTTATTATTTACGCTATAAGCTCCGATTACGGAAACAACAATAATCATAGGATAAAGCAATTTCCCTGGAACCATGGCAATTTTCGCCCACATCCCCGCCATAGGCAAGTTCATGATAAGAAGAATCGTATTTCCGATGAACATGCTGGCAATAATCGCCCAAACAATGTCAGGGTTGGTTTGGAATAACGTGGGGCCTGGTGTAAGGCCATGCATGATAAAAGCTCCAAAAAGAATAGCAATCGTAGGTGAACTTGGAATTCCCAGTGTGAACAATGGAATCATAGCCGATCCGCAATAGGCATTGTTCGCTGTTTCAGGTCCTGCAACGCCCTCGATCGCACCTTTACCGAACCGTGAAGGGTCCTTTGCAAGCTTCTTCTCCAAGGAATACGACAGAATAGCAGGAATAACGGAGTTTGAACCTGGAATGAGACCTGTTAAAAATCCAATTCCGGTGCCTCGGCCTATCGCCTTTAAAGTAGGCGGCCATTCTTCCCGTCTAGGGAGAAGTCCTTTTACCTTGGCAGGTTTTTGCGCCTTCGACATGTTTTCCATCCCGAAAAGCACCTCGGAAATTCCGAACAAACCCATCGTGATCGTGACAAAATCCAAACCGCTCATTAAAAAGGGCTGACCTAAATCAAAACGCACTGCTCCTGAAATCGTGTCCATCCCAACCAAGGACAAGATCAAACCCAGAAGGGCAGAAATCAATCCGCGAATTAATGATTTTCCCATTAATCCAATAACCATGACCAGACCTACTACAATCAGAGCAAAAAATTCCGGAGGACCGAATTGTAAGGCCATTGCAGCGAGTGGCGGGGCCACAAATACGAGACCTAACGTCGTGAAAATGCCCCCGATGAATGAACCGATACCCGCAACCCCGAGTGCAGTTCCAGCCCGGCCTTGTTTGGCGAGCGGATGACCATCGAGACAAGTGATAACGGAGGCCGCTTCACCTGGAGTATTAATCAAGACGGAAGTGATGGTGCCTCCATAAAGGGAACCGTAATAGATACCTGCTAGCATAATGATGGCAGATACAGGTTCCATCGAGAAAGTGATCGGTAGCAAAAGAGCTGTAGCAGTTGTAGGGCCTAGGCCGGGCAATACGCCAACCAGCATCCCTATGGTAACTCCAATTAAACAGTATAGAAGATTCCACCAACTCAGCGCTGTCTCAAATCCCATTATTAGTTGTGTAAACGACTCCAAACTATTTCCTCCTTACCATCCGAGTGCGTTCACAGGTAGTGGAACACCCAACAACGTATAAAAAACATAAAATACAAATAATGAAGTGACAATCGATATACCTAATGCCGAATACCATTTATATTCGCGAACCAACGAGATGAACAGTAGCACAATAGCGGAAATAACAAACCCAGCAAAACCTACAATCGCAATAAATACGAGGAGCGATCCAAGTGCAACAAGCACACTTATTAATGGCCTTCCTTTGGGCAATATATCCGTAAAATAAATCACACTTTTTTTAATCGATTCCCACATATACAAAAGAGAGAGTACAATTAAAGCGCCGCCTATCCATCTAGGCAGAAATCCGGGTCCAGGACCGGAAGAGGTATAGTAAGGATAAGATAAAGACTGCCAAAACATAAATATAGAAAATACGAGCAATAGTAAAGACGCCCACAAACCCGCGTTTCTCAATCCTACACACCCTTTCTCAGAAGTAGAGGGTCAAACCGTAAAAGGGGAGGGGGAAGTGACCAGATCATGCCCCGCCCCCATTCCTAGTGACTATTACTTTTGCTTTTTAACGACTTGTACAATAGCATCCAATGCTACAGTATCATTCTTGATCATTTCTTCAAATTCTGCTGCATTTAAGTAATCAATAAACAGGTTTTGTTTATTCATGAAATCAACAAACTTTTGATCCTGCACTGCTTTACCAACAGCTTCTTCCAAAATTTTCACAATTTCATCCGGAGTGTCGTCAGGTACTGCAATACCGCGGTAAGTTCCGGCCCAATCAACGTTAATTCCTTTTTCCTTCACGGTCGGCACATCTTTAAAGAATCCTTCAAGTCGGTTCTCATTCATTACAGCGAGCGGAAGCAAATCTCCACTTTCAATTTGCGATTTTACTTCGCCAGGATTGTAAATCCCGAATTCAGCTCTGCCGCCGAGCACCTCTACAACCGCCTGAGCTGTACCTTGGAAAGGAATCGTAACATAATCCAAATCTGCCGCTTCAGCAAATGGAGTACCATACAAGCTAGGCGTGGAGGATGAAGCAAAGTTCAGCTTTCCAGGGTTCGCTTTGATATCGCCAAGCAGGTCCTCAAACGTCTTATATTTCGATTTGGAGGAAACGACGATCAAGGCAGGGTCTCTGTTGAGGTTTGCCACAAACTTAAAATCGCTTGTTTTAAATGGCGCGAGGCCGAGCAGCGGATTCGAGACAATCTCACGTGTCGCCACTACCATTTTGTACCCGTCGCCTTTGGCTTGAGCGACTTCATTCGTTCCTACTGCACCGGAACCTCCTGTTTTATTGACAACCACTACATCTTGTCCAAGCACAGGCTTCAGCGCTTCAGCTATAGCACGGCCTACAAGATCCGTTCCACCGCCGGCAGCGTAAGGAACGATAAGCTCGATTGGCTTTGTAGGGAATTTAACAGCCTCTTTTGGTGCACTCCCTGAATCTGTCGAACCTCCTGATTGATTGCCACAGGCTGAAGCCAGTACAGTTACTCCTAGAAGTAATCCAGCCGAACCAAGTTTCATTGTCTTTTTCATATTATTTCCCCCTAGTTTAAATTAAAATTTTTATAATATACCATAGGTTTGAAACGCTTCTGAAACCTTCATGCCTTCGCGAATTTTATCGCGAACCAAATTTTCTCCGCTGACCTTATCCAGGGCCTGCTCAATGACCTGCTTTTCTATTGCCTTCGGAACCACGACAACCCCATCCATGTCGCCAAAAATGAGATCTCCCGGCTGAATGGTAACTCCACCACATTCGATCGTAACGTCGTACTCAATCACTTCATTTCGTCCCAAGGAGTCGGTAGGCCGAAAACCTAAGGAAAATACCGGGAATTTCAAATCCAGGATTTTCTTGGCGTCCCTAACCATCCCGTCAATAATGGCCCCTCTGCCGCCAGCAACCTGTGTTGCTGTTGACATCAGTTCTCCAAAAAAGGCCGAACGCTTGGAACCGCTTACCGCCCCGACGAATACCTCGCCTGGTTGAATGGCGTCCAGTACTTGAATCTGCTTCTCATACGGTTTATCGGGAATCCGATGGACATCAGCCACCTGGACCGTTTTGGCTCGACCAACGACAACCATATCCGGGATCAACGGCCGAATATCTGGATACATGGTCTGATTTCGGTAACCTAGAGAATCCAAAATATCGGAAATGACGGCGGAGTACAAACTTTGCTGCAGTGTGTCATAATATGACTGAGGCCACCCTGGCAATTCCTCTCACTCCCTTCTTTCATTATACTCTGCGTGTGGACATATCATTTTTTCATCCGCCACCAGACCTTGATATGTTTGCTAAAGATTTGTTCTGCTTCATTAACGTCACCGTTTTCTAGAGAACGGAGAAGCGGAATGTGACTATCCGCAATCGCTTCCAAATTCGGAAAATAGATCTGGGTCGCGACCGCAATGAATCTTTTGATTTGGATATTGATCTGATTCCATAATTGAGTTATTACTTCGTTGCCACAGCGTTCATAGAAAAAACCATGGAAACGCAT
This sequence comes from Paenibacillus sp. PvR098, assembly GCF_017833255.1. NCBI lineage: Bacteria > Bacillati > Bacillota > Bacilli > Caryophanales > Paenibacillaceae > Paenibacillus > Paenibacillus sp. PvR098. The sequence goes on from NZ_JAFIBU010000001.1 coordinate 2,896,512, forward strand.
GTCATACTCCATTAGTTGGAATACATCATCCTCTTGGGCACATCTTTTCATTTCAAGATACAATTGGTTTAAATGATCTAAATCGCTTGACTTCAAGGTAGGGATTGTTTTCTTTATTGCATATCCCTCAATCAGTTCCCGCATTTCGTAAATATGATCTATTTTTTGCTGCGTGATATCGGATACGAACGAACCCTTATGATGCTTGCTGATAAGCAAGCCTTCTTGTTTTAGCCGTTCCATGGCCTCTCTAACTGGGGCCTGACTAATACCAAGAGAATTGGCTATATCCAAAACAACCAACCGGAAACCAGGATAAAGTTCTCCCGTTAAGAGCGCTTTTCTTAAAGACAGATAGACGCGTTCACTGAGTGAATCCCCTTCTGGATCCAATTTAAGCGTTATCATGTTTCAGCTCCTAGAACCCCTATACTATATTATCGATAATTTTATCCAGAAAATTATCGATAAAATTAACGAGAGTTATGCTCAGTCGATTACAGCAATTAATCCATGTGTACCAATACTCTGTTATTTTCAATCGATACGTCATACACCTTTACTCTGTATCGATCAGGGTCGACCAATGCCTTACCCGTCTTCACGTCGAACTCCCATCCGTGCCAAGGGCAAGTCAGGATCTCGCCCTCTCTTCCATAAATGTACTCATGTGGCTTGGATTCCAATGTCGTACCTGTAAACTTACCTTTACACAGTTCGACTTGCTGATGAGGACACACATTACGGATAGCATAATATTCATTACCGTTGTAGTAGACGCCGATGCTTTTTCCCTCAATCGTTGTAATCTTGCAGGCTCCAGCTTCCAACTCTTCTACTCCGACTACATCGTGCTTCGTCATTTCGCTACACCTCCTGCTAGTAAACCTCTTTCTTGCAGCTGATACATCTCAGCAGCGTTCTCGTACGCTACGCGGCGGCGCATCTCTTCAGGCAATTTATTGAGCACAAATAATGGCGTGTCATTATCCCAGTGCGGGTAGTCCGTCGAGAACATAACCGTTTTTTCTGCATGCATCAATTGGAACATTTGTACCAGTTCCTTATTATCCGGCTCTTCGATCGGTTGGGTCGTCAAGCGGACATGCTTAAGGATATATTCGCTTGGTTTATACTTCAACCATGGCACTTCATTGCGCATTGCTCGGAAGTTTTTGTCCATTCTCCACATCAGATGCGGAAGCCATGCCAAACCGCCCTCGATGAATGCCACCTTTAATGTTGGGAATCTTTCGAAAACGCCTTCACATACGATACTATTCAGCTGCGACATATGATGGATGGCCAGGATGTTGTGCCGTTCAAAGTTCGTCGTCGGATACCCTGCTGCCGTAGTGGAGGGGTTAATTCCGTCTCCTTCGCCGCCGCCGTGAATACCAATCACCAGGTTGTTACGTGCTGCCGCTTCGTAGATCGGGTAGTAACGGCGTTGTCCGTACGGTTCGCGCGATGCGGATGTCAGAAGCACCTGAACCACTCTCGGATGTGAACCCAGACGATCGATCTCTTTTGCTGCGAGCAGCGGGTCTTGCGTAGCTACCACGATGGAGCCCAACCAGCGCTCATCGCTCGGAATCCACGTGTCCATCGTATAATCGTTGAATGCGGAAGCCAGCGCTGCAGCATAATCCGGATTGTTGTGGGCAGAGATCGAAAGCAGGTTGCCGGTCAGAACGGCTCTCTCTATATTGTAGCGGTCCAGCAAATCGACCTTCGCAAATTCTGGGTCTGAACCCGATGGAAGTCCGTTGCCTGGAGCTGCATCATTGCGTTCCAATGGAATAGGGCGAAACATAAGAAACGGAAGCGTTGCATTGTGGGCCTTCAGTCTATCCCACCATACCCGCGGCATATAAGGCTTTAAATCATCGTAGCTTTTGACTCCTTGGTGCACATCGCAATCGATAATTCCATGATTAAACTTAGAAGCTTTCTTCGTCGTTGACGCTTCCATACATTCCAACCTCCTATTGTTGTGATACTAGTAAAGCGTCAATACTTGTAACCGGTTCCAACAGAGTGCTTATATGATGCGTTCCTCTTTCGTTGGAAACGTTTAAATATTTCGCATCACTTAGTATCTACGACTTGCCGTGACGAACGGCCTGTCCACAAATACCGCTTGACTAAAGTCTCATTGATCAACTATGGTATAGCTTCCTAGCCTTTCACTTCCTTTTGAACATCTCAACAGGGAGTAAATAATACCTTTATTCCATATGATCATTTTTGTTCAGTAAATTAAATTACCGAAATAATGGAAGCTAATATCTAATATATTAGTTTTCATTTGATAATTCACATTATATCACATATAAAGCTTCTGTCAATTTATTTTTGATCATTTTGTGTCTTATGCTTTGAACGCGAGTGTATGGAAAGTCGCGGACCACTATCGCATGGATTATGAGATGACTGAATGGTTCTTGTTAATCGTCAAGAAGGTTGTTCTTTTCTAAGAACGGTACAAAGCGGGACATGCTCAAGGCATGACCCCTCTAGAACCGGAGGCGTATACATGTCATACTAGATATGAGGATAGGCAGTCACGAGCATCGCTTGAAATAAGCCTCGCTGCGGTAGTCATGAATAGTCTTCAACGGTATGATGTTTAATTTCGTCGATATGCAGTTCCATTAACTGTATGGCCTCTTCTAAGTTCGAATCGTAAAGAGCTCCCAAAATCTTCTTGTGCATTTCGTTTGCTTTCCTAGGTCTGTCATAATTCTTGGTAATAATAACCCCATACCATTTAATCTTCAATTCCAATGTGCCCATAATGGATACTAATAATTGATTATTGGAATGCTGAATAATCGTTCGATGAAGATTCCTGTCGGCCTCAAAAAAAGGCTTCATATCTCCTTGATGAATCGCCTCTTCCGCTCTGTCTGCTTCATCGATCAATAACTGAATTTGACTTTTAGGCATTATACGTGAAGCTATGGTAATGGCTTTAAGCTCCAAAGCTTTCCTTACATCATATAAATCTTCGATATCCTTTACATTTGGCATATTGACAAAGGAGCCAGATCGAGGCTTAACATCAATCAGACCGTCTTGTTTCAGCCTATTAATCGCATCCCGAAGCGGTGTTCGACTAACCCCTAACTCTTTGATGATATCTTCATAGATGATTTTTGAGCCTGGTTTTAGCTCATTGTTTAGTATTTTATCCCGCAAGTACCCATATACACGCTCATGAAGATTACTGTTGTCAAATATAATCATCTTATCACCCTCTTGTTCAAGGTGCATGTCCAAAGTATATCGGATTCATGCACCCGTTTCATTCTCGTGATCTCTAAGTGCAATTTTACATGTAGAAATGTAAAATGTAAAATATCAGACTGTTTATCCTCTTAGTTTAAAGTAAACTTGCTTTGAATGTCATTGGGAAATTAACCCGTGGTTTTCTGCAATACGCAGCACACCATATCCAGCCAAGTGATTCATGGTTTGCGATTCTACAGGAATGATATCTCCCTCGTACTTCTCAAAGGCAAAAAGCAAGGCGAGCGCATCCCTTACAATCTCTTTTCCCGCTATATATACCGGAATCTGTTCTGAAGCGGCAATGGCCGAATGATGAAGGATGGCCCGGAGATCTTCAGCGAAAATAACCCCCATAAGCATATTTGCTTTCTCATTCACGCTAAGCTCTGAGAATTGGTCCAATACTCGAATGGAAAATGCCGCGCGGCTTAGACCCGCTTGTTTGGCATGCTGATATCCTTGAATTACCCGGTCCGGGAGCAATGTCGTGGCATAAGACTTATCCACTGCATTTGCGATAATCGTATGATTAGACACGGCCGAAAGAAGCTCACCTGTAAGGGTTGTAAGACTTTCCGTTATGCGTTCCTGCGAATCGAGGAAAACAAATTTTGTATGCGAGCCGGGCAATATGAAGAGTGCAGGTCCTACTACATTAAGCTTTCCCACTAATGCAAAGGTTTCTACCTCTTCTCCCCTCATAATATCAATAACCTCATCCTTTGCTGCAGAAGAAGGAGATATGCTTTTCACTCCGGGGACAAACCATATGTCTTGATCGACGATTTCAGGAAACCGCTTGCAAACCATGCTTTTTGAAAGTGACTCCATTCCTGCAGGTGAGGGGATATGCGGTACTTCCACAAGCCCCACATTCGATGTAATCATACCTGAAGCTGCAATTAAATCAATGGAATTTAAATTCAAATCATTGGTTTGTAATACCCTTGTAATCAGTTCGCTGATCGTCGATTTCAACTCTTCGTTATGACCGTTAATTACGGTGGTTCTAACTCCAACCTCGGCGGATAGAGAGTCAACGACATCGTAACCCTTCCATAAAACAACACGGGTATTGGTCGTTCCGGTATCAATGGTTATTCTGAACATCGCAACCAGCCTTTACATTAAATTCTACCGAATTTACGAAGCAACTCCTCTACAGACGCACCTTTCAATATTTCTTCCCGGGTAGCGATTTCCTTATCCGCCTGTTCACGCGCATTGGCGTATACCTCTTCCAATTGTTGATAAGGGACAACAGCAACACCGATCTCGTCAGCCACAATAAGATCGCCAGGTTGAACAATAACCCCGCCGCAGCTAATAGGAACGTTAATTTCTACGGGCTCTTTTCTTCCAGAATACGCCGTGTGTGCGGCCCTTGGACCAGAAACCTTCGCAGTGACAGGGAATCCAAGCATTCTAGATTCGTCCGTATCTCTGCAGCTTCCGTCAATCACCGCGCCTACGACACCTGCGTTTCTTGCTAAACCTGACATTAAACCTCCCCAAATAGAGGTTTCCGTTTCCCCGAATGCATCTATTACGATTACGTCACCAGGTTTGGCAACCTCGAACACTTCCAAGCAATCCACAATATCGCCTGCGGTTAATTTGACCGTAATCGCGGGACCAATGATCTTCTTCTCTGCCGCTTTTGGTTTCATATCATGCCTCATGACTTGATTACGCTGCATCGCATCACCGACCACACACGATAACGATAACACATCGTCCATATCACGAAAAGGCTTGATTTTAGATTCATCAATCTCCGGTCTAGGATTAATAATTTTTTTCATATAAGCTCCCCATCTCTTCATTATATTAGGTAAACTTAATCACTTTCAAAACTACTCAGGCCTAGCTCTTGGCTTAAAAAACAAAAGTACCCATCGTAACAAGTCGATAGATACTTTTGTGTATAATGCGGTTTGTGTGGATAACGTCTATCTTGCTATATTAAATCATCAATGTGCGTATCAATTTTAGTACAGCAAGTTTCTTTCTGGAATATTGTGTTTTTCGCAATATTCTTTATAGAGCTTCAATTTAGTAAAGACATCGTCTTGATAGAATACCTGATCGTTATCGTCCAAATACTGAATGGTACCCTCTAGGATGAACAGAGTGATCATTTCTTCTTCGCCATCAATAACAAGCGTATGAATGTCACCCGGTGGCTCATAAACAAACGTACCCGGTTTAGCAACCCATGTTCTTTCCAGGTAGCGCCATTGGCCTTGAATCGTGTATGCCATTACTTGACCGCCGGTATGACGGTGACGGTTTACTGTACCGCCCGGCAATACTTTCAACAGGTTAATCCAGCGTCCTGTAGCCAAATCAAAACGAACCGGTTTAAACCATACGCGATCTGTTTGTGGAACCCAAGGAATCTCGTCAATATCAATTGCCTGATCCGGTAATCCAACCATCTGTGTGAATTCGTCTAAAGTTTGTGCCATTTGTAATCTCCTCCAAATTTTGTTTTATTGTTGTTGCTATATTATGCAGGTGGGAATAAAGAAGGGTCACCTGCAAGGAGTCCGCCGTCTACAGGCAGAACAGCACCCGTAATAAAGCTCGCATCCATTGAACTTAGAAAATCAATCGCCGCAGCAACTTCTTCCGGCGAACCAAAACGCCTTTGCGGAGTTCTCGAAAGGATTCTCTCCTTAAAGACAGGATCTCTCGTAGCACCAGATGACAATGGTGTCTCGATATATCCAGGGCTAACAGCGTTGACACGAATATTAAATTCAGCCCAATCTACTGCCAAGCATTTTGTAATCTGAACTATTCCACCCTTTGAGGCAGCGTAGGACAGCAGATTCTTACTTCCATAATGGGCTAGCATTGAAGCAAAATTAACGATTGCTCCGCCGCCGCCTTCGGCCATAAATGGTTGAACCGCTTGACACATGTAAACGGTTCCATTTAGATTAACATCTAGGACTCCTTTAAGCTCCTGGTCCGTTACTTTTACGTTAGGAGAACGTCTGATGATTCCCGCCGCGTTAACCAGGATATGAATACTCCCTAATGCTTCGAAGACCTTCTCTGCAACTTCTCTGGCACTCTCTTGGTTAGATACATCGGCCGTAAAGAAATGCACATCGTGACCTTCAGCTCTTAACCTATTTTTCTGTGCTTCTCCGTTTTCCGCTGCAATATCGATCATAGCAACGGTCAAGCCTTTTTCGACAAATCGTTGGACAACGGAAAGGCCCAGACCTGACGAACCGCCAGTAACAATTGCCACTTGTTTTGAGCTCATGCTTACACTCCTATCTATTGTCTTCTGGTCATTCGTATCCATTACTAGTCTACAACAGAGAGTGGATAACTTTGAAACCTGTTCCCATTGATCCTCCCCGTTCATTTCCTATCAACGAATTCCACTAACATAATCTAATATCTAATATATTAGTTTGTTTCTATAAATAAGATTATAACACACTTATACCGTCTGTCAAATTCTTTTTAATCCTCTCCATTGAAACCAAAATATATACTCTTTGCTATCGTCGAAGCCAACAGAAAAAATGATCTCATGGGTTACGCTGGAGATAGCGGATGCCACAAACAGCTATTAAACCAACTCTTTATTGAAGAGAGTGAAGTCTCCAGTGTTTCAGTCCACAACAACTATAAGTATTACTATACAAAAAGTCCCTTAGAACGAATAGTTCTAAGGGACTTTTTGTATAGTATGCGCGTAGAGGGACTTGAACCCCCACGGTCGCCCGCCAGATCCTAAGTCTGGTGCGTCTGCCAATTCCGCCATACGCGCGTAATGAAAGTGAGCCATGTAGGACTCGAACCTACGACACCCTGATTAAAAGTCAGGTGCTCTACCAACTGAGCTAATGGCTCATACATGGCTGGGGATCTAGGATTCGAACCTAGGCATGACGGAGTCAAAGTCCGTTGCCTTACCGCTTGGCTAATCCCCAACAATATGTATTGAATGTTACTGGTGCCGCCGAGAGGACTTGAACCCCCAACCTACTGATTACAAGTCAGTTGCTCTACCAGTTGAGCTACAGCGGCATAATATGGTGGAGGCTGACGGGATCGAACCGCCGACCCTCTGCTTGTAAGGCAGATGCTCTCCCAGCTGAGCTAAGCCTCCATAAGTGGTGACCCGTAGGGGATTCGAACCCCTGTTACCTCCGTGAAAGGGAGGTGTCTTAACCCCTTGACCAACGGGCCTTATATGTATGGAGCTTCCAACCGGAATCGAACCGGTGACCTCATCCTTACCATGGATGCACTCTACCTACTGAGCTATGGAAGCAAGTATGGCTCCCCGAACAGGACTCGAACCTGTGACAACTCGATTAACAGTCGAGTGCTCTACCAACTGAGCTATCAGGGAATAATGCTTGGCGACGTTCTACTCTCCCAGGACCCTGCGGTCCAAGTACCATTGACGCTGGAAGGCTTAACGTTCGTGTTCGGTATGGGTACGCGTGGTTCCCTTCCGCCATCATCACCAAACATATTCAGGTTTGCGCCCTGAAAACTGGATCGAAACAAAGCATGCTGAAGTTCATGTATTTGGATAAGCCCTCGACCGATTAGTATTCGTCAGCTCCACACGTTGCCGCGCTTCCACCCCGAACCTATCAACCTCGTCGTCTACAAGGGGTCTTACTAATTGGGAAATCTCATCTTGAGGGGGGCTTCACGCTTAGATGCTTTCAGCGCTTATCCCTTCCGTACTTAGCTATCCAGCCGTGCCTCTGGCGAGACAACTGGTACACCAGCGGTACGTCCATCCCGGTCCTCTCGTACTAAGGACAGCTCCTCTCAAATTTCCTACGCCCACGACAGATAGGGACCGAACTGTCTCACGACGTTCTGAACCCAGCTCGCGTACCGCTTTAATGGGCGAACAGCCCAACCCTTGGGACCTACTTCAGCCCCAGGATGCGATGAGCCGACATCGAGGTGCCAAACCTCCCCGTCGATGTGGACTCTTGGGGGAGATAAGCCTGTTATCCCCAGGGTAGCTTTTATCCGTTGAGCGATGGCCCTTCCATGCGGTACCACCGGATCACTAAGCCCGACTTTCGTCCCTGCTCGACCTGTTTGTCTCGCAGTCAAGCTCCCTTATGCCTTTGCACTCTTCGAATGATTTCCAACCATTCTGAGGGAACCTTAGGGCGCCTCCGTTACTCTTTAGGAGGCGACCGCCCCAGTCAAACTGCCCACCTGACACTGTCCCCATACCGGATCACGGTACCAGGTTAGAACTCCGATACGATCAGGGTGGTATCCCAACGTCGCCTCCACACAAGCTGGCGCTCATGCTTCTCAGGCTCCCACCTATCCTGTACAGATCGTACCAAAGTCCAATATCAAGCTGCAGTAAAGCTCCATGGGGTCTTTCCGTCTTGTCGCGGGTAACCTGCATCTTCACAGGTATTAAAATTTCACCGGATCTCTCGTCGAGACAGCGCCCAAGTCGTTACGCCATTCGTGCGGGTCAGAATTTACCTGACAAGGAATTTCGCTACCTTAGGACCGTTATAGTTACGGCCGCCGTTTACTGGGGCTTCGGTTCACAGCTTCGGATTGCTCCTAACCGCTCCCCTTAACCTTCCAGCACCGGGCAGGCGTCAGCCCGTATACTTCGCCTTGCGGCTTCGCACAGACCTGTGTTTTTGCTAAACAGTCGCTTGGGCCTTTTCACTGCGGCCCCCTCGGGCTATTCACCCTACCGAGGCACCCCTTCTCCCGAAGTTACGGGGTCATTTTGCCGAGTTCCTTAACGAGAGTTCTTCCGCGCGCCTTAGCATGCTCTGCTCGCCTACCTGTGTCGGTTTGCGGTACGGGCACCTTCTCCCTGGCTAGAGGCTTTTCTTGGCAGCCTGAACTCATGACCTTCGGTACTGTAATTTTCCCTCCCCATCACAGCTTAGCCTTAATGATGTGCGGATTTGCCTACACATCAGCCTTACTGCTTGGACGAGCATCCATCAGCTCGCGTCACTATCCTTCTGCGTCACCCCATTGCTCATAACGGTTCACGGTGGTACAGGAATTTCAACCTGTTGTCCTTCGACTACGCCTTTCGGCCTCGCCTTAGGTCCCGACTAACCCTGAGTGGACGAACCTTCCTCAGGAACCCTTAGGCTTTCGGCGGATCAGATTCTCACTGATCTTTTCGTTACTCATACCGGCATTCTCACTTGTAACCAGTCCACCAGTCCTCACGATCTAGCTTCAACCCGATTACAACGCTCCCCTACCCCATGACGTCATAGACGTCTAGTCATAGCTTCGGTGGTGTGTTTAGCCCCGTTACATTTTCGGCGCAGAGTCACTCGACCAGTGAGCTATTACGCACTCTTTAAATGGTGGCTGCTTCTAAGCCAACATCCTGGTTGTCTGTGCAACTCCACATCCTTTCCCACTTAACACACACTTGGGGACCTTAGCTGATGATCTGGGCTGTTTCCCTCTTGACAATGGATCTTAGCACTCACTGTCTGACTCCCGGGATAACGTCTGTGGCATTCAGAGTTTGACTGGACTTGGTAACCCTTGGCGGGCCCCGCACCCAATCAGTGCTTTACCTCCACGACGCATCTCCCGAGGCTAGCCCTAAAGCTATTTCGGGGAGAACCAGCTATCTCCGAGTTCGATTGGAATTTCTCCGCTACCCCCACCTCATCCCCGAATTTTTCAACATTCGTGGGTTCGGGCCTCCAGTGCGTGTTACCGCACCTTCACCCTGGACAGGGGTAGATCACACGGTTTCGGGTCTACGTCCACGTACTCAAGCGCCCTATTCAGACTCGCTTTCGCTGCGGCTACGGCTTCTCACCTTAACCTCGCACGGGAACGTAACTCGCCGGTTCATTCTACAAAAGGCACGCCATCACCCATTAACGGGCTCTGACTTCTTGTAAGCACACGGTTTCAGGTTCTTTTTCACTCCGCTCCCGCGGTTCTTTTCACCTTTCCCTCACGGTACTGCTTCACTATCGGTCACCAGGGAGTATTTAGCCTTGGCAGATGGTCCTGCCGGATTCCCACGAGGTTTCACGTGTCTCGCGGTACTCGGGATCCGTCTAGGGTTTTCGCAGAATTTCAGCTACAGGGCTTTTACCTTCTTTGGCCGGCCTTTCCAGACCGCTTCACTTACTCTGCTCAACCCACATTGACGTCCCACAACCCCAGAAAGCAAGCTTCCTGGTTTGGGCTAATCCGCTTTCGCTCGCCGCTACTGACGGAATCACTTTTGTTTTCTTTTCCTGAGGGTACTTAGATGTTTCAGTTCCCCTCGTATGCCTCCAATGCAGCTATGTATTCACTGCATGGTACATGCGAATTACCACATGCGGGTTCCCCCATTCGGACATCCCCGGATCAAAGCCTGCTTACGGCTCCCCGAGGCATTTCGTCGTTCGCCACGTCCTTCTTCGGCTCCTGGTGCCTAGGCATCCTCCGTGTGCTCTTTATAGCTTAACCAATGCTTTGACATGAAGTCTTAGCGTAGTTATAGATCAAAGATCTAAGGATGATTCAGCATTGTTACTTTGTTTCGATATCCAGTTTTCAAGGAACAAACTTTGTTTATTCGCTACCGTTTCACCGGCAGGAACGATATCTTAGCATGTCCGCCGCGGCCGATGCAAGCATCAGCTTTTGACATTTTTGCCAAGACCGAAA